>JAKSTT010000197.1 GCA_024413635.1 Treponemataceae bacterium | reverse complement strand
CCGGATGACACGGTGGTACAGGAAGGTGACTGTGTACTTATTGATATGGGCTGCATTAAGGACCGGTACTGCTCTGACATGACCCGTACGGCGTTCTTTAAGAGCGCTGACCCTGAATATCAGAAAATTCATGATATTGTGCGGGAGGCCAATGAAGCCGCCGAAGCCCTGATTAAACCGGGCGTTCCCCTGTGCGCACTTGATAAGGCAGCCCGGGAACACATTACGGCTGCCGGTTACGGCGAATACTTTACCCACCGTCTGGGGCACTTTATCGGCATGGGAGAACACGAAAAAGGTGATGTGAGCAGCGCCAGTACGCTGGTAGCAAAACCCGGCATGATTTTCAGCATTGAGCCCGGCATTTACCTGAGCGGTAAAATGGGCGTGCGGGTTGAAGACCTGGTTCTGGTAACGGAAACCGGCTGTGAAATTCTGAATCATGTGGACAAGCACTGGAAGGTCATCGGATGAAGCTTTCTGCGAAAGCAAATTCACCTGCCATCGGAGTCCTGCTGGCTTCATTCTGCGTTTTTGTGTGGGGTATTACCTTTGTCTGCACCAAAGTGCTGCTGATGCAGTTCAGTGCGCTGGAAATTCTTCTGGTGCGCTTTCTTCTGGCATACAGTTTTCTCTGGCTGCTCTACCCCCACCGGGTGCAACTGGCAGAGCGCCGCGACGAATGGCTTTTTGTGCTGGCAGGGCTTACCGGCGTTGTCATTTACCAGTACGGTGAAAACATTGCCATGCTGTACACCAGCGCCAGCAATGTCAGCATCATCGTATCAATTTGTCCGCTGTTTACTGCCATTGTGCTGCAACTCTTCTTAAAAGAACATCACCTGACCCGCTGGTATCTGGCAGGGTTTGTACTGTGTATTGCCGGCGTTGTCATGATTACGTTTAACGGCAGCCGTATAGAAGCAGGATTTAATCCTAAGGGTGACCTGCTGGCGCTGGCAGCTTCCATTGCCTGGGCTTTTTATTCTCTGTGCGTTACCTGCATCAACAATAAAGGCTACAGCGGCATTGGTTCTACCCGCCGCATCTTTTTCTGGGCCCTGGTCTGGCTGCTGCCGGTGGCACTTTTGGGACTGTTCCAGCAGTCTGCGGTTGCCCGGGTTTCAATTGATGGTGCGTTGAATGCTGAGCGCTTCAGTTCCCTTAAAAACTGGGCATCTCTGTGCTTTCTGGGCCTTGGTGGCAGCGGACTGTGCTTTACGGCATGGAACGTTGCCTGCCGTAATCTGGGAACCGCCCGCGCCAATCTGGGTGTGTACCTGATTCCCGTAGTAACCATCGTGTTTGCCCGGATCTTTCTGGGTGAACAACTGAGCCTTATGGGCGGTATCGGCACCCTGCTGACCATCGTAGGGCTGGTGGTCAGCAGCAGGTAAATGGCTGAAAGGGATGGGAACTGAGTATATGAAAACAACTGAGTGTTATGATGGCGGAAAATCAACAGTCTGTTTCAGAAAAGCGGACCTTTCTGATCTGGATGAAATCTTGACTTTTGTGCAGGCCTCTATTGAAAAAATGATTTCAGAAGGCATCTTTCAATGGGACGAAATCTATCCCTGCCGGTCTGACTTTGAAGAAGACATACGCCAGGGGACCCTTTCTGTCGGAATTGATGAGGTAACCGGCAAGATTGCGAGCATCTATGTACTCAACGACCTGTATGATGAAGCGTATACGACGGCGGACTGGAAGTACCACGGCGAAAAGTTCCACATTCTTCACCGGATAGTGGTGAATCCGGAGTTTCAGCATAAAGGGATGGGCCGTACCACCATGGTTCATCTTATGCAGGAACTGAAAGCCCAGGGAATGGAAGCGCTCCGGCTTGATGTATTTTCCGAAAACCCCTACTCTCAGCGCCTGTATGACTCTCTGGGCTTTATCCGCTGCGGACAGGCCCAGTGGCGCAAAGGCCTTTTCTTCCTGCTGGAAAAAAAACTGACCGAATAGAACGGCGGAAGCTTCAGTGCCAATCAACATTACGTGAAAAACTTGATTTTTTAACCATCAAGTAAAAAACTACTGAATTTTGCAAAGTTTTTAATTTACAACTTAAAAACTTTGCATTAAGAAACCTGAAAAGCCTTGAAAAATATTATGCTGTAGATTTGGGACTACATTATTTTCTGCTGGGCAGTAAAACAGGAAACGATGGTTTTATTCTTGAGAACGTTGTCTATTTGGAATTAGTACGCCGGGGATACGAAATCTATGTTGGAAAATTTGGAGACATGGAAGTTGATTTTGTTGCGATAAAGGACGGCCAGCCTGAATACTATCAGGTATCACTCTCAGTTACAGATGAAGAGACACTGAACAGAGAGTTGAAGCCACTCAAGGCAATAAAAGATTCTTATCCGAAATTCCTGATTACGTTGGATGAATCCAATGAAATTTCACATGATGGAATCAGACAAATCTACGCACTGGACTGGTTCTGCTCCAGCACACGTACTGCCCTACCGTGGTAAAGCCGGCTGCTGTAGTGACCGCTAGAGATAGCTCATCACACATAAAAAAAATGTGCTCTCCACCCTGATTACGGATGTCACTGACCGCAGCCTGCAAAAGGGGGCCGAATACGGCGTCGTTCTGTATACCATTGGGGAAATCGATGCCGAAAATCTCGTACAGGGTGTTCCGTGCCCGCCGGTAATAGATGGCTCCAGCAGGAGCTGATTCTTCACAGAAGGCAAGGATGGTCCAGGTATCCAGGTGCTCAAGAATCCGGTCAGCGGTCCAGTACAGTTCGCCCTGAATCTGGGAGTGTAAGGTTCGGAAGAGATCAAAATTGTCTCCGGTAATCGGGATAATGTGCGGATTGACCGGTTCCTGCTGCAGGTTCTGGATATGACCGATGGTGTTATAGTCGTTTTCAATGCACGTAAATCCATGGGAGCCCAGGTATCGGTTTGCAGTCCGATTTTCGCCAGGAAAGCCCAGAATAATCTGATAACCGGCAAAAGGAAAATCCAGATAGGCGACGAATTCGCGTAGGGCTTCAGCGGTTCCGGCGTCGATGGCAAAAACAATCGTCTGCAGATACAGCTCGTCCGGCTCCCAGAAATAGATAATCATTCCCGAGACGGTATCATTCTGCAGAAATAGCAAGGCTTCTTCATGTTCTGATGAAAGGGCTTTCCGCCCCCGTTCCAGAAAATCGCGTTTCGTCTTTACACCGTCATAATAGACATGGTACCCGCATTTTTCCGGGGTCATGGCCAGTTCGTAGGCAAAGTCGGCATACTGCTCAAATTCTTCGGGGCTGCACTTTTTTAACATATGTACATTGTAGCACGGACTCTG
>JAKSTT010000196.1 GCA_024413635.1 Treponemataceae bacterium | reverse complement strand
GGTCGCAGCCACCTGGCTCCGGCGCTGAACGCGCCCCCGCTGCGGTGTCTGCTCCCACTTTCGGGCGGTTTCTTGCAGAATAATTGCGTTATACTATCCCTATGAAACTTATCATCTCTGATATCAAAAATTATGCGCCCAAGGTTGAGGGCGAGTATTATCTTATCTGCCCGGAAGAGGGCAAGAACGTGCATCACTGCATCGGGTGTTTCGGCTGCTGGCTGAAGGATCCCGGCAAATGTCTTATCCACGACGGTTTTGAACTGAACGGTGCCCGGGTTGGCAACGCCAGTGAGCTTATCATTGTCAGCGCCAACTGCTTTGGCAGTGTCAGTCCCTATGTAAAGAAAAATCAGGACCGGTGCCTTTCGTATATCCATCCCGATTTCGCGGTGGTTCACGGAGAACTGCACCACAAACAGCGCTATAAGAACAATCTCAAGATTACCTGGCACATATACGCTGCCGATGGCGATACCATTACCGACGCAGAAAAAGAAACGCTGCTGGGTATTCAGGTTGCCAACGGCGTAAACTATCATGCAAAACCAGATGGCGTTTTCTTCTATGAAAATCAGGCAGCAGCCATGGAGGTAACCTTATGATCGCACTCATTAACGGCAGTCCGAAAAAAGCAGACAGTGCCAGTGAAATCTTCTGCCGCCGCATCAAATCATACGAACCGGCACCGGAAGTAACTTTTACCGATGCAGCACTCCATGACTGCACGGTTACGCCTGAAACCCTGGCAACCTTAACCGCTGCCGACACCTGGATGTTCGTGTTCCCGCTTTATTCCGACGGCATCCCCGGCCACCTGCTGGACTGCCTGCAGCAGATTGCAGCGCGCAGTTCTGAAACCGGTGCCAAAAAAGTATACGCCGTAGTCGGCATGGGCTTTTTTGAAGGCCACCAGACCCAGTGGGCTCTGCGCGTCATGGCAAACTTCTGCGCCAAAGCAGGCCATGAATATTGCGGCGGTGTTGGCGTTGGCGGCACCGGTGCATTTGGTTCTCTGGGTGGCATTCCACCTTTTAAGGGACCCATGGGAACTGTAGATACGCCCCTTCTCATGCTGCGTGAATATGCCGCCAAAGGAACGGTCATTGGCGATACCTTTACCACCATCCAGTTTCCGCGCATTGCCTACCGTTTTGCCGGTCAGGCTAACTGGCGCAAGGCTACAAAGGCATTCGGCAACAAGGCAAAGGACCTGGGCCGCCGCATAACGCTGGATATGACCCGATAAAGACCATAAAGCTGTGGTATACTGGGGGCAGGAGAAAAACAATGAAAGTATTGATTTTGAACGGCAGCCCCCGTGCCAACGGGAATACCGCCCTTGCACTGAAAGAAATGGAAACCGTATTTGCAGCAGAAGGTATTGAAACTGAAACTGTTGTAGTTGGCAATAAAGATATCCGGGGCTGTATGGCCTGCGGAAACTGCGGAAAAACCGGGAAATGTGTTTTTGACGATATTGTAAACGAACTGGCAACCAAGTTTGAAAGCGCTGATGGTCTGGTTATCGGAAGTCCCGTATACTATGCCTCTGCTAACGCCACCCTCATGGCCTTGATGCAGCGTATGTTCTACAGTTCACATTTTGATAAGTCAATGAAAGTAGGGGCTGCTGTTGTCTGCGCACGCCGCGGCGGCTGTTCTGCCACTTTTGATGAAATGAACAAGTTCTTTACCATCAGCGGTATGCCTGTAGCTCCAAGTACATACTGGAACAGTATTCATGGCGGTGCCCCCGGTCAGGCTGACCAGGACGAAGAAGGAAAGCACACCATGCGCACCCTGGCCCGCAACATGGCATTCCTCATGAAGAGCATTGCCCTGGGAAAAGAAAAATTCGGCCTCCCCGAAAAAGAGCCCAAACCCTTCACCAACTTTATCCGCTAGACCGCTGAAAACTTTGTAGGATTAGTTGTCCTGGTGAAGAAGCTGAAAATCGGGAGGTGGACTGGGGAAGGACAAAAATTGGTGAAGCCCGGCGTCCATGCGTTTAGCATGGACAAACAATAGTTTCTATGCCGGGCTTCACCAATAGCGACGATATCGAGCGTTTTTGGACTTTCCCAGTACACCGGTAGATTTTCATATTAATGTAAAGGATTGAAAATGATTTATGACATTACACAACCACTGTTTGAATGTGTTGTATTCCCCGGCGACCCGGTGCCCGAAAAAAAAGCAGTTCTCCGCATAGAAAACGGCGACATCTGCAACTTAACCGCCATTTCACTGTGTGCCCATAACGGCACTCACGTTGATGCTCCATACCACTTTTATTCTGACGGAAAAGGCATCGATAAAGTAAGCCTTGAAAAATTCATCGGCCGTGCCTATGTGGTGACCCACAATGGCCTGGTGTCGGCAGACGATGCTGAGCGCATCCTGAAAGACGCCGCTAAAGCAGACGCAGAATCCGCCAGAAAAATCCTATTAAAGGGCAAAGCAACCGTTACCCTTGAAGCTGCAAAAGTTTTTGCGGCTGCCGGCTTGGACCTGATTGGTAACGAATCCCAGACAGTTGGCCCGGAAGATGCTCCCAAGGCGGTACATCTGGTGCTCTTAAAGGAAGAAGTGGTGCTTCTTGAAGGTATCCGTCTGGCCCACGTACCTGACGGCGTGTACCTGTTGAACTGTGCGCCGCTGAACCTGACCGATACGGACGGGGCCCCCTGTCGCGCAACCCTCATGACTCTATAATTTTCAGGAGAAACCTATGTTTGACGTACAGAATCTGGCCTGGACCAGACAGCCTTGCAGCTGTGTCATTGAAAATGACCGTATCGAAATCGTAACCCAGCCCCACACGGACCTGTGGCAGCGCACCTACTATCATTTCAGAAACGATAACGCGCCGGTGCTGCAGATGAAGACAAGTGAAAAGTATTTTTCGTTCACTGTCAAAACTGAATTTGAAAGCAAGCACCGCTTTGACCAGTGCGGCGTTGTCATGTACCTGGACAGCGATAACTGGCTGAAAGCTTCTATTGAATACGAGAACGAACAGTTCCAGCACCTGGGTAGCGTTGCCACCAATCACGGCTATTCTGACTGGGCCACCACTGCCATCGATGCGTCCATCAAATCCATGTGGTACCGCTTCAGCCGCCGCGAAGACGACTTCTGCATCGAATGTTCCACCGATGGCGAAACGTTCTCTCAGATGCGTGTGTGCCATATGTGGGATGCCACCGGAGAAATCCAGTTTGGTATCTATGCCTGCAGTCCGGAAGATTCTTCGTTCAAGGCAACCTTTACCCACATGGACGTGTCAGAATGCAAGTGGCTTGCCCATGACGGCCAGCAGCCGGATCAGGACTGAAT
>JAKSTT010000195.1 GCA_024413635.1 Treponemataceae bacterium | reverse complement strand
TATATTACTTAGACAGGAGTTCCAGTAATTCGCCTTCAGGATCATGGCCGTATTCCCAGATCATGAATCCGGCCAGACCTTTTTCATTTACGTAGTCGCGGATAACGGCAATTTCTTCTGCATCGGTGTAGCTTACGAAAGTATCACCGTTATACAGCCATGCAGTCTGCGCAACATCATCCCAGTAACGGGTATATTCACCGCTGTTCAGCAGTTCTTTTGCCAGTGGCCAGCTTACACCGTCAGGATACGCACCTGCGGTAAAGGGCTGGAACAGACCATTGGTATCACCGGCAGCAACACCGGTCCAGGCACATCCGTAGAATGCAACACCAACAACCATTTTTTCAGCAGGAACGCCGGCGTTCAGGTACATATCAACAGTCTGTGCCGTTGACCAGCCGCCCCACGCAGGGTCTGCCGGGTTAACAAAAATGTTTGAGTGATGACCGGTGGTAGCACTCCATGAACCGTAGTAGTCATAGGTCATCAGCTTCAGAACATCAACCAGCTGGCTTACGGCTACAACATCAATTTTCTGCGGATACCAGCTGGAAGCAGGAACAGCGCAGGAAACGCTGTAATACTTGCCGGTTTCTCTACCCAGAATGTCAAAGGCAACACGGATCTGAGCCAGCAGCTTCAGGAAGTTTTTGCCGTCATCTGGGCGTGATGCAATAGCCTGTCCCCAGTCCGGACCAACAGGATATTCCCAGTCAATATCGATACCATCCAGTTTCTTTTCCTTAACCAGATCAACAATGTTTTCAACAAATTTTGCCCGCAGAGCATCATCTGCAGAAACCTGGCTGAAACCGTCAGCACCCCATCCACCGATTGAAACAACCAGTTTCAGGTCCGGGTACTTTTTCTGAATCCTGGCAACTTCAGTCCACAGTTCCGGGAATGGAGTTACTTCTGACTCAACATCAGGAAAGGTGATTTCTGCAGTTTCTGCATTTACATGAGCAAAAGAGATAATGAGCTGGGTCAGCAGATCGCCTTTAATGTCATCTGCAGACCAGTGTTTGTTGTTGGCACGCTGTTCTTCAATGGTAGAACCGATAGGCCAGGTGCGGATATAGCTTTCAATGATTTTGCCGGTAGCTGCAGCCTTGCTTACTTTTGGAGCAGAAGCGCAGGAGGCAAGAAGAGAGCACGAGAGCAGCAGTGCAACTGCCCATGCCATTTTTGTTACTTTCATAAAATAGTTCTCCACTTGAGGTCATATCATGTACTGCACAGTCTGCTGCATAGACGGCTACAGCAGACTGTGTGCCCGGCTGAGTGCAACAACCGGATACAGCATCATGGTATAGTTAGTTTACATCCCCAACTAACATACGCAAAGGGTGAAGAATTTCGGTTTGGTGTCTTTAAAACGCAAGGATTTCTTTCCGGTGCAGCAGACCGGTGGCAATCAGATTATCCTGCAGGCTTTTTGCAGAATCAGAATTGTCTTTTACATCGATGAAAAAACGGTTCATGGAAAAATGCTGATAGACGCCGACACAGGAACTGGCCTGAATCCCTGCCGGATCCGAGGTGTAGAATGATGAAAGCACATTCCGATAGGGAATGAAAACGCCTTTCCCTTTCAGCTCTGCATAGCCTACCAGCCAGAGGAGCGGTTTTTCTGCTTCTGTGGTGGCAGCAGCACACAGGTCCGCATGCAGCTTTGCCGTCTGACGGGCCATCCACAACTGCGTTTCCAGAATCAGGTCTGCAACCTGCGGACCACCCAGTTTACCCATGGCATTCAGCTCTTTGGTCTTTGCTGAGTGCACCGGCGTTTTATTCAGGATAATGGTATTGGCCCGGAAATCTATGCCCAGCTCCGGATGATTGGAAAACCAGGTGTTGGCAACCTTGCCGCTTAACCCCACCAGATATTTCCGGTTAGCCGCCAGCTGTTCGTCTTTTCCCGGATTATCGCCAATGACAATAACCTTCAGCTCAGTGTCAGCCGTTACCTGGTCAAGACTGGTGTTGTACACAATGGGAGTCTGGAGTAGATAGGCCGGAACCTTGTCTGCAGCCGCAGTTTTTCCCTGCAGCTCCTGCAGCAGATGCATCAGGTCAGCATCACTGCTCCAGGCAGCAACCTGCTCTTTGAATGCGTCCCTGAATGTCTTGAAAATATCCCACTGTGCAGCGTTCACTGTCCCCTCCCCGGCTTCTAAAAAACTACAGTAATTTTATCAGCCAGTCCGGTCCCTGGGAATGCACTTTGACCAGATCGCGTTTTTCTGCTTCCAGCGCCAGCTTCTTGAAATGACGGTAGCCGTAAGACCGGCAGTTTACCCGCGGAGCCACCTGAGAAAAATTGACATACCCTTCTGCATCCCATTCCTTTTTACAGGCCCGGATTTCATCGCACAGCACCTGAAACACTTTTGGCGTTCCACTGGTGCCACCATCAACGGTCAGCCGTGAATTATTATCAGGAGCGGTCCGGACTGCCGACTGCTGCTGGGCAGCCTTTATGAATGACGACCAGGAGCCGAATCCCAGTTTCTGTTCATCAAAGCCGGAATTCAGCAGCTTCATCTTTGTTTTGGCGCCACCTGAATTTACATAGGTAGATTTATTTTCTTTCATCAGGCTGCTGATGGCTTCTTCCAGCAGACTGAACGCTGCCTGTTTGGTCAGTACTTCTTCTGCCTCATCGGAATCATCGCCGCCTACGGTTTCATCCTTTTCAACCGGAATGCTGCTTTCAATAATATCGCGGTAATCAATGAATTCATCTGCCATGGCTACCAGATCGGTGGCTGCATTCTTGGCATCACAGATAATGCTGATGGTTTTGCCTTCACGCTTCAGTTCCAGCAGCAACGGACGGAAATCTGCATCCCCGGTAATGATGATGAAGTTGGTAATATGCGGATAATTGCGCATGATGCCAAGACCGTGGGCAACCATGCTGATGTCTGCACTGTTCTTGAGCCCTTTAATGTGCGGCGTGTGGATCATCTCAAAGTTGCGGCGGGCCAGATCTCCAGCCTTCCGCCCCGTTTTGGGCAGTGACCAGTCTGCAAAGGCCTGGGCATAGGTGATGCGGTAATCTTCTTCAATTTTGTCGATAATGCCACCAATTTCCTTAGGAGCTACGTTTTCAACATCCCACAGGATGGCGGTCAGCGGTCGGGATTTCTGCATAGCACTATGATAGCACCATCACTCCGAAATTGGCCAATTGCTGTGATATTATAAGTACATCGGGTTTTATGATGAAAAAACGTAGTATTGTACTTCTGTGTCTTGTTCCCTGGATTCTGCTGATTGCCCTGATTACCGGCATCTGTATCGAGCTGCAGCGTCCTGACATCTATGTTCCCTCTGCCGCCACCGGCTCTGTACCCCGCG
>JAKSTT010000194.1 GCA_024413635.1 Treponemataceae bacterium | reverse complement strand
TGATCGCTCAGGGCTTAGTATGATCTAAGATTCTGCTGCCATAGCCGGCAGCAGAAAGAAAAGCCCCCGGCTTCCTTCCTGTGGAAAGCCGGGGGCTTTTTTTATGCCGAAGGGGTGTCCAGCATCTTCCGTATGAGCGAAATCTGGATTCCCGTGTTCAGCGTCATGGCATCAATGGGGTACATTTGCTGGATTTCGCCGTACCAGTACCGCTCTTTATACAATCCGATGATTTCGTCGTCGGTTTTTCCGGCTGTAATCAGGTATTTCATCCAGGTAAAAGCCTGCTGGTTGGCAGATTTCATTTCTTTCAGGAAAAACGCGGTCTGTTCTGTGTTCAAAAGTCCCAGGTGCGGGGCAATCAGCTGTTCAATATCCAGCTGCCGTACCTTCTCAATGGATTCCATACACTGCTGGTAGCTGACAAGCCATGAGGGCATGATGCTTTTATTGCCATCGTAGACGCCAAGAGATTCAGTGGATAAAAACAGCTTCAGTTCCGGGCAGTAAAAGCCGCAGGAACATTTGGTGTGTCCGGGTAGATGCAGTACCTGGAATTTCAGCTCGCCGGCTGTAATCACATCGCTGTCATCTACCAGAACGTCAGCAGCCAGCTCGTCTACCAGGCATTCGTAATCAGTGATGCCACAGGTGGCAGCAAACTTGCCGTCCAGTTCCTTCATCACCCGTTTGGCTCCGGGGCGCTGAAAGATTTCTCCTGCATAGCGTCCTGCTACAACGGTTGCCTCTGGAAAACGCCGCTTGATGTACGGTGTTGCCAGTGCGTGGTCATAGTGAGAGTGGGTAAGGAATATGTAGTCCAGCTTACGGCTGCCCAGAACGCGGGCAATGTTGTCGGCTATTGCATAGCCGGTAAAACCGAACCCCGTATCAAAGAGGATTGATGCGGAGCCGGTGTCGATAAGAAAGGCGGCGTCGCCCTTCTGGCAACGCACGTCGGTTACAGTCATATTAAAATCCGAAATAATTCATGGCGTTATAATAGCAGATATTTTCTACCATTTTGCCTAAATATTCCATATCTTTCGGGTATTCGCCTTTTTCTACCAGGGTGCCGATGTAGTCACACAGGATGCGGCGGAAGTATTCGTGGCGGGGGAACGACAGGAAGCTGCGGCTGTCAGTAAGCATTCCTACAAAGGTAGAAATAAGGCCAGCTGAACGGAGAGCATCCATCTGATGTTCCATACCCAGTTTGTGGTCACAGAACCACCAGGCGGTTCCCAGCTGCACTTTACCTTTAATGCCTTTTTCATTGCTCTGGAAGTTACCTGCCATGGCTGCCATCATGTCGGCATCTTTGGGGTTCAGGTAATAGAGAATGGTGCGGGGCAGTTCATCGGTTTCGTCCATGGCAGAAAGCAGTGCCGAAAGTTCATCGGCGTAGTTAAAATCATGTACGCTGTCCAGACCGTGGTCAGGACCCATTTTTGCAAACAGGCGTTTGCTGTTGTTGCGGATGGCACCGATATGAATCTGCATGACAAGATCACGCTGTGCGTAGGCTTTTCCCAGACGGGTCAGCATGGCGCCGCGGAATTTGGCACATTCCACAACTGAAAGTTCGCCGCCGGCCATTTTCTTGCGGAAAATATCGTTTACTTCAGCGGCTGTTGCCGGAACAAAGAAACTTGATTCCAGACTGTGGTCAGTTACGCGGCAGCCGTTGGCGGCAAAAAAGTCCAGCCGTTTTTCAAGGGCGGCAAACAGGCTGTCGGCGCAGCAGATTTCTACGCCGCTGACTTTGCTCAGACGGGCAATGTAGTCGGCATAATCTGCTTTATCAATGCCCAGTGCTTTTTCCGGGCGGAACGTTGGCAGAACCTTGAACTTGCAGTCGCTGGCTTTCAGTGCAATGTGGCTGGCAAGGTCATCGGCAGGATCGTCAGTAGTACAGAGTACTGCTACGTTCTGTTTTTCAAGCAGGGTGCGGACTGAGTATCCTTTTGGTCCCAGCTGGCTGTTACAGGTTTCCCAGATTCTGTCAGCAGAGGACGGCGTTAAGGGCTCAGTTACGCCAAAGTACCGCTGCAGTTCCAGATGGGTCCAGTGATACAGCGGGTTTCCGAAGCAATCCTGTACAGTCTGTGCCCAGGCATCAAACTGCTCTCTGCCACCAGTTCTGTTTCCGGTAATCAGTTCTTCACTGAATCCGTCTGCACGCATGGCACGCCATTTGTAGTGGTCACCGCCCAGCCATACTTCTGCAATGTTGTTGAAGGTGTCATCGTTCAGGATGGCGTGCTGGTTCAGGTGGTTATGAAAGTCTACGATAGGAAGTTTTTCAGCATGGTTATGAAACAGTTCTTTTGCAGTTTCTGAATGCAGAAGAAAGTCTTTGTCCATAAAAGTACTCACAGGGTTGCCTCGTTTTTTATTAAGTTTTTTTGAAGGAGCTACCGGCGGGCTGGGTAAATGCAAAACCGCTCCCCTCGATAGCATAATGTGATATGTTGAAAAACCGGGAGGTGAAAAGCGGGCGGGCAAAAACACTCGAAGCCTTGTTCGATAGTTTCCTCGCAAGGCTTCGCGTGTAGCGACGTAAGGAGCGGTTTTGAACGCACGCTTTTCGCCGGTAGGTTTTTCAGGATAGCGCTTATGCGTTATACGCCGCTGTATGATGCGAAACCGGCATCAACTGGTACTACTACACCGGTAATAGCGCTTGCTGCTTTGTCGTCAACCAGGAAGAAGGTTGCACCAAGCAGTTCTTCTGCTTCTACGAAACGTCCCATAGGAGTTCCGTTCAGAATTTTTGCAGAACGAGCAGTTGGGGTTCCGTCTGGGTTACACAGCAGTGCGCGGTTCTGGTTGGTCAGCAGGAAGCCGGGTGCAATGGCGTTACAGCGGATTCCGGTACCGGCAAAGTGGGTAGCCAGCCACTGGGTAAAGTTGCTGATGGCAGCTTTTGCACCAGAGTAAGCTGGAATCTTGGTCAGTGGGGTATATGCGTTCATAGAAGAAATGTTCAGGATGTTACCTGATTTCTTTTCTACCATGTCTTTAGCAAATACCTGGGTAGGAAGCAGGGTTCCCTGGAAGTTCAGCTTGAATACAAAGTCTACACCGGCTGAATCCAGGTCAAAGAAGGTTTTCTGTCCTTCAGTAGCTTCGTGCTGGTATTCGTTGTCAGTAGTAGCTTTCGGGTTGTTACCGCCGGCACCGTTGATCAGGATGTCACAGGGACCCAGATCTTTCAGAACTGCCTGGTGAACTTCTTCCAGAGCTTCGCGTTCCAGAACGTTTGCTTTGTAACCTTCGCAGCAGAATCCTTCTGCTTTCAGTTCGTCAGCCAGTTTTTTTACAGCTTCTTCGTTCAGGTCAAGAGCTGCAACTTTGGCACCAGCCTGTGCAAATGCGCGTGCCATCATACCGCAGATAAT
>JAKSTT010000193.1 GCA_024413635.1 Treponemataceae bacterium | reverse complement strand
GGAAGTTCCGGACAATATCCCCGTATTTTTCTACAACACTTTTTGTTGAACTCATGTAACTAATGTACGCATATTCTATAAAAACGGAAACGGGAAAAACTGCACCAAGAAAAATACAGATGCTAAATGTTACATACGATTAAACTCATCTACACCAGCTCATTAATCAACTGTTATATAACAACTCTTTCCAAAGCTGTTTATGTATTTGTTAGCACGGTGTGGATATAGTAGGCATGTACTCACGTGATGAGCTTCTAAGGAGATGAACGAAATGAAGAAATTTGTATCTGTACTTTTAATACTATGTGTTACAGCATCAATGATTTTTGCCCAGCCGGGCGGAAAGGCTGCTCCTGGTGGGAAACCACCGGCACTGCCGCCGGATGGAAAACCGGGTGCAGGCGGACAGCCACCAGAGGGCATGCCACCTGATGGAATGGCCCCAGATGGATTTGGTACCATCGCTGATGCACAAGAGCCGGATTTGACAGCAACACTTATAGTTGACGGTAAAACCAAAACACTGAAAAAGGTTTCATATTCTGCAGCAGAAAGCGATACCAGCGTACTGCTTGCTGAGAACGGCGCCACCGTTACCGTAAACGGCGGGTCTCTCAAAAAGACCGGCGGCGATACCTCCAGTGAGGAACAGAGTAACTTTTACGGGCTGAACAGTGCGGTTGTGGCAACCGGTGGCAGTTCAATTACTCTTTCCGGGGTAACCATTACTTCTGATGCCGATGGCTCCAACGCTGTATTTGCCACCGGTGATAATGCCGTCATCCATATTTCTGACAGCACCATCGCTACAACCGAAAATTCATCCCGCGGTCTTGATGCCACCTATAACGGCACGGTAATCGCAGAAAACGTCACCATTACCACGCAGGGTGACCACTGTGCGGCTTTTGCTACAGACCGCGGCGAAGGCACCATCACCGTAACAAACGGAACAGCAGAAACTCACGGAGACGGCTCTCCAGTAATCTACTCAACCGGGAACATCAGTGTCACCGGCGTAACCGGCACCGCCTACGACTCAGAAATGGCTGTTATTGAAGGCAAGAACAGCATCACCATCAGCAACTCAGACCTGACCGGCTATGCAAAAAAAGGAATCATGCTGTACCAGAGTATGAGTGGCGATGCCAACATCGGTACCAGCGTGTTCAATGCTACGGATTCAAAACTGACCAATGCCGGCTCCGGACCGTTCTTCTACATTACCAACACCAGTTCAGAAATCAACCTTTCCGGCTGTACGCTTAATGGGATTGGCGATGTATTGATTCAGTGCAGCGGAAACAACAGTGAACGGGGATGGGGAAAACAGGGAGCCAATGGCGGAACACTCACCTTTACCGCAACCGATCAGCAGCTGACCGGCGAAATTACCTGTGATGCCATCAGTTCCGTAACCGCAGTGCTCAAGGATAAAACATCATGGAGCGGAGCTGCTGATACTGCTGATAAAGGCGACGTAAGCATTACCCTTGATGCCGGCAGCACCTGGATTGTTACCGGAGACTCTTACGTTTCAGCCCTGACTGACGCCGACAGCACCTGCAGCAACATTATCCTCAACGGGCATACGGTCTGGTATGATGCCAGTAACAGTGCCAACGCCTGGCTGCAGGGCGCAACTATTAGCGGTAGCAACGGAGGCTGTATTACCCCCGTTAAATAAATATTCTTCTCAGCTGTTACCGTTATTGGAAGGGTGCGGCATGTACTGGTACAGGAGCATGGCGGTGGAAACTACCGGCATGCTCTGAAGGATTACTTTGCCCGGACCATACACTACGGTGTTGAAAAGACCTTCGCCGCCAAAGAGCATGTTGGTAATACCCTTTACGGTTTTTATTTCCATGCGGCATGATTCTGACATGGCGGCCACATAACCGGTATCAACAATCTTGCAGTCTCCGGCAGGAATTTCGTATTCATGGGCAGAACCGTCTACTTCAAGAAACACCATGCCGTCGCCGGTAAAGCGCCGCATAAGGAATCCTTCACCGCCAAAGAGGCCCCGCCCCAGTTTCTGATGAATATAGACTTCACTCTGGATATTGCCGCAGCTTGCCAGAAAGGATCCTTTCTGTACGATGATGCCGTTTCCGGGCGTAACGCGGACAGCCTTGATTGAGCCGGGAAACTTGGCAGAAAAGGCAATTTCGCCGGTTCGGTGGGCAACATAGGTGTTCATGAAGGCGTTTTCCTGGGTAAACATACGGCCCAGCATCTTGCCAAGACCGCCACCAGTTGTCGTCTGCATTTCAATTTCATTATCCATCCAGCTCATGGCGCCGGATTCACATTCTACAGCCTCCCCGGGCTGCAGCAGCATTTTCAGTACAGGCAGATTTCCGCCATCAATTTTGTATTCCATATCAGACAGTATAACTCAGATTTCCGGCTTTTTCCGTCTGCAACGATAGGTTACAGCTTTCCCTGCCCCAAAGGCAGAAGGGGTGATTACGCAGGATTTCTGACATCCGCCAGGGATATCTGTTTCCACTCAGGCTGCCAGGTCAGATCTGCAGATGCTGCAAGCGTAACCTGTCCGTTGGGTTCTCTGGTCACCCGGAACACTATGTCAAAGTGGTTTACCGCATACCTGCTGCCGGCATCATCAGCCCAGAAGGTCAGGAAAGCGTCTTCTACCAGATGGTGCAGCATTGAAGCCTTGCCTGCGGTTTCTGCATCAACTTCCTGCAGCCCGTTCACGTCCCAATCCATGTCTTCCAGTGACATGAGGCTGTAATCATCAGGGGCAATGCCGTCAAACATCAGGTACAGGATGCCTTCAACGCTTTTACAGTACGGGCGGTTTCTGCCGTCCACATAAAATGCCGAAACTTCCGGCCGGTAATCAGTGTTTTCGTCACTGGCAGAAATCCAGCCGGCAGCATCGGTATCCGGCCGCAGGCCTTCCATGGCAAAGGCATGCAGATACTGGAGCACTTCCTGCAGTTTTTCATCGGTATAGGGCTGCTCATAAAAGCGGCAGAATTCACCGTCACCGTCTTCATAAGACAGCATGATTGCCTGGTTTCCATCCTGATCCGTTACCGGTACCACCTGCAGCATGGGAGATCCGGATCCGCCCGGTTCTCCGCCACTGATGGCAAGCGTCAGTTCAGATTCCAGACACTGGCCCAGTTTCTGCCCGATGACAGTAAAGGACTCAACCGGCACCCGTTCTTCAAGGTTTCTGCCTTCTGCATTGTAGATGGTATAAAAGCTCATGCTGCCTCCTCCGGATAGTATACACCCGTATTCTTTTAATATCCCTTTCATTTTTTTCCATTCTCAGATGCCGGATTATGCATTTTTATCCTGATTCAGTAAACCGGCGTATGCCGAAACCGATGAAATCAAAAGTGATGACTGGGACATCATCCAGCCACTAAGGTAAATCAATTTCCAGCATCGCAGACAACATCAATGAACTTGATGCACAGGGATATACCGGAATGGCAG
>JAKSTT010000192.1 GCA_024413635.1 Treponemataceae bacterium | reverse complement strand
CGCATCATTTCCTGCTTGGCAGAAAGTTCTTTTCCTACTTCAAAGCTCTTTGCAATCAGGGAAATCTTGTAGATTTTTTCGCAGGTGCGGAATCCTTTTTCCAGTGATACCAGTTTGCTTACGGCTGCATAGATCAGGGAATGAATGTGCTCGTTTTTCAGCAGGGATTCATAGGTGGTATAGATGATGCCGTGTTCCTTTGCGTAGGCAATCAGTTTTTCCTTACAGGGTACGATGAGGGATGACAGATATTTCTTGTCCTGGCCCACAACCATGGCGCTTTCAATCAGTTCGCTGGAACAGATGGTCTGTTCAATGAGTACCGGTTCAATGTTTTCACCACCCAAAAGAACGATGGTATCCTTGGCACGGCCGGTAATGGCCAGTTCCCGGTTGGGACTGATGATACCGATGTCACCGGTGTTCAGGAAGCCGTCTTCATCAATGATGGCAGCAGTTAAATCAGGACGTTTGTAATAGCCTTTCATGACATTGGCACCACGCACCAGAATAAGTCCTTTCTGGCCGTACGGTAACGGCGTTTTATCAGCAACTTTGCCCTGTTCTTCGCGGACAACCTTGAACTCCAGGGTAGGGAACAGGTCGCCGATACAGTTGGTCTGCGGATGTTTCAGGTCACGGAATGCCATACCCGGTGCAGTTTCTGTCATACCGTAGGCATTTAAAAGCGGAATTCCGATGGCGCGGAAAAAATCATCGGTGTCTTTCTGCAGGGAACCGCCTCCGCATACAACATACTGGATTCTGCCGCCAAAACGTTCCTTGATTTTCCGGTACACCAGCAGGTTTCCCAGGGCATGGAGCGGTGCCAGTGCCAGGAAAGGGAAAATGCCGTGCATGAAGTCTGCAAAAGCATTGCGTTCAGTGGGGCTGAATACATTGGAGATAACCAGGTCGCGGGCATTGGCGTACCGTTTTCCCACATCAATAAAGTAATTGAACAGTTTCCAGGTAATGCCGCCTTTTTTCTGCATGGTCTGATTGATGCCGCTTACCAGTGCTTCCCACAGGCGCGGTACACCGCACATACGGTGTGGCCTGATGATAGCCATGTCGGCAAGCAGGGTACGGGCAATGGGTTTGGAGTAGGCAATGCAGTTGGTTACCAGAATGGTGGCATACATGGCAAGGCGTTCAAAACTATGCCAGATAGGAAGAATACTCATCCACATTTCGCCTGGTTTACCGGGCACAAAGTTGTGGGCGGCGCTCATCTGTGCCATGAAGTTTTTGTGGGTCAGCATTACGCCTTTTGGGGTACCGGTGGTGCCGGAGGTAAAGATGATGGTACAGGTATCGTCTTCCGGTACCTGGTTCATTTTTTCTTCAATACGGGCAGTACAGGCTTCAGGATCTGCGTTGAACTCAGCGCGGGACTGGGCCAAAAGCTCATCAAAGTAGTAGAGGGTAAAACCTGCGTCAGCGGTCTTCTGTTCAGTTTCTGCAGAGGCATGGTCGTACAGTATGACGGTTTTAAGAAGCGGTACTTCTGCCGTGTTCTCCAGCACCTTCAGCAGCTGTTTTTCGTTTTCCAGAAAAGCCATGTCACAGTCTGCAAAAGAAAGGATAAAGCGGATTTCTGTTCCCAATGAATCGCAACCACGTGGTACATCTGCACAACCTAAGCTCTGGATTGCAAAACTGGTAATGAACCATTCTTTCCGGTTGTCGGAAATAATGCCGATATTGTTTCCTGCACGTACGCCTAAATGCTCCAATGCCAGGGCAAAGGCGATGATGTTGTCATACACCTGGCGGTAGGTAGCGTACTGGAAAGTTCCAGTTTTATCCTTCCAGGCATGAAGATATTTATCCCCATGAGCCATTACCCGGTCCCGCAGGAACAGGGGCAGATTCTTGGGCAGGTTAGTGTTGATTGTGCATTTTTTCATTGGGACCTCACTACTCAATGTGTTAAAAATGACACTATCACATAAAATGTCATTTAGCAAGTGTCATCTGAAACCATCTGTGAAAGTCTTTTTTCTCCAGTATCAGTAAGACAACAGTAACCATAGTATGACTGGCCGCAGAAGAATTAGGTTTCCGTAACTGAGTGACTGTGCGTATACTTACAGTATGGTTACTCTTTTAGCAAAGATTTTCATCAAGGATTACAAAAACTACAGCGTTCCTGCCGTGCGCACCGCCTATGGTGTACTTTGTTCGATAGTAGGAATTGCACTGAATATTCTGCTTTCACTTTCAAAATTCCTTGCAGGCTGGCTCAGCGGTTCCGTTGCCCTTACGGCTGATGCGTTGAACAACCTGTCAGATGCCGCCAGCTCGCTGTGTACCATTATCGGATTCCGGCTGGGGGCAAAGGCTGCAGACCGGGACCATCCCTTTGGTCATGGCCGCATGGAATATGTGGCAGGGCTTGCCGTTTCAGGCATCATTCTGTTTATGGGGCTTGAACTGGTCATTTCGTCAGTCAAGAGTCTGATTCACCCTGAAACGGTGGTGTTCAGCTGGGTTTCCGTTATCATCATGGCTGCCGGTATCCTGGTTAAGCTGTACATGTATCTGTATAACCATACAGTCGGAAAACGCATTAACTCTGCAACCCTGGAATCTACGGCAAAAGACAGCTTCGGCGATATGCTCAGTACTTCCGTTGCGCTGCTTTCGCTTTTTGCCAGCCGCTTTACCACGCTCCCGGTAGACGGCATTGGCGGGCTGATTGTTGCCTGCTTTATCTTTAAGGCTGGCATTGATTCTGCCAGAGAGACCCTGGATCTGCTTTTAGGGCGCCCGCCGGAAAAAGAGTTCATTGAAGCAGTAGAAAAAGAAGTGTTAAGCCATGCGCCCATCTGCGGTATTCACGACCTGATGGTTCACGATTACGGCCCCGGCCGCAGGGTTATCAGCCTGCATGCTGAAGTTCCCGGCGACCTGAACGTGTTTGAACTGCATGACGTCATCGACCAGGCAGAAGTTTCCGTTGCCTATAAGTTCAACTGCTGGGCCATTATCCACATGGACCCCATCGACCTGCATAACGAGCGCCTTGATACTCTGAAAGACCTGGCCGCTGTCATTGCCAAAAGCCTTGACGAGCGCATTACCATTCACGATGTCCGCATGGTTCCCGGCGATACCCACACCAACCTGATTTTTGATATCGTCCGCCCCTTTGACTGCAAATTGAGCGAAGACGACCTGAAACGCATTCTGGGAGAGATAATCCATAAGGAGCAGCCGGATGTATTCTGTGCCATTACTGTCGACGCTCCTTTTGTGGGGGCCCTTTGACCCGCTGGCGTCGTTGTCTTGGGGCTCCGGTTCTCAACGACCGGCAGGTCGCCTGCGAGCCTCGCCCCTGCGCCGCCTAGCCATCGGGTCAAATCATCCCCCACAGACATAGTAGCAGGGGCCCTTTAAGCCGCTCACTGCGTCAGCTGCGGTATTTTCTCACTCCAACGGGCGACAGCCCGCCTGCGTTCGAAAATACCTTGCTTCCTTGTTATCGGCTTAAATCATCCCCTGCAATTGTGGGGG
>JAKSTT010000191.1 GCA_024413635.1 Treponemataceae bacterium | reverse complement strand
GATGACGATGAGGAGGACTTCCCGCAGGAACGACCAATCCCTGCTCCAGCAGCCAGTGGAAGCAGGGTATATAGTGTTCCAACCGATGGCTTACTGAATGATTTTGCAGAAGATCCCTACTGGATTATCGACGAGAAAACCAAAATGCAGGGTTCAATCCTGAAGGAAACCCTGAACGAATTCAAGATTGAAGCAGAAGTAACTGATATCCGGAAAGGTCCGGTAGTTACCATGTTTGAAATCCTGCCGGCCCCCGGTATCAAACTGCAGAAAATCGTCGGACTGCAGGATAACATTGCCCTGCGTCTGGCTGCTTCCAGTGTCCGTATCGTTGCCCCAATTCCCGGTAAACAGGCAGTGGGTATTGAAGTACCTAACCCCAAACGGGCAGTTGTATCTTTCCGTGAACTGATTGAAAAGGATTCTCCGGAAACCGCAAAAATGGCCGTTCCTGTCGTTCTGGGTAAGGATATTACCGGCGACGCCCAGATGCTTGATATTGCAACTACTCCACACCTGCTGATTGCCGGTTCTACCGGTTCCGGTAAATCGGTATGTGTAAACAGCATCATTCTTTCCATCCTGTACAAACGGAGCCCTGACGAAGTTAAGATGCTGCTCATTGACCCCAAAGTAGTAGAACTGAAGCTGTACAACGATATTCCGCACCTGCTTTCACCGGTTATTACTGAGCCGAAAAAAGCATTCCAGGCACTGCAGTACTGTCTGTGCGAAATGGAACGCCGCTACGCCATGCTTGACCGTATGGGTGTCCGCGACATCAAGACCTATAACCGCCGTATCAAGGAACGCAACGTCATGCAGGAAAAAATGCCGTATATCGTTGTTATCATTGATGAGTTTGCAGACCTGATGGCAACTACCGGTAAAGAACTGGAATCTACCGTTGCACGCCTGGCCGCCATGTCACGTGCTGTTGGTATCCACTTAATTCTGGCTACCCAGCGTCCTTCCATTGATGTTATTACCGGTCTGATCAAGGCAAATATCCCGACCCGTATTGCGTTCATGGTTGCTTCAAAAACCGACAGCCGCATCATCATTGACCAGGTAGGAGCTGAAAAACTGCTGGGTAAAGGCGATATGCTGTACGCCAGCGCCGTTGATCCGTTCCCGGTACGTCTGCAGGGTGCCTTTGTTACTGAAGATGAAGTTGAGCGCGTAGTAGATTACGTTAAGACCCTGGCTCCACCACAGTACATTGATGATGAAATTTTTGTTGATGATGAGGACGATGAACTGGCAGAAAGCCTGTTCTCTGACGGTGAAGACCCCTTGTATGACCAGGCACTGGAAATTGTCCTGCAGGCCGGTAAAGCATCTGCTTCGTATATCCAGCGCAGACTGAAGATCGGATACAACCGTGCGGCCCGACTGGTAGAAGATATGGAAGCCCGCGGAATTGTAGGCCCGGCTAATGGCTCAAAACCACGCGAGATTATACACTACCCGTCATGAATGTCGTGATTATTACGCCTCCGGTGGTACAGCTGAATACGCCGTATCCCTCGGGGGCTTACTTACAGAACTACTTTAAGCGTCCCGAACTTGCTGAGTACGTTGATTACGTACAGTGGGATGACCTTTCCATAGATTTGTTTCATGCCGTATTCAGTTCCACCGGGCTGAAAACCATTTTTGACCAGACTGCAGAAAAGGCGCTGCGCCTTGCTGATGAGGCCGAAGCTGCCGGCGATGATGGCACTGCCTTTAATCTGCGCCGGTACGTCAGCAGTGCTCCCCTGTGGATTCAATGGATTGATACCATCAAGGCCATGCTGGGCTGTTCCAGCAACGGCTGCCATATTCAGGTTTCCGGCCGGGAATTTGTCCATGAATTTGTCCGCTCTGCCCACGCTCCCCGCGGTCAGCGCATGGATCAGTTTCTGCAGAATCTTGGCCGTGATATCTGTGCAGACGATGCCCAGATGCTCTGCACCTTTGCCCTGGCAGATCTGTCAGACTACATCACTGCTGTCTATGATGAAAACTTTGCCCTAATCCGGTATGCAGAACATCTGGCCGCCAGTAACGCGCCTTTTTCCGTGCTGGAAGCAGCCAGCCGCGGACCGGTACTGGCCGGCTTTTATGAACCCATCGTCCGGCGATACCTGAAACAACTTCGGGCCAACACCACCCCGGGAGAAAAAACCCTGTTCTGTATCAGTGTACCGTTTGCCGGAACGTTTGCTGCAGCCCTGGCAACCTGTCGGGTAATCCGCAGTACCGTCGGAGCACAGGCAGTCATCAGTATGGGCGGCGGATACGTCAACACCGCCTTACGTTCCGTACACGAACCTGCAGTCTTTACCTATACCGACTACCTGAGCTATGACCGGGGATACGGTTTCTACCGGGAACTGCTTTCCGGCCGGGTAACAGCCGATGCAGCAACAACCGGAGAAACCGCCGCAGGCCATGTTGGTGGTGCACTGCTGCCAGGCGGCCTTTGGTATGAACTGAGCGAAGATGCCCGGAAATTTGAAGAACTGTGCACCCGATCCGTTACTCCTGATTACTGCTGTATTGATTTTTCACGGTATCCCCGGCTTGCAGACGATGTAAACCCCATGCACCGCATCTGGTCAGACGGCGCCTGGTTAAAAGCGTATCTGGCCCACGGCTGCTACTGGCACCGCTGCTCCTTCTGCGATACTACCCTGGATTATGTGTGCAATTACAAGCCCGTAGATACCCTGGCGTTACACGGTGCTCTTCTGGAGCAGGCAGAAAAAACCGGCGTATACGGCATTCACTTTGTTGATGAAGCTGCCCCACCCGTAGCCCTGGAAAAATTTGCCCTGCAAAACTGCAAAAGCAGTGCGCCATGCCATCCGCGTTTGACCTTCTGGGGCAATATCCGCTTTGAAAAAGCCTTTACCCGCGATATGGCCGATATTCTTGCCTATGGCGGCCTTACCGGGGTTTCTGCCGGTCTTGAAGTTGCCAGTAACGACGGTCTTGATAATGTTCATAAAGGCATTGATATACAGAGCGTTGTATCAGCCTGTGCTGCCTTCAAGGAAGCCGGTATTCTGGTGCACAGTTACATGATTTACGGCTTTTATGATGAAACGCCCCAGCAGCTGGTAAATTCGCTGGATACCCTGCGGCAGCTGTTCAAAGCCGGCCTGATTGACTCTGCGTTTTACCACAAGTTCAGCCTGACTGAGCACAGTACCATATACAAAGAGTGGAAAGACGGTAAACACCCGAAACTACATCCCATACCAGCGGATACGACCGCGTTTTCTACATATGAACGCAGTTTTTCTGAGGAAGCCCGGAGCGAAAAATACGGAAACGGAGTCCAAACCGCATTAAGCAACTGGATGCACGGTCATGGCCTTGATAAGAACGTTACCAAATGGTTTGACTTTCCCATGCCCCAACCCACCGTCAGCAAGCACCTGGTAGATGACGAAATTGCCCGCTACGAAGAGCGAAACCGCAAAGCCTATGCAGCAAAGCAGGGCGATGAACGCTACGTCTGGCTGGGAGGAAC
>JAKSTT010000190.1 GCA_024413635.1 Treponemataceae bacterium | reverse complement strand
TATGACATACGATTTTTCCCTGCAGGAACGTCACGGTACGGACTGCGCTAAATTTGATCTTTGTGAACGTGAAGGCAGAGCCCCGGACACCTTGTGCTACTGGGTTGCTGATGTGGATTTCAAGACGGCACCGGAAATTCTGGATGCCATTACTGAACGGGTGCAGAACGGTGTTTTCGGCTACACCACCACATCAGATGCCTACACCGGCGCTGTGGCTGGCTGGTGGAAAAACAACTACCAGTACACCGTACAGCCGGAATGGATTGTGCCGGTTCCAGGCGTAGTATTTGCCTTTACCCAGGCAATTCTGGCCTTTACCCAGCCCGGAGACGCCGTACTGATTCAGCGCCCCGTGTACTATCCCTTTGGCAGATCCATTGAAAATACCGGCCGCAAACTGGTAAACAGCCCGTTGCTGTGCAGTGCAGACGGCAAATACACCATTGATTTTGCAGACTTTGAAGCCAAAATTACCGAAAACGGCGTTAAGCTCTTTATTCTGTGTAACCCGGCAAACCCCATCGGACGCAGCTGGAAACGTGACGAACTGCAGAAAATGGCCGATATCTGTCTGAAACACGATGTGCTGATTGTCAGCGATGAAATTCACAGTGATTTTGTCTGGGACGACAACAAGCACACGGTAACTGCCAGTCTTTCGCCGGAAATCGAGCAGAAAACCGTTACCTGCACGGCCCCCAGCAAGACCTTCAACCTGGCAGGTCTGCAGTGCAGCAACATATTTATTGCAAACCCTACCCTGCGTGAAGCATATAAAAAGCAGCTGAGCACCATTGCCGTAAATGAGCCGAACCTGCTTGCATTAACGGCCTGCCGCGCTGCCTACGAAAAAGGCGGTCCCTGGCTTGCAGAGCTGAAAGCCCTTATCAATGACAACCTGAACAAAGCCGTAGCCTATATTGCAGAACACGGCAAAGGTAAGCTGAAGGCCCGCAAGATTGAAGCCACCTACTTGCTGTGGGTAGACTGTTCTGGCTGCGGCATGACCGGTGCTCAGATGGATGAAGCGTTAACCAAGGCCGGCATCTGGCTTGACGGCGGCAGCATGTTCGGCCCGGAAGGCGACCAGTTCCAGCGCGTAAACTGCGCCACCACCTGGGAATACCTGGAACAGGGGTTGAACGTTATCTGTAAGACTCTGGCAGGGTAAATTTCACTGTTAACAATTCTTTAACAATTTCCCGGTACAATACAGATGGAGATACCTGAATGATAAAGATTCTTGTTGTTGAAGATGACAAAGCCCTGAATCAGACTGTCTGTGCTTTTCTTAACCAGAACGGATACGAAGCAACCGGTGCCCTGAATGCCAGTGATGCCTACGACAGAACTGAAGAAACGGTGTTCGATCTCATCATTTCTGACGTCATGATGCCGCAGATTGATGGATTTACATTCACAAAAGAAATACGTCAGGTATTTCCGGATATCCCCATTATTTTCATGACGGCCAGAGATGATTTTGAATCCAAGCGCAAAGGATTTGAATCCGGCATTGATGATTACATGGTAAAGCCGGTTATGCTTCCGGAGCTGCAGATGCGCATTGAAGCCATTCTCCGACGTTCAAAAATCAATGCGGATAAAAAACTGACGGTCGGCTCTGTCGTTCTGGATGCCGAAGAACACAGTGCCTATGTTGATGGCGAAGAAATTTCGCTGACCGTCCGGGAATTTGATCTGATTTATAAACTGCTGTCCTACCCGAAAAAAACCTTTACCCGTACCCAGTTAATGAGCGAATTCTGGGACAGTGAATCTGAATCCTCCCCACGGGTAGTTGATGTCTATATGACAAAACTGCGTGATAAGTTTTCGGCCTGTAAAGATTTTGAAATCCAGACCGTTCATGGTCTTGGGTATAAAGCAGTCATCCTCTGACAGGAGTTGTACATGAAACGTACTGCTGTTTCCATCATTTTTTTCATCCTCTTTTTTTTAGGAATCTGTTTTGTAACGACTGCCAATACCATTCTATTCCTGCAGGGGGCCGATTTACAGGAATACTATATCCGTGAACAGGCCCCGAAAGTTTTTCTGAACATCATCATTTTAAGCTTTCTTTTTACTGGTCTTACCTTTTTGGTACGGTATTTTACCAGTACCCGCCATGTGAAAGATATTCTGGACTTTTCAGACCGGGTCTCTAAAGGTGACTATACGATCAGACTGAACACCAGAGAAACAATTTTTGATCCCTATGGATATACGGCAATCAAAAACAACCTGAACAAAATGGTAGAAGAATTAGGAAGCGTAGAAACATTGCGGACGGATTTTATCTCCAATGTCTCCCACGAGCTGAAGACGCCCCTGGCTGCCATTCAGAATTATGCAACGCTCATTCAGACACCTGCGCTTTCTGAGAACGAAAAATCAGAGTACACCCGGCAGATTGTTCAGAAAGTGGCAAACCTTTCCGCACTCATAACGAATATCCTTAAGTTGAACAAGCTGGAAAACCAGAAGATTTTTCCAACGGTAAAAGAGATAAATGTCAGTGAATTAGTCTGTGAATGCATGCTGGGATTTGAGCAGACCTGGGAAGAAAAAAACATTCAGATTGAAGCGGATATAGCAGAAGAAACGGCAGTTTTTACTGACAGCGAATTACTGAAAATTGTCGTGAACAATCTTATTTCCAACGCCTTGAAGTTTACGGAACCGGGCGGAACCGTTGGGATAAAAGTTGAAGGCTTTGCTGATGACGGAGCCGTGATTTCGGTATCTGACACCGGCTGCGGAATGGACAGTAAAACCGGAAATCATATCTTTGAAAGGTTTTATCAGGGGGACACCTCGCATAACGGACAGGGTAACGGTTTAGGGCTGGCTCTGGTAAAACAGATTATTGATATTCTGGGCTACGAAATACAGGTAGAAAGTGAAGTTGGGGTTGGTTCAACGTTTACGGTAATTTGCAAATGAGGTGAAAAAAAGTATGGAAAACAAATTCAGTTACAATTATTCAGCAGACAGGAATGAAGAATTACGGAAGATCCGCGAAAAATATGCGGTAAAAACCGATGATGAACAAAGTGCCGTACAGCGGATCCGGGCCATGGACAGGAAGATTGAGCTGCCCGGAAAGATTATCGGCATTGTCTTTGGCTTAACTTCTACACTGATTTTTGGAAGCGGACTTGCGCTTTGCATCCAGACGAACGGGCTGCCGTTTGTGATGGGGATATTTTTAGGGATTCTTGGGCTTGTGGGCATGGGATCTGCGCCAGCCGTTGCAAAGAAAATCTTTGAACAGCAGAAAGCAAAACATGGAGCAGAAATCATACGGCTCATTGATGAATCCATGGGAAAACTATACTGATTTTTTTGCAAAAAATTTCAGTGTTAACAAAACAGTAACAATTCAAAAACATTTCAGAAAAAATCGCCTTGTATAGTCAGGTCATAACATGTGCAGTTGCACAGAAGACTTACTTTACGAGGTGTTTTGTATGAAAAAGATTATTTCAATTTTGGCAGGAGCTCTTTTATTGACAGCTTCAACT
>JAKSTT010000019.1 GCA_024413635.1 Treponemataceae bacterium | reverse complement strand
TACCAATCCACTGAAATCTGTCAATAAAATATTTGATAAATTTTACGAATTTTTGCATAAAAAAAAGGTTTCCTGATACATCAGGAAACCTTTTCTCGTATCTTCAGGTAGTACTGAAAAATCAGCCTTCAGAACCAGCTTCTACGTATTTTTTCAGCTGGTTTGCTGCAATTTTCGGGTTTGCAATTACTGAAGGACCGGCAATACAGCCACCTTCACATGACATTACCTCGATCATATTCGGTGTTTCAGCAGTGGCTGGAACTTCTCCGGACTGGATTTTTCCAAACTGCATCAGCATCTTCATACCGTTTTTATCAAGTCCGTTGATGATGGCCGGACGGAGGATTGAAGGATCCTTCAGGCGAACCTTAACGGCATTGGCAACACCACCGGTAATGGCAAAGTTACGGCCGCTGGCAGTAGGAGCTTTTTCTCCTTCAGGAATTTCTGCAGCTACTTCCTGACCGATATCAATTTCCTTGGCAATGAACAGGGCTCCGATTTCTTCTACGCTAAGAACATAGTCTACGTATTCATCCTTCATGCCTTCATTGCGCTTTGCAAGACATGGCCCGATAAATACGGCTACACAGTCCTTGTCAGCTTCCTTGGCAAGTTTTGCAGTATAGTGCATCGGGCTTCTGGTATCAGAAACACAGGGATTCAGAGCAGGAACATGCTTGCGGACTGCAGCAACATAGGCAGGACAGCAGCTGGTGGTCATCAGTTTATCACCGCGTTCCATGCGTTCTACAAATTCGTGCGATTCAAGATCTGCACAGATATCTGCACCCTTAGCAACTTCCATGGCACTGCTGAATCCGGCTTTTACCAGGGCTGCTTCCAGCTGTCCGCTTGAAGCGCGGAACTGGGCTGCAATGGCAGGAGCATACATGGCAACGACTTTCTTTCCAGCCAGAATATGTTTCAGAACATCAATAAGCTGGCTGCGGTCCATCATTGCACCGAATGGACATTCACTCATACAGTGACCACAGGCAATACATTTGTCGTAGTCAATATGTTCGCGTCCACTGTCATCCTTGCTGATGGCACCAACCGGGCATGCTTCTTCACATGGTACCGGAATCTTGATGATTGCGTGGTATGGACAGTTCTGCATACACAGACCGCAGTTAACACATTTGTCTTCTGCAATGTGGGCACGTCCGTTTTCTACGCTAATAGCTTTACGTCCACAGTTCATCATACAGGGACGTGCATAACAGGCCTGACAGGCATTGGTAACCATGTAATGCGATTTTACACAGGCATTACAGGCATCATGCAGTACGGTCAGAATTTCTTCACCGGGTTTTTCACGGTTCAAAGCTTCTGTTACGTAGTCTGCAAGACGTTTTTCGTCATCATAATCATCTACAGAACAACCAAGACGGGCGATTACACGCTGCCGGATAATTTCACGGTCATGATGAATGCAGCAGTGAAAAGGCTGGGCACCGCGGGGCATCATCTGGCGTGGAATCAGGTGAACACCATTTTCCAGATTGCCTTCAAGCATAAGCTTTGCAAGGCGAACCAGAATTTCGCGTTTAATGTGCGCGGTGTTGTTGTTGATGTTAAGCATATTTTTCCTCAAGTTTTGAAATTACGCTCTGTAAGGTAGCGCTTTCGATTATCTCATCATCGATCAAAACAAAAGGAGCTTTACCCTGACCGGCATCTTTGGCGCCACGTTTGCACAGTTCCATGCAGGTACGACCTTCAATTTCTACCTTATCCTTAAGGTGTTCCGGCAGTTGTTCGGGCAGCAGGAGCAGTTCAGATGCTCCCATAACATAGCAGTGAGTTCCAGTACAGATTACAACTTTTGTTTTTTCCATGAGTATTCCTCCGATCGATGGCCCATTCTAACTACTTTTTCACAAATAGAGAATAGGTTATAGATAAAAAAAGCACTATTGATGCTTAAAAATCAATAATAATGAATTTCTACTTCCTTCAGGTACTTTTCCTGCAGGAGATTTGCAATTTTCTTGATGACATTACGTCGGATTTCCAGTTCTACCGGCATATTGGGGTCCTGATGGGCCTCATTGATTTTGGTGCCGACAGCAAAGTGGATCCGGTCGCTGTCCAGGAACATATCAACCATACGGGTTGCCGCATTGGGTTTCAGGTTTTCAGTATGTGCGCCATTTTCAAGCAGTTCTGAAACCTTACCCATGGTAATGATACCTTCAGTGATCATGTCGGCGCCTTCCATTTCTGACATGGGCGGAACCGAAGGATCAAAGTTCTTCAGGTCAACCGTAACAGGACGGTTCAGCTCACGGCTGATGATGTTCGCAGTGGTACCGCCGCAGATGATTTTCCGGCCGTCAAAGGTTTCAAACAGATGGGCATATTCTGCATCAGCTTCCTTGAAAACCGGCGGCCCTGTAAGAACCAGCATATCACGCGGATTACGGAAATATACAACACCGCAGGTAATGTCATCCTTGGGTTTAAAGGCATCATGACTTGAAGCCTGCTGGACAACCTTACGGGCAAGGTCCCGGGCGCTGATGGTAGGATCATTGTCGATGCATTCAAGAATGTATGCCTGAACGTTGAGCCAGCCCCAGCCAAATGGATACGTGGTACTGCCCATGCCGGACTGGGTAACGCCGTCACTGAAGAAAATCAGACGGTCACCGGGTCGGGCTGCATAGGTTGAATAGTTCAGGAACGCTTCAATGCGTGGAGCTGTTTTCTTGTTCTTGCGGTGCAGTTCTGAAATTTCCTTGATGGGTTCAACCACCGTATTCTGACGCACCAGAACGTAGGGCGGATTATCGTATTCCATTATGCGGACCATGGCACTAGGCTCAATATCAACCAGGGTAAAGGTTGCGTAGCTGATACCGCGTTCCTTGTCAACGGGCAGTGTATTCATGATGATTTCTGCAGCACGTTTGATAGGAATATCAGCAGCAATGAACTGGGTTGCCATGGTTGCCGTCAGGGTTGCAAGAACACCAGCCTTGATACCGCTGCCCAAGCCGTCAGAAAGTGCCGTGATGACGCGACCATCTGCCGGGTTTTTCTGTGACATGAACATGTCACCGGGAGCCTGCATCTTATGTTTGCAATACTGAAAATAACCGACTTCAATAAATGTGTTATCCATTGGTGTCCTCATCGTCGCCGGCAAAGGATTCAATGATGCTGTTGAGGATTGATTCTGTTTCTGCAGCGTTTTCTCCCAGCAGGAATGCAATTTTCTGTACTACAGACAGGTTCTTGTCGATAACCTTTTTTGCCTGGGTAATGATACGGTTACGCTGAACCTGAGGAGCAGTAATATCTTCTACTACACCGCCGGCACACTCGTTTTTCTCAATGGCAAATACAGTAACATGATAGATTTTCTTGCCGTTGCGGAATTCACGTTCAATAACGTCAGGACCATTTACGGAGATAACATCCGTAAAGAACCGTGCCATATCAGAAATTTTCCGGAGGTCTGCACCTTCAAGACCGGGCAGTGCTTCAAACATTTCTTCAACATCAGGCCCCATGAGGGTAGCAAAGTTCCGGTTACAGTCAACAATATTCAGGTCCTTGTCTGCAATGACAACACCACTGGGGATTGACCGCATGAGCGCATTGGCTTTTTTCTGGGCAAGTTTACGCATGTAGGAAACACACATGGTCTTTTCTGCATGCTTATCAAGCATGGCACAGGCAAAGGACCGGCAGGTATCGTATCCGCAGCAGGCACAGTTCAGTTCGTCTTCACGGGTATATTTACCGACAGAACGGAGCGCAGAGCGGATTTCTTCTTCGCTGTATTTTACTTCGGTAACGGGTTCTACCGGCAGGGTTCCGGTCAGGTCGGGTTTCTGCAGCAGCAGGTCCGTGGTAATGGTACGGTCTGCAGTAGCAGCATATTTATACACGCTGATATTCTTAACGGCGGTTGAACCCAGTCTGGTTGAACAGGGGCCGTTTACGCAGCCACCGGGACAGCTGAGGAATTCAACAAATACCGGTTCCTTGACTTCAGCCGGATTCAGGTCACAGAGTACCGGACCAATGCGGTTGATACCGGAGAAATTCATCATGGTAACATCGTCAAGGTTGGCATACATGCGGACTGCCTGCCCCATACCGCCATCTACCGGATAGAGTGCACTTTTTGCGGCACGGCGGGGAATAAAGTCAGCCTGGAGATTTCCTGCAGCCAGCTGTTTTCTCAGTCTGCTGGGTTTCAGTTCCGGCTTGGCATCCTGATCTTCCAGCTGTTCCATCCAGCGGCGGAGATCAGTAAAGGTAATGGCAGTATCAATTTCATTGAACACATCTGATTCCCGTTTTTTTGCAATACAGGGACCGATAAATACAACACCGATATCATCGCCATACAGTTTTTTCAGGAACCGGGCATGTGCCATCAAGGGCGAAGCTGTATCTGCGATATAGGGAGCATATTCCGGGAACTGCTGCTTGATGTATTCAACGGCAGCAGGGCAGGCTGAAGACAGGAACAGTTTCTGTTCCATCTCTCCACAGGCAGACCGTTTCAGCATGCTGGCAGTTTCACTGGAAACAAGGTCCGCACCTAAAGCAGTTTCCGAAACGCCATAGAACCCCAGGCCTTTCAGGGCAGCAATGACAACTTCAACCGGATAATCATCAAACTCACTGGCAAAAGAGGGAGCAAGAGAGGCAATAACCTTGGGCTTAACGTTCAGCAGCTGCTTGGTCCGGCTTAAATCATCACGGATGTGTTTTGCGTGGGCTGGACAGTTGATGACACAACTGCCGCAGAGTACACAAAGCTGCGGAACAACCATGGCATGGCCGTTTTCTACACGGATTGCCTTGCAGGGACATTGACGGACGCATTTATAGCAGTCCTGACATTCAGTCTGTTCGGTATAAATCGGGTACAGGAAATTCATGATACCATCCTTACTGCAGGCCTAATTCATGGCGGAGAATCAGTTCAAGACCAGCGGGTTCAACCTGAGTGAACATTTTTCCGTTAATCTTCACGTTGGGGCCACCCTTGCATTCGTTTTCGCAAAGACACCCCTTAAGACGAACCTGATCAGCCAGATTGTTTTCTTCAATGAATTTCTGAACAAAGGCTGCATTAAGGCTGTTTCCCCGGCTGAAGCAGGAACTGCCCATACAGATGGTAATTTCGGTCACTTTTTTGCCTCATCAATCAGTAGTTTTCTTCTGAAAACATTCTATCATGAAAAAAGGCAGCGTGCCGAAAAACGCTGCCTTTTTTGATAATTTTTTAACGATTTATTTTTTACTGGTCATATTTACAACGCCGTCCCAGTCATCAGGCACCCCGTTGGCCAGATTAACGACACACCGTTCAGCAAAGACAGACGCAGCTTCATCCTGCGGATATACAGCCGTAGCCTTGTCAAAGTATTCTTTTCCCTTGGCAAAGTCCTTGGCCAGATAGCAGTCCAACCCCTGATGGAACAGCTCAACGCTGCTGATCAGCGCCGGATCAAGTTCGGCCTTAACGCCCAGGATATTTATCAGCTGAACCGGTGTATGTATGCCGACTACGCGAACCCGGTCAAAACGGCGGCCCAGCAGGATTCCTTCATGTTCACCGCTGTTGGCTCCGTTCCACGTTTCTTCTGAAACAAGGATCCAGCTGTGGTATACCTTGTTGACACCTTCAAGACGGGCAGCCAGGTTTACCGCATTACCCATCATGGTGTAGTTCATTTTTGCATCGGTACCCATGTTACCGACAACCATGTCACCGGTATTCAGACCGATACGGGTATATACCGGAGTGGGAATGATGCCTGCTTCAAGCATTTCAGTATTGAAATCTGCTTCAGCCTGTTTCATGCGGACAGCCGAAATGGCAGCACGCCAGGCATGATCCTCAAAACTGATTGGAGCACCAAAGAATGCAATGATGGCATCACCTTCATACTTATCAATGGTACCGCCGTTTTCAAGAATGATGTCACTTAACCGGGTCAGGTATTTATTGAGGAACGATACCAGCTGGGTAGGCGTAACTTTTTCTGACAGGGTTGAGAAACTGCGGATGTCCGTAAACATGGCTGTCAGGTATTTTTCTTCGCCACCCAGAGACAGTTTGCTGGGGTCCTTAATGATTTCATCGATAACGGCCGGCGACAGATAGGTACCGAATGCCTGACGGATAAAGCCTTTTTCCTGTGCCGTCTTGAAGTACCGCAGGGCAACCTGACCGATGGCACCGATGAACATGATGAGGGCGCCGGGAACCAGCTCAATATATACCTGAGTAGTCACAAAAAGGCCATACACAATACCCACATAGGCACTGAGTCCGATGAAATATGACATGTTCTGTGCCCACATTTCAGTAGAACGGAAAACTACCGTTATCAGAATGATCAGGACTGATGCAATGGCGATACCGTACCACCAGGGAGTCGGGGTAATGAAATCCTGATTCATGATGGTATTGTAGACATTGGCGTGGGTACCGATATTGGGGAATCCGGTTTCAAAGGGGGTATTTCCCAAATCAGTTGAGCCGGTGGCGGTATGACCGACAATACAGAAAGCACCATTGAATCTTCCAGCCAGATATTCATAGGCTGAATAATACGATTCAACGGCATCACGATATGCCGAATATAAGGCCACAAAGCCGGCACGTTCATTGATACTGCGGGTCACTTCAGCCGGATTGTCTGCATATTTTTCTTTATATGAATCCCAGTAATCCATGATTTCCTGCTGATAATTCATGTCCGAAAGCTGCAGGCATTTATTGAAAAAGGATTTGCGGGCTTCAAAATACGCATCATAATCGGGGTTACCGATGGTAGAACCGCTGGTCATCTCAAACAGTTTTTCGCGTGTTTTTTCCAGGGCAGCGTATTCCTTGACCAGTTTCTTTGCTTCTTTAACATAAGCCGGTGATGACCTGTTTATCGAAACGCCATACGTATCCGTCAGTTTCTGAAGCCATCCGATAAGGTAATCTTCCAGGTCATCAAGGCGCACCAGGGCATAGGCAGATACGATTTTGTAACTGTCAATGAATTTATTCTGGGTCCAGTTGATGACCACATTTCCGTCTTTATCAAGGGGAATCACCATATCCTTGATTTTCTCAGTACCGGTACTGTCAATCAGATGTGCATCCTTCAGTATAAGCCGTGATTTCTCCCGGATAACTTCAATGGGCTGCAGTTCACTGAGCATGGGGGCAAAGGTCAGCTGCCCCACATAGCCGTCATTGTGGTCATAGAACAGCTTTACGCGGCGGCGGACACCATCATCATCGAGCCATACATTGCAGTATCCAAAGCCGGCAGCAGCCTCTACCATAGGTTGCAGGGCCGGGGCAAACCCTCTGGTGCCGGTGGCCCGTTTGTTGAAGAAGAAATTGGATTCCCGTGCTATATAGCCGCCCTCATCACGGACATTCTTGATAAGCCGGTTGTCAGTTATCCACTGATCATATTCATCAGTAATCTGGACGCCAAGGTCCTGCATATTGGCTCCAAGCCAGGAATCTCCAAAGAAATGGAGCGATTTTGCAAAATACATATCGTTGTCACGGATGATGGAATCAGAGATATTGCTGTAGAAATCATCAAATTCCTGAGGGATATAGTATTCATACATCTCTACACCCAGATCGAAGATTTCCTCATCAGACAATCCGTAATACCCGGGATCTGCCATACGTTCCAGCAGTATCTGCAGGTACCCGTTTACCGTATCCCCTGCTTCAGAAACCATTGCCGGCAGACGTTTTTCAACGTCGCGGTTCAGTCCCTGTACGGAAGCAGTGGGATACTCAATATCGAATACCACCTTGCGTGCACCAAGTTCGCGCATACGCATGATTACATCCCCAAGAATGTCACGGGGCCAGGGGAACTGACCAACCTGTTCCGTAGCGTCATCGTCAATGGCAACCATTACCACATCAGGCCGCTCTACCGGAGCTTTCTTCATCTTCATCAACTGGTCAAAAGCACCAGATTCCAGCTGGGTAAACACCCCGAAAGCCGTCATAAGGCCAAGGACAAAAATCGTCACCAGAATGATCAGGTATTCGCGGTGAAACCACGGTACTTTTCGTGCTAATTCTTCATGGGAAATCATTTTCATGGCTACAATTATAGCGCATATTCTGTGGTATACTGGGCTTGCTGCTACATAAAAAAAATTACCGAGGTTGTATATGAATGCTCTTTCTCTTCTTGGAAAATGGTCACTGCAGAGTAACGAACACAAGAATCTGTCAGTTTCATTTCCCGGCGATATCCATAGTGCCCTTCTGGCTCAGAAAATCATTCCGGATCCCTACTGGGCAAAAAACGAACTGGAAATCCAGTGGGTCGGCCGCACTGACTGGACCACTACCCGGCAGATAAAAGTACCGAAAAACTTTTTGAAGGGACGCCAGTTCATCACCCTTGAAGGTGCTGATACCTTTGTCCGCGTTTTCATCAACGGAAAGGAAGCCGGACTGTGTTCCAACTTTTTCCGGAAATGGCGGTTTGACGTAACTGACCTGTTACGGGAAGGCCTGAATGATGTTACCCTGATTTTTGAATCATCAGAAAACTATGCCGTAGAAGCCGCCGGAAAACTTTCCATGAAGTTTCCCTACAGTCAGTATGACGTAACGTCACCCAACCACAATCTGGTACGTAAAGTACACTGCCACTCCGGATGGGACTGGGGACCATGCATCATGGCATACGGCATTTACACCGATATCCGGCTGGAGCAGACTGATACGGCCTTCGTTGACTACATCCAGACGGAAACGACCAGAAAGAACGATGGCAGCTGGAACCTTCACGTAAAGACCTGGGTTACTGCCATTAAAAATGCATCTGCACCGGTAACCGTTACGGTGGCCGCAGAACCTGGCGTATCCGCAACTGCAGACTTTGCACCCGTGGTACTGGAACTGGAAAAACAGCAGCTGAAAGAAGGCGAAAACTGTATTGAAGCAGACCTGACCGTCACCGGTACAGCACCCAGGAATGCAGCCGGAACCAATCCGGAAAACGAAGACGCTGCCATTGCCGGCGGTCAGAAGCTGACGGAAAATCCGTTGTATGACGTTACCGTTACCTGTGCTAAGGCAAGTAAATCCGTAAAGATTGCCTTCCGTGAACTGAAAGTCATTGCCGAAGAAGATGAACGGGGAAAATGCCTGCGTTTTGAAGTTGACGGCCGCCCGGTATTTGCCCGTGGTTCCAACTGGATTCCCTGCGATGCACTGCCTTCACGGCAGGCCGAAGAAAAATATGACTATCTGCTGACTTCTCTGGTAGAGGCAAACCAGAATACCATCCGTGTCTGGGGCGGCGGCCAGTATGAAAAAGAACTGTTCTACGAACTGTGTGACCGTAAAGGTATCATGGTATGGCAGGACATGATGTTTGCCTGCTCTACCTACCCTGCCAATCCGGAATTCCTTGATACGGTGCGTGTCGAAATCCGTGAACAGATCCGCCGGTTAAGTCACCATGCCTGTATTGCCCTGTGGTGCGGCAACAACGAAAACCTGGGCGCACTCATGTGGTTCCCGGAAACCCGCGATAACCTGCTGGCATATGCTACCCTTTATGACCGGCTGAACGAAGGAACAGTTGGCGATGAAGTCAAGAAAAATGACGCCAGCCGCATCTGGTGGCCCAGTTCCCCTTCTGCCGGTCCTGATGACTTCAGCGATAACTGGCACACTGACGGCCGCGGTGACATGCACTACTGGACTGTCTGGCATGAAAAGAAGCCCTTTGAAGCCTACTATGACATCAGTCCGCGTTTTGTTTCTGAATTCGGTTACCAGAGTCTGCCGTCATTAAGTGAAGTACGCAGCTTCTGTCCGCCGGACCAGCTGAACCTTACCAGTCCCATTATGGAGTTTCACCAGCGCTCTGTCGGCGGAAACAGCATTATCTTTGAAAACTTCAGCCGTTACTTCCGCGTTCCGGCAACCTTTGCCCATATGAGTTACCTGAGTCAGGTGCAGCAGGCCATGGCCATCAAAACGGCAGTAACCTACTGGCGCAGTCTCCGGCCTGTGTGCATGGGTTCCATCATCTGGCAGCTAAATGACGTATGGCCCATTGCTTCATGGTCATCAATTGAATATTCGGGCAAATGGAAGATGCTCCACTATGCCAGCCGCCATTTCTGTGCGCCGGTGGCCCTGTCACTGTACAAGAAAGGTGATACCGTCTATGCCTATGTTCTCAACGATACCAGAAAGGAACTGCAGGCCACGATAGACATTGCATTCTGCACCTTTGGTGGCGACAGTGCACGTGATACGGTTTCCGTTACAAAAACCATTGCTCCAGATACGGCAGCACTGGTATGGAAATGCAAAGCGGCAGAACTGGGAATCAGGATTGATGAAGCATTCCTCCTGGGAACACTGACCGTAAATGGAACCGTTACGGCAGAGGAAGCTCTGTTTGTGGACCTGCAGAAACACTGTCAGCTTGAAAAGGCCAGAGTTTCGGTTGCCGTTACAGAAACAGACGATGGCTTTGCCGTAACCCTGACCGCAGAAAAACCGGCATTCTACGTTGCCCTGGACCAGGGGGGAACACAGGGTACCTTCAGCGATAACCTGCTGACCCTGTTGCCCGGCAAGAGCAAAACAGTGTATTTTAACCAGCAGGCTCTTGCCGGTTGCAGGACCTGGAGAAAAGCTTCACTCAAGACATTCATGAAGAACCTGACCGTTACCTGTCTGAATGACTTATATTGAGCACTTTTGGAGATTACATGGAATTAACAAGCAAACAGCGTAAACTTCTGGAAAAATATGCACAGCCCATGTCTGCCATCGTTATTGTCGGCGGCGCCGGCGTTACTGACGGTATACACGATATGCTGGACAAAAGTCTGGCAAGTCACGAACTGCTGAAAGTAAAGTTCAACGAATACAAGGACGAAAAAGAAACCCTCTCAGCTGAACTGGCAGAGCGTTCCAATGCCGTCCTGGTACGTATCATCGGTAATGTGGCTATTTTCTACCGTCCTGCAGAAAAAGCAGAGGACCGGAAGTACGAAAAAGAACTGAACAAGCTCTCGTAAAAAAACAGAAGGCCTGTCTGACAGACAGGCCCTCCGTAGGAGAGAAAAATGAAAAAACCCGGTTGGTGGCGCTGCTACCCGCCGGTCCAACTAGACTATTTCCGATGTAAAAAAACTACCGGCAACTGTTACCCAATTCCCGGTAAGGTGGTGCCTGTGAATCAGCCCCAGGTCGGCGCCAGCCGACCTGTTAAGGTAGGGCGAAGCCCTACCGACTTATTCCTTGATTGCCCCACCGGCAACACCTTCAGCCAGGTTACTCTGGAAACTGAAGTACACAACGAGAATCGGAACCGTTGCAATAACCAGAGCGGCAACCTGCCAGCCCAGCTGCAGTCCCTGCTTACCTGAGAATGAGTAAATACCGACAGGCAGCGATTTGGTAGCTTCACTTGAAGCCATAACCAGTACCAGCAGGAATTCATTCCAGATACCAAGAGCAGTCATAATTGAAATGGTAATAATAACCGGCACCGTCATTGGTACGATAATACTGATGAATGACCGGAATGGAGTTGCACCATCGATATAGGCTGATTCAATCAGGCTGTTAGGCAAACCACGGATAAAAGTAGAACTGAGCATAACTGCCATTGGGAGACCGAAGGCAGTGTACACCAGAATAACACCAAGATGGGTATTGGTAAGGTGCAGGTTCGTCAGCATCAGGAACAGAGGAACCAGTACCTGGTTAACATCAAGCAGGTATCCAAGGCCAACAAGAGCCGCAATCAGTGCACACAGTTTTTTATACGGGAATTTGGTAACGCCATATCCCAGCATCAGTCCCAGGAATACAACCAGGAATGTTGATACACAGGTATAAATCAAGCTGTTGATGAATTTACCGCCAAGTTCACCGCGTTTCCAGGCAGAAGTGTAGTTCCACCAGATGGTAGAGAAATTCAGTTTGCGCTGAATGCTCTTTGGCAGATCAGAACAGTTGATCTGTACCCCTACTCCACCCTGCAGTGTTTTCAGGTCGCGTCCATCGGCAGTTTTTGTACCTTCCGGAATGGAATCACGGATAATGAAGTGAACCTTCAGTCTCTGATGCTGACCGATATTAGGAGCTTCAAGAATCAGTACCTGTTTGTTGATTCCTGAGTAATCTTTTCTTTTCAATCCCAGTTTATCCAGGAATCCCTTTGGATAAGTAAGGGAGTCACCGGCCTGTGCTTTCAGAACATCAAATTTGGCATCCCTGACATGGAACAGTTCATGGGGAAGCGCATACATATTTCTGGTCAGCTCTTCATTGGTCTTGAATGATGAATAGGCCATCCATACCAGAGGAGCCAGAGTAATCAGTGTCCACAGAATAAACACGGCATATGAAATAGGTTTAGCCAGATACCGGCCGAAAAATGAAACATGGAGTTCGTCTTTTTTGATATCAGCCATCTTAGTACTCCTCATCAGTTCCGAGCTGTTTTCCAACCCAGTTACTGAACATAATCAGAAGAACACTGATTAATACGATGATATTTGAAATTGCGGCACCGTAGGCATAGCGTTTAGGGTTACCGAGACCGGCCATACCGAATACCTGGTTATACATGAAGATTGGCAGAACTTCAGTATTCATACGCTGCTTACCTTCAGTAGCCAAGGCAAAAATCAGGGCAAATCCCTTTAATGAACCGGCAATGGCAAGAATACAGCTGGTCAGGATAGGAGCAGCCATCAGCGGAATGGTAATCTTATAGAACATCTGGAATTCGGTTGCACCGTCAATTTTAGCAGCTTCAAACATACTCTCATTAATCTTCTGCAGGTTAGCAAGGAAGATGATCATGTAGAAACCGGTGTACATCCAGATCAATACGATGGCGATAGGAATCATGGCCTTGTGAGGGTCATACATAAGGCTGAACTGGGCAGAAGGATTGCCGGATACAGCCTGCATGATTCTTGCAACCGGTCCGTCAACGCTGAACAGCATGCGCCACATGATACCGATTACAATGGTAGACAGGAAGTTTGGCAGGAATACCATCCCCTGAAAGAATCTTGATGCCTTAACCTGCTTACGGTACAGGATGAAAGCAAGGGCAAATCCGATAGGGATCTGTCCGAAAACAGAAACCAGAACAACCAGCATGTTGTTTTTGAATGCATGCCAGAATTCCGGGGTATTATTCGATGGATCAATAACACCGCGGTTCATGGTAAGTACTTTGATGTAGTTTTCGAGACCTACCAGATGACCACTACCGATGTTAGGGTTATAGTCGGAAAAACTCAGATAAATTGAATACAGTACGGGATACACAATGATGAACAGGTAAATAAGGAGACCTGGAGTTACGAACCCGAAAAATGTCAGAAAATCACGTGTATCAATCTTTTTCTTTATTGTTGTTGTTTTTGTAGACACAGTTTTTGCCTCTTTTATAATTATTACAAAAGGAAGGGGCAGTAAATCAAAGGGGAGCGATTTCTGCTCCCCTTTGTTATTTTACAGGGATAACCAGTAATCTACTGATTACTGAGCATCAAATGCAGCCTGAACAGCAGCAGCAACCTGAGCAGCAGTCTGGTTACCGCGAACGATATCCTGCATACCAGCGTTGAGCAGGTCGTTTGCAGTACCGGTCAGGTAAGAGTCGATTACGTAACACCATGGGTATACACCCAGCTTACCTTTTTCAGCTACCAGTTTATCTACACCTTCTGGAAGTTCTACATCAGCCAGAGGACTTGAGATAGAACCTTTTACGATGCGGTTGGTGATTTCATCATCAGAGTTGATGAAAGCCAGGAAACGTTTTGCAGCATCAAGTTTAGCAGCATCAGCGGTAGCTGCTTTGGTGATACCATAACCAACCTGCCATGCAGCAGCAATTACACCACTGTAGTATTTTTCACCAGGAAGAGTTGGGATAGGAATCAGTTTGGTGTTTGCATCACCCAGGTTAGAGGTACCCATTGCCCACTGCCCATCGATGTACATCAGGATTTTTCCGTTCTGGTAAGCTGAGAAACCAGCACCAGAGTCCAGCAGAGCTGAGTTAGGATCAAGAACACCGTCTTTTACCAGTACAGCAAGAGAGTTCAGGGCTTCAACGAAGTTAGCATCGGTGAATTTAACTTTACCTTCACAAGCTTTTTCAATCCACTGTGGGTCATTGGTATAGCGTGGAATGATACCAGACATTACACATGAACCCCATACCCATGAGTCAACACCGTGGGTAGACAGACATGCAATACCTTTTGCGTTACAGAGAGCTGCAAGAGCTTTCAGGTCTTCATAGGTCTGTGGCAGTTTTCCACCGTTCAGTTCGTTCAGCAGATCCATGTTAACTGCAACAACGGTACAGTAGTTTGATCCTCCCAGTGGGATGTACGGTTTAACACCGGTTCCGAAGAAGTCAGGGATGCGGTCCTGAACAATGTTTGAAGGCATGTAAGGAACGTTATCAATCTGAACGCCAGCTTCCTGCCATGAAGCACCCCAACGTGCATCAGCACCCATGTAAGCAACATCTGGAACATCACCAGCAGCAAGACGAGCTGATACTTTCTGATGGTAAGCTTCATCAAACAGCAGTTCGTATTTAACTTCTACATCTGGGTTTTCTTCCATGAATTCTGCTACCATGCGGGCAAATTCCTGTCCTTCAGAGTTAGCATTGTCACCATAACCCATTACATTCAGAGTTACTTTTCCAGCATTGCCAGCGTCTTTTTTACCACCAGCAAAAACCATGCTCATTGCCAGTACAGCAACAAGAGCTACGAGCATTACTTTCTTCATAATGTTCTCCTTTTTTTGACGTGTATCTTAATCCGCCCGTCTGCGGACCAAGTTCCAGTTGTATTTCCGGTTTCAGTTACTTTCCAGTACCATCGTAACCGGTTAGTTGATTGATGTTATCAACTAACATTAGATTATCATCACCCTACTCATCTGTAAAGTGTTATTTTTTCGGTTTTTCGTAATTTTTTTCTAGTTCAGGGGAGCACCATTTGACATGGCAGACAGGTATTCCAGAATTGAAGGGCCCTTTTCTGAAGCCGTAGCAAGGCTTGGCAGAGAGAACAGCTGCTCAATGTACATGGATGCGGCCCCATAGGCAACGCTTAAAGTACCGAATGAAGACTGGCGGACATCAAAGACGCGGTGTTCTTCATAGGGCCACTGATAGTCAAACCGCTGGCGGATGATGCTTTCAATCCTGCGGCCGTATTTCTGTTCAATACCACCGATGTATACCACCTGCAGATTCAGGGTATTGGCCAGGAAGGCAATATGGCGTGCCAGTTCCTGGAATACGTTACTCATCTGGTCATTGTCACTGATGATGGATGCCAGGCTGTCTTCACCGGACAGGAACTGCCCTTCATTACTGCTTTCCCACATAAGGCTGCGGAATTCTCCGGCAGAACACTCAGGGCCTTTCAGCAGCTTTCCGTTGATGACAATACCAAGACCAACGGAAAGGTTTTTCTTTGATTTTTCCGTCGGATGGATGACACGGTATTCTGTCAGAACAAATACCATATTCTTAACCAGGTCATCATCGGCAGCCATGATTTCACCGAAACAGCAGCAGCGGGCATCGTTTTCTATGGCAATGGGGATATCAGTGTATTTCTTGACGTTTTCAATAAACGGATAGGGGCTGTTGATCATAAGGGGTACGGAGCAGACAACCTCGCCCTTGTCACTGTTAACCAGACCGGGGATGCCGACACCGATACCGATCATGGTTACATTAAGCTTCAGTGCTTCGTAGGCAATCAGCTTATAGGCCCGCTGGAACACGCCTTCAATGCGCAGTTCCTCAAAGGTCTGCGGCTGGATCTGTTCCTGATGCTGGAAGAGAACGGTGCCGTGCAGGTCCAGAAGACAGCAGACAAAGCGTTCCGGGTTGATTTCTATACCGCCTACGCAGGCAAACTTTGGAGTAATTTCAAGGAAAATAGGCTTACGGCCACCCTGGGGGCCAGTGGCGCCTTCGGAGGTTTCAGTGATGATGCCGATTTCGTTCAGGGAGGCTACGATTTTTGTAACGGTAGATTTATCAATGCCTAATTTGCTGGCGATTTCTACACGGGAAATGCCTTTCTGAGTCCAGATAAGGCGGAGAATACGGGAAACATTTATATCTGATAAGGAGTTAATTGATTTCATCACCGAACCAATATATCACAAGGCCGGACTTTTTGCAAAACCGGCCCTGTGTATATTCCCCAGATGATCAGAGGGCGTTGTCGAAGTTGTTCTTTTCGATGTCGTTGAAGTATTTAACGGTGCCGACACGGAGTTCATCGGTGGCAGCATCATCGGCAACAATGACAGCTTTTGGATGCATCTGCAGGGCAGAAACAGTCCACATCTGGCTGATGCCTTCTTCTACGGCATGCTTCAGGGCCATACCTTTGTTGTGGCCGGTAATGAGGATCATTACTTCTTCGCTGTCGCAGATGGTTCCAACGCCAACGGTCAGTGCAGTAGTAGGAACCTTTGTAACGTCTCCGCCAAAGAAACGGCTGTTTACGATAATGGTATCTTCGGTCAGGGTTTTAACGCGGGTGCGTGAAGAAAGGCTTGAACCCGGTTCATTGAATGCGATGTGTCCGTCAACACCTACACCGCCCATGAACAGCTTGATGCCGCCGGCAGCTTTAATGGCTTCTTCGTATGCAGCACATTCGGCAGCCAGGTCTTTTGCCATACCGTTGAGGATGTGTACGTTTTCTTTCTTGATGTCAATCTGGCTGAAGAAATTGCTCCACATAAAGTAGTGGTAACTCTGGTCATGGTTTTCATCAAGACCTACGTATTCGTCCATGTTGAATGTAATGACATTCTGGAATGAAACTTTTCCGGCTTTGTTCAGACGGATCAGTTCCTTATATACACCCAGCGGGGTACTTCCGGTTGGAAGTCCCATAACAAATGGTCTGTCTGCGGTTGGAGCAAAATCGTTGATGCGTTTTGCAATGTGGTTTGCTGCCCATACGGTAGCCTTTTCGTAATCAGGTCTGATAATTAATCTCATGATGTGAATCCTTCTTTTCTTGATATGAGAAGAACCAACAGTGTAGTGTTCTCCTCATCAGTATACAGCATTTTTACCCTGCCGCCCATGTTCAGTCGGTAATATCCCGTTTTACTTCACCGGCAATAACCGTCATGAGCACCTTAAAGCTTTTGTCAAATACAATGACATCAGCATCGTAGCCGGGAATGATTTTTCCCTTGCCGCGGTAATTCATGATGGTCGCAGGATTGGCAGTGGCACATTTAACCGCATCAGAAACGCTGAATCCGTAACTTACCAGATTCTTTACGCCGTTGATCATGGTTAATGCACTGCCGGCAATAACGTCATCGCTGGCACGGTGGAAACAGCCGTCCTTGTACACCACTTCTTCACCGTTAGCCAGAAGTGGACCTTCCAGCTGCTGGGTTGGTGTCAGGGCATCAGTAACCAGAACGATTTTATCCTTCGGTTTATCGCGGGCCAGGAGTTTGATCAGATCAGGATGTACATGGATGCCGTCGGCAATGATTTCTGCAGACATTTCAGGATGGATGAGGACTGCACCTACGGCGCCCGGGTTCCGGTGATGCATCTGGCTCATGGCGTTGAACAGGTGGGTACTGTGCAGAATACCGGCCTGCATGCCTTCTACCATATTGTGGTACTGTGCATTGGTATGACCTGCCTGCAGTACGATGCCTTTTTTCAGGCACCAGAGGGCCAGGTCGCGCATGCCTTTCAGTTCAGGTGCTACGGTCATATTAACCAGGTGTCCGTTGGAAGCATCCCACAGCCGCTCCATCAGTTCAAAGTCAACCTTCCGTACGGTTTCAGGACGCTGAACTCCCAGTTTTTCGGGAGAAATGAATGGACCTTCCAGGTGGATACCCATAATGGTAGCCCCCTTCTCTTTTCCCATGGCGCCGGAAATGGCAACCAGCCCCTTTACCATTTCATCAGGATCAGAAGGATACATGGTCGGGTTAAAGGCAGTAACGCCATACTGTGCAAGGCGTTCACTCATGAAAAGCACTGCTTCGGCACTGAACTCATCAGTACCGTGTCCGCCAAAGCCATGAATGTGCGTATCAATGAACCCCGGGGAAATATAGGCACCATCAACATCAATCATGCGGGTGCCTTTGGGCAGTTTCTTTGTTTCAAGCCGGTGTTCACTGAACACGTCGGCAATTTTACCGTCTTTTAAGAGAACGGCGCAGTTTTCCATGGCAGAAAAACCGGTGACGATGGTGCCGTTGTGCAAACATATACTGTTACTCATGCCTTCAAAATATCATAGTTAATTGCGATGTGCAACTAACTTGGCAAAAATGATGCCGGAAATAGAAATTCCCGGCAGTTCCTTTTACTCAGGCGGCGTTACTTTCGTCACCGGTTTCGTAATATGCTTCTATGGCAGGACGGCACAGCAGAAACTGTTCAGCCAGTTCCGGATCAAACTGGGTTCCGGAACCTTTCTGTATCAGACTGAAGGATTCATCATAACTGAATGCCGGTTTGTATGACCGTGGACTTATCAGTGCGTCAAATACATCAACAATGGCCATGATGCGGGCTTCAAGGGGGATATTCTTACCGGACTTACTGGTGGGATATCCTTTGCCATCCCACCGCTCATGGTGGAACTTAACCACATTATGCGAAATCCGCTTGAGGTCCTCATCATTGATATTCCGCAGGATAATTTCTACCATCTCTGAGCCCTTGGCCGGATGGGTATTGATAGTCTTCCGTTCGTCATCAGTCAGTTCCCCGTTTTTATTGAGGATGATGTCCGGGATGGCAATTTTGCCTAAATCATGCAGAGGGGCAGCCTTGATTATCCGCTCAAGATCCTGGGTAGTAAACCCGGAAAGCATACCCTGGGAAATCAGATGGTTGACGAAAATTTTCATGACATGGCTGGTACGCTCAACATGGCCACCGGTGTTGGTATCACGGTTTTCAATGCAGATACCCAGCCCCATGATGATATCTGATGCCAGCTGGTCATTCTTCTGAAAAGCAGAGTCAACATCTTTCTGCAGAAACCGGATTGACTTCTGATATTCCTCAATACGTTTTTCATACAGCTCAGTCTGTTCTTTCAGGGAACCAAGTTCTTTTTTCTGAGCCAGCAGTTCTTTCTTCCGCTCCAGCAGTTCAATGCTCTTTTTCAGAAGGTCTTCGGACTTTACCTGCAGATCTGCATCTTTTTCCTGCAGGGCAGCATCTTTTTCCCGCACCTGCTGCTCTTTCTCCTGCAGACGGGTTTCATCGCGCAGGCAGAAAACATACAGTACACTGTTTTTTTCCTGAATCTGTTCCACTTCAATCTTCAGGATTGTTGACCCCTGGGAAGTCCGGACAATCTTCATGGCATCAGGACAGTTGCTTTTCATGTTTGCCCGCAGTTTTGGCATCAGGACTCCACCCAGTTTGGTGTTACTTTCCAGTTTTTTATCAATCCACAGTTTATCAAGTTCCGGAAACCAGATCCGTGCCTGCTTGTTGCTGCTGACATACACCTGGGAATCCTTTTCTTCGCGGAGCATAACGTGTCCTACCTGCTCTTCCGCATAATGGTTGACGGCAACAGCTTCCACATCATTCCGCTGGATCCGTTCAAGCAGTACCAGCATGATTATCTGGTCAAACGTCACCGTCAGTGAAAGCAGCGGCATTTCAAGATGGAACAGCCTTGCAATGATGAAAGACACCATGGTCAGCAGTACCGATACCAGAAGCCAGCGGGTAGTAATGAATGAAACCTGCCGGTTCCGGAAGAACGAACTGATAATGACCGCCAGAGCCCCCAGTACGGACAGGGACGCAATGATATAGTATGCAGTTTTGAACACGGGCGAGGAAACTCCCAGGAACAGCGTCAGTGAAAAGGTAATGGTACACAAGGCAGCACCAAGCCCCTGCAGTCCTCTTGCAATGGTAACATTACACAGTTCCGAAATGCACATTAAAAGGAAAAACCAGGAAAAACAGGCACCAAGATAAATGGTTACGGGGCTTTCCATATATCCCAGGTGAATGATGACCTGTGAAACAAACAGCAGGACAAAATAGCTGGAAAGGTTACGGTAATTTCTGGCAATAAGAATGCAAAGATTCAATACGGATGCAAGCAGGAACAGACTGAAGAAAACTTTTATCATGGCTGTAATTGTAGCGTGTACGAACACAATAATTCAAGTTTTTCAGTTTCAGCAACAAAATATTCATTTTTTGGCAACCGGTTGCCATATTTTTATTGACAGATTTCACCGGCTTAGAGTACAATTCGGTTGGTTGATAGCCCTCAACTAACTAGAATAAAAAACTGATGCTTTATCCTTGCATTAGGAGGCAGGAACACATGCGTTTTGGACACTTTGATGATGAAAACCGCGAATACGTAATTGAGACCCCAAAAACTCCGTATCCGTGGATCAACTACCTGGGAAATGAAAAATTCTTCTCCCTTATTTCTAACACTGCCGGCGGTTATGCTTTTTATACTGATGCCCGCCTGCGCCGTCTGACCCGTTACCGGTACAACAATGCACCACTGGATGATAACGGCCGCTATTTCTACATTAAAGACGGTGACACCATCTGGAATCCCGGGTTCAAACCATGCAAGACCGAACTTGACAGCTACGAGTGCCGCCATGGTTTTGGCTACACCACCTTTGATTCAAGCAAGAACAATATCCGCGCCAAAGTACTGTTCATGGTACCAAACGGAGAAAACGCAGAAGTTCAGATGGTAACCCTGACCAATACCGGTTCCGAAACCAAAACCATTACCCTCCAGTCCTATGTAGAATGGTGTCTGTACAACGCCCTTGATGACTGCACCAACTTCCAGAGAAACTTCTCTACCGGTGAAGTTGAAGTCCTGAAAAGCATCATCTACCACAAAACTGAATACCGCGAACGCCGCAACCACTTTGCCTTCTATTCCGTAAATGCTCCCATCGATGGTTTTGAAACAGACCGGGATACCTTCCTGGGATGGGGTAACGGATACGATAACCCTGACGCCGTACGTGCCGATAAAGCTTCCAACTTTGTTGCAGACGGATGGGCTCCGGTTGCCAGCCACCGCATCAATGTTACCCTGAAAGCCGGAGAAAGCCGCAGCTTTGTATTCGTTCTGGGATACATTGAAAACGATACCGACAACAAATTTGCAGCAGCAAATACCGTTGCCTACGAAAAACAGCTGGGGCTGAAACAGACCAACGAGAACATGCGTGTCATCAACAAGGAAAAGGCCATTGCCCTGCGCGACCGCTATGATAGCCCGGAAAAAGTAATGGCAGCCTTTGATGCACTGAAAGTATTCTGGACTGACCTGCTTTCTCACTTTACCCTGAAAACCGGCGATGAAAAACTTGACCGCATGGCACTGTGGAACCAGTACCAGTGTGTTGTAACCTACAACTTTGCCCGTTCTGCCAGCTACTTTGAAAGCGGTATCGGACGCGGTATCGGTTTCCGTGATACCAGTCAGGACATGCTGGGTGTTGTTCACCAGCTGCCACAGAGCCGCGTACGTGAACGCCTCTACGATGTTGCTGCTACCCAGTTTGAAGACGGCAGTGCATACCATCAGTTCCAGCCGCTGACCAAACGCGGAAACGCCGATGTTGGTTCACACTTTAACGATGACCCGCTGTGGCTGATTCTGGGCGTAAGCGGTTACATCAAGGAAACCGGTGATGTTGACTTCCTGAACCAGATGGTTCCATTTGACAACAGCGAAACCAACAAGGCTACCATGTTTGAACACCTGAAGCGTTCATTCCGCTATATCACCGGACACATCGGACCTCACGGACTGCCGCTTATCGGCCGGGCTGACTGGAACGACTGTCTGAACCTGAACTGTTTCTCTACTGACCCCAACGACAGTTTCCAGACCTGTACCAACAAAGAAGGTGACAACGCAGAATCTGTCCTCATTGCACAGATGTTCGTATACGTGGCACCGGATTACGCCAAACTGTGCCGTCTGCAGGGACTTGAAGAAGAAGCAGCCTACGCTGAAGCAGAAGCTGCCAAAATGGCAGAACAGATCTGCAAAACCGGTTGGGATGGCGAATGGTACATCCGTGCCTATGATGACTTTGGACACAAGATCGGAAGCCATGAATGTGAAGACGGAAAAATCTTCATTGAAACCCAGGGATTCGGAACCATGGCACGTATCGGTGCAGATAAAGGATACCCGCAGAAAGCGCTGGACAGCGTAGAAAAATACCTGGACACCCAGTATGGTATCGTTATTCTTGATCCGCCATACAAAGACTACCACATTGAACTTGGTGAAGTTTCTTCTTATCCGCCGGGATACAAGGAAAATGCCGGTATCTTCTGCCACAACAACCCATGGGTAATCATCGGTGAAGTTGTAAACGGACGCCCCGCAAAGGCATGGGAACACTACACCAAGATTGCACCTTCGTTCAACGAAGACATCAGCGAAATCCACAAACTGGAACCATACGTATACGCACAGATGATTGCCGGTAAAGCTGCACGCCGCCACGGTGAAGCAAAAAACAGCTGGCTGACCGGAACTGCAGCATGGAACTTTGTTGCCCTGAGCCAGTACATCTGCGGTATCCGCGGTGATTACAACGGCCTCTGTGTTGAACCACGGCTGCCTGCCCACGTAAAGACTGCAACCATTACCCGTAAATTCCGCGGCATTGAGTACACCATCAATGTTACCAACAACAATCCAGAAGGTACCGTTGCACTGACCGTTACCGGCGGAAACGCTGCCGTAGCAGGAACTGTTGTAACCGCTGCTGCCGGCGAAAAAGCTGTAACAATCAACGCTGTTATTGGATAATATCCCTTTGAGAGAGTTTATATATAAAAAAAGTTGAAACGTAACGCTGCAGTGTGAAAGACTGCAGCGTTTTTTTGTGTCAGTATCCCCCACAAATCTTCCGGCATACTGGAAAATCGCAAAAACGCTCGATATCGTCGCTATTGGTGAAGCCCGGCAAGGAAACTATCGTTCCGGGCTTCAACAATTTTTGCAATTTCCCAGTACGCCTCCCGATTTGTGAGATTTCACTGCATATTCACTTGCAGAGAATCTACATTTTTTGTGCACGCGGAAAATCAGTTGTGGCGGTCGTCGCGGAGGCCGGGAATGATGGTAGTAATTTTTTTGCGGGCAGCCTGCTGCACCTGGGAAATACCGCGGCTGGTAAGCCCTTCAAGCTGAATATCTTCCGTAAAGCTTTTGAGCAGGTCGTTGATATACCGCTGGCACAGTGATGAAACCGCATCACCAACCACAACCAGCACGTACAGAATGATTGAGAAAAGGGCATACACAATACTGATGCCGGTATCAAAGGCTATTTCCATACCGGCAGCCCGGAAGCCCTGCACCTGGGAAAACACAGTCCACATGGCATCTATGAGGATAACCAGGCGGACCAGGCGGCGGGTCACCTTCAGAACTGCACGGAGCGACGGAGAAACGGCATTGCTGTGAGTCAGTTCCACAATGCAGAATCCGATGGAAATGGCGGTAATGAACAGATATATGCCGTTCAGAACCGGAGCAGTATGATTAAACGCCAGACGATAGGCAGAATACACAAAAAAGACAGTATACAGGGCTATCATCAGTCCCTGAACCAGGGTATGCATGTCGTCAAGCAGCCGGTTGATTGACTGCTCTGTCTTAGGAAGCAGGTAATTTTGTGCCATATGGTAAGTATAGCATACATCAGCACCTATAATAACGGTGCAAGAAGGTTACTGAGTAACGCAGAATCAAGCGGAACAGTATTTGACTCCAGAGTGCAGAAGAACGTATTTCCCAACTGACAACCGGCACGCAGAAAAGCGTTGAACCGCAAGACAGCACCTTGTGCATACGTGTCGTCGCCCAGCATGCCTAAGTGTTCCAAATAAACCGGTTGTCTGGTATGCACATTAAGAATGGTGAAGTCCGGATAACACTGTCCATACCCTGGTAACAGCAGTTGCTGTTCATACCGGTACGGCAAATGATGGGCAAAAAGCCAGTCAGCAATGATTTTTTCGGACTTTGACCGTACCTTCTCTCCTCTGTTAGTGTTGTGGGTAACGGTGCCCGGTTTTATGGGTTTCTGCATGTATGATTGACACTGCCACCATACAGCATAATCCGCATCTGTCATGCTATAGGGCTGAATAAGAACCTGCCGGCCAGCTGAAATGTCCAAAACCGCAGGAATATCACAGATCCGGCTGGTCTGAGCCAACAGTTTTCGCGCGACCTGTAATTTTGGCCGCCAACGTGCAATACAGGCAGATACCTGCATAGCATAATCCCGCTGAGCCAGTTTCCGCGCAACATCACGACGGCCGGCCGGAATATACCGCCCCAGTTGATTACCACCAGCCGACAACAGATAATACTGCCAGTAGCCATTACTTTTTCCTACCCGAAGATGGTTTTCCGACGACAGGCGGGAAAGTTCCTTTTGTGCTTTTTTCTCAGCGGCATCATATTCACTCAACCGCCGGTCTATATATTTCAGGACTTCATTCATACAGATGAATATTGAACTCAATCCGAACTTTTCTGCCATTTTTTTTATATTAGCGGGATTTTTTTTCATACACTACGACTGGCAGAGCTACGTAAACCGCTTTTCAGTCGTAACGCCGGCGGCCCTCCGCAAGATAACCGGCTGCCAGTATGCCGTCCACTCGCCATTCGCGACGACTGGCGGGGCAACGTAAACCGCTTTTCAGTCGTAACGCCGGTGGCTCACGGCAAGATAGTCGGCTGCCAGTACGCCGTCCAATCGCCAT
>JAKSTT010000189.1 GCA_024413635.1 Treponemataceae bacterium | reverse complement strand
AGAACCGCTTCAGTTTGATGGCGTCTACCGGGCAGATTTCGTGGCAGCAGAAACAGTGAAGGCACTTGCTCCGGTCAAGCATGGTAACCTGGGTGCCTTTCTGCGGGTTCTTGTTATCCACGCGGCCATCCGGGGTATCGGTGGCAGTGGTGCCGTCGGCGTACTGGGCAAAGCGGAGGATATGGGGCGGGCAGATTTCAATACAGCGGCCGCAGGTAATGCACTTGGGTGAGCCGAACCGTGGTGTTTTGACAAATACCAGGGTTGCCAGATTGTTAAGCCAGTTGGGAAGCATTTTCTGCAGGGTAACGCTGGCAGAACTTTCCTTTACAATCTTGAAGTCCGGGCAGCGGATGGCATCCAGGGTTTCGCCGGCACAGGTAATATCATCGGGGGAGGTAAGCCATTTGCCGCGGTTCAGGGCGTCTTCCAGATTGGTAATCTGGTGTGGATCATAACCGACGGCAGTGGCGCAGATCCAGTCTACGGCAAGAATGTTGTCAGAGGCAGCAAGGAATCCCAGGTGTTTCGGGTCTCCGTTACCGGGACCGCCGATACCTTCCATGCCGGTAATGGCGTCCATAATGGCATACTGGGCATTGGCTGCCAGATTCAGGTCAGTCAGGTAGCGGGCAAAGTCTTCTTTTTTCTGGAAGCGGTAGTGCTGCTGCGATTTTTTAAGGCCGACGATAAAGCCGAACAGGTTTTTCATGGCGCCGGTATAGCTCATGAACTGGTGGGTTTTGAGTTTTGAAAGGGAAACGACCACATCGGCCTGTGCAAAGGCATCAGCAAACTCAATGGTCTTGATGATGCTGCCTTCAGGGATATCAACACGGGTGCCGCCGGAAAATTCTACCCACTCACCGCCGTTGTTCACTACCTGGTCATACATACCGGTAGTTTTTGCGGCGGCAGTAGGGTTTGCGGTTGCCGGGGATTCTCCCACGATAACCCGTTTTGCACCACGGGCTACAAAGGCCTTAACTGCTGCACCCACCACCACGGGATGGGTGCAGACTGCTGCTTCCGGCTTTTTGGGTGCCAGAATATTCGGTTTTACAAGAACGGTTTTACCGGTTACGTCTGGTGGCGGAACCAGTTCCATCATGCGGGTTATGGCAGCGTATACTGCGTCAAAATCGTATTCTGCACATTTCTGCAGGGCAACAGTCGTAGTCATAGGCAAGAGTATACCATACAAGGCTTACTGCTTTGCAATGGTCCCCAGTTTTTCGTTCAGTTTTTTCACGTGATCCTCTTTGTAGACAGCGCGCATCCAGTTGAGGATCTGCAGCAGCTGCATCCGTGAAGGTTTCTGCTGGCGCGGATCATTGGTTATTTCAGGAACCATTTCTTCCAGTACGGCCCAGCATGCCGGGTTTTCGTGGAGGACGTCCATGGTATCAAGAATTGAGTACCGGTCCTGTGGAATAAACCAGTTGCTGACATCAATGGAGGGGTTAGGGTCTACGTAGATGTAGTCCTTGCACGGTTCTGCAACTTTCTCAAAGGTTGCGCTGTCAGTGCAGTTTCCGGCAGTAGCAGTAACGGCGAGGAGACCGGTTTCAGGCAGCGGAACGTTTTCAAAGGTGAACACGCGGCAGCCGTTCTGCGATGCATAAGCCGTTCCGTTAACCGTCAGTGCAACTGTTGGCTGATTACTGAGTACGGTAATGGTCATTGCATCTCCGCTCCGTTTTGCAAAGCGATTTTCTGCAATATGGACAAAGGGTTCCTCTGACCAGGCTGCCTTATAGTAATAGAATGCGTCCTTTCTGGTCTGCCGGTCCCAGGTTACCAGGCCTTTGCAGTTTTTGCCCTTTACGCCGCCTTCATTACGGATGGCACTGCCAAAGTCAAACATGTTCCAGATAAAGGTTCCCCACAGAAAGTCCTGGGCTTCCATAATGGGGTATACGGTTTTGTGGAACAGGGTCTGGTATTCTTCGGTGTAATCCTTACGTTTTGGCGTCGCAGAGTGCCAGGTAAGGGAACAGTCTACGCCGTATTCAGAAATGCCCAGGGGTACCGACGGGTTTTCGGCGTGGAACTTTTCAAAGAACTGCCGGTAATCGGGCATTTCGCCGTAGTACCAGCCATAGTACAGGTTATAGCCTACCATGTCAGTCATTTTGTTCAGGGGACTGTCATTAAGCACCTGGTTCAGGTTTGCACAGGCTGTAGGACGGCTGGGGTCCAGTTCCTTTGCCAGTGTGTTGAGCACCGGTATTTTTTCGTACTGCTGGGAAGTTTCTCCCATAAGGGCAATTTCGTTCTGGATGCCCCAGCAGAAGATGGCAGGATGATGGCGGTTCTGGTAAATCAGTTCCTTCAGCTGTTCTTTTGCGTTTTCAAATACGCCATCGTTGTCATCAGGGAGCATCAGAAGGGGAATTTCAGCCCAGACCAGCATGCCTTCTTCGTCACACAGGTCATACATTTCATCAGGATGCTGATAGTGGGAAAGGCGGATACCGTTGGCTCCGATTTCTTTAATCAGCTCCATGTCACGGTGCAGGTGTTCACTGGTGGTTCCAGGTCCCACACCTTCGTAATCCTGGTGCTTTGCAACGCCGTTGATGCGCAGGTGTTCACCGTTAAGGAACAGACCTTTGTCGGCAGTCAGCTTGATGTCACGGAAGCCGATTTTTGCAGTGGTCTGGTCAAGGATGTGGTCCCCTGCGGTAATGAGGACAGAAAGTTCGTAGAGATACGGATCCTTTTTGCCGTTCCACAGATGGGGATTTTCAATTTCGATGTCGGCACAAAGGCAGCCGTCTTCGTCGGCTTCGGTCACGGGAATATCAAATTCTGCAACAGTTTCGTCTTTGTCCCGGAGAATGAGAAGTACGCTTTCGCTTCCGGTACTGCCGGTAAGCCAGATGTCGGCTTCAATTCTGCCTTCTGCGTAGGTGGTAATGTCTACACCGCTGGTGCCGTAGTGCAGCTGGTTAAAGTGGGGACCTTCTGCAACCAGTATGGAAACAGGACGGTACATGCCGCCGTAGTTGGAAAAGTCACCGCCCAGAGCATTAATGTCATCGTAGCGGTGGTTATCTGCGGTAATGACAAGGTCATTGCTGCCGGCTTTGCAGAACCGGGTTACGTCAACGCGGAACCGGCTGTAGCCGCCGCGGTGGGTGCCGGCAAACTGTCCGTTTACAAAAACCTGGGCAGCACCGAATACGGCGTCGCATTCCACGTATACGCGGGTATCTGCAGTTACGGCATCAACCGTAAAGGTGGTGGCATACGGAACGTAGCCGGTTTTTGCCGGTTCGTCTTTGTTCCAGACGTCCGGAATGGAAACGGTCTGGGCAGCAGCTGCATCAAGTGCGGGCAGCGTTTCCGGAGCCGGGGTTACGCTGTGGTCAATCAGCGGATAGCGGGTAAAGGTGGTAAGAGGGATTCTTTTGATCACGGGTTATGCTCCAATGTCGTAGGTGATGTATGGGGTGTCTTCTGATTGAGGCACCCGGCCGGTGGTAAAGAATGCGTTCCAGTCGGCAATCATGCGGTCAGACAGTTTCCGGTC
>JAKSTT010000188.1 GCA_024413635.1 Treponemataceae bacterium | reverse complement strand
CCGGGTTGAGTATTATGTAGCACATCTGCTTAATCACTACTCACCCAGGGGTATGCACTGGAAAGATGTTCCAAAAGTGTATCAGGTCTCAGTGCTGAACTTCTTTTTTGACCAAAGTTCTCAGGCTGCTGTTTCCCAGTACCAGATGCGCACTGAAGATGGCCGCAGGCTGAACAGAAGGATGAATGTGTTTATTCTTGAGTTGCCAAAAATGGGGGATGATCCTTTGAATATTGAAACGTTGACACCTGTAGAGCGTTGGTGTACCTTTTTGAAGTACGCAGATGACCCGGAAAAGGCTGATGTCATCAAGACTTTGTGCAGCGCGGAGGCAGGTATTATGGCAGCATCAACAGTACTTTCAGAAATCAGTCAGGACGAAGCCGCCTGGCTTGCCGAATTTGCCCGGGATGTAGCTGAACGTGATCACATGGATCTGATTGCCACCCTGGAAGAAAAAAAGGCAGCCCTGGCTGAAACAGAAGCAGCTCTAGCTGAGAAAGCAGCAGCGCTGATTAAAAAAGACAGCGTCCTTGCAGAGAAAGACAGCGCCCTTGCTGAAAAAGATACCGCGTTGGCTGAGAAAGACAGCGCCCTTGCTGAGAAAGATACTGCACTTGCTGAGAAGGAAGCAGCCCTGATTGAAAAAAACAGCGCACTTGCTGAGAAGGAAGCTGAGTTGGAACAGTTACGGGCGCAGCTGGCCGCCTTGCAGTCAAAGATCAAATGACCTTGAAAGAACGCGCCAGACAGCTGAAAGTAGATATTCCTGCTGTTTTTCTTGCCCTTAAAACAAAAGAAACCCCAGTACCGGCAAAGGTTTTTGCTGTCCTTACCGTTATCTATGCCCTTTCGCCCATCGACCTGATACCGGATTTCATTCCGTTATTGGGCTATCTGGATGATCTTATTATTCTTCCTGCCCTCATTGTACTTACCGTAAAATGCATTCCTGTAGAGCAGATGGCTGTATACCGGGAACAGGCTGCCGGTATGTGGGCAGAGGGAAAACCAAAAAAATGGTATTACGGCATTCCCTTTGCCTGTATCTGGCTGTTGATAATCGTGCTGATTGTACGGGCTGTGGTATAGGACATGGATTACATTACAATAGAGTTAACCTATTACAACGGCTTTACCATCGAGATGGTATGTAAAAATGGCCTTGAACTTGTGGAACAGAATTGCGGTTATTATTCCATGATCCTTTTTTCCGGCTGCAGTCTGAACCTTATACCGCAGCAAAGTGAAGATGCTGACGGTGTATCTGCTTTACGCATGGTAAGCGGGTCCGGTGTTCTGCTTCTTTCCCAGAATCATGGTCTTTCCGGCATTTCACTGGTTGCCGCAAGTCCTGATGCCATCATACAGACACTGATTTTCTCTCCCCGGGGAATCAATACAAACTTTGAGCAGTTTCCGGATACCTTTGAATACAACATTCTGACCCAGCTTTCAGACGGATTTGCCTGTGTGCCCCTTGCAGACCGGATGCTTGAAACCTTTCTGCACCACTTTGACCGCATCAATGAAGAAATGAATCTGGTGCAGAGCGAGTTCTGGCCGTGTCTGGCCCGCAGCTACCTTCTGGAACTGTTTCTGCTGCTGTCCCGCAATGATTTTCTTACCCAGCGGGATGCGGATTCAAAGGACACCGTAAACCGCATTCTGGAGTATTTTCAGAATTCTTACATTGAAAAAATCAGACTGGATGATCTGGCCTGCAAGTTTGCAACAAACCGCACCACCATCAATGCAGAGTTCAACAGGAATTTCGGCACCAGCGCCATGAACTTTCTGAACCGGATCCGTATCCAGAACGCTCAGCTGCTGCTTTCCAATACCGGCTTACGTATCAGTGACATTGCCGAACGTACCGGATTTACCGATGAAGCCTATTTTTCCCGTGCCTTTAAGAAGCAGACGGGAAAAAGTCCCCGGGAATACCGGCTCTCCATACCATTCCCCTATTCCAAAGGAAACTGGTGCGGCTATCACCTGTAACCGGTTGGACTATGTGCAATCCATATATTGCAGATTGTCCAAGTTTTACTGCAAATCTGTCATTCTTTTTCACGCCTTCAGGACCTATCCTACAGAAAGAAGGAAGGTTCCTATGATAAAAATGGTATCGTATGTATTTGCCATGGCAATGGCCCTGGTTACAGCAACATTCTTTGTAAGCTGCGGTGGTACAAAACATGTGCTTACAACAACGGCCAATGAAGGCATCATTTATTGCGGGGCAATGATAGATTCGTCCAAAGGATATGCAGTTGGTGATGACGGTGCTATCCGGCTTACAACTGACGGGGGCAAAAATTGGGCTCCTGCAGCATATAAAGGCGGTCCGCTGTTTTCGCTCAGTGTCGCATCAGATACAGTCTGCTACGCCGGTGGTGATCATTCGGAGTTTATACGGACAACCGATGGGGGCGCTACCTGGCAGACTCCGGCAAAATTTCCCTTGAAAAAGATGAAAGGACTGACGTTTCTGGATGAAGAACGGGGCTGGGCATGGTCACAGGGTGATATCTACGAATATGACGGGGTTACCGACAGCTGGAAGAATGTTGCAAAACCAGCTGGTGTTGTGGTGATTGAATCTGTGTGTGGGGTTGCTGCCGGAAAAGGCTTTGTCTGTGACAATAACGGCAATCTGTTCTATACGGAAAATTACGGAAAAAGCTGGGAAGAAATACAGAAACTGTATGACCGGAAAACCGATGCACTGAAGCCGGTTGTGGCCCAATGGACCAAAACTGCCGAGTTTGATGTGCAGGGCAATGTCATCCGGTTTGCCTATCTGGCAGAAGAAAACTATGCGTACAGTCTGGTAATCTGGAAAAGCACCGATGGCGGCAGAACCTTTGCAAAAGAAGAACAGATTAAACTGCCCAACATTGCAAAGGCTATCTGCTTTAACCGTACCAACGGCATTTCCGTGTACAACACAGACTGTACCATGGATTTCTATCAGCTTTCGTAGCCGTTAGGGTTGTTAGACTGCCATCTCCAGCTGTCTTCACACATTTCCTTAATGCCGCGTTCGGCTTTCCATCCCAGTTCCCGTTCTGCTTTAGAAGCATCAGAGTAACAGGTGGCAATATCGCCGGGCCGGCGCGGTTTAATGCTGTACGGAATTTTTACGCCGTTGGCAGCTTCAAAATTCTTTACGATGTCCAGAACGGAATAGCCGTGACCGGTTCCCAGATTGTAGATGCAGAGTCCTGCTTTTTCTTCAATCTTTTTCAGGGCCTTAACGTGACCAACAGCCAGGTCTACAACGTGGATGTAGTCGCGTACACCGGTTCCGTCAGGGGTATCGTAATCGTTGCCGAAAATGCCCAGTTCCTTCAGCTTGCCGACAGCTACCTGGGTAACGTATGGCATCAGGTTGTTTGGAATACCGTTGGGGTTTTCACCCATGGTTCCGGATTTATGGGCACCGATCGGGTTAAAGTAGCGCAACAGGATAACGTTCCATTCCGGGTCTGCCTTCTGCATGTCAGACAGAATCTGTTCCAGCATTGATTTGGTCCAGCC
>JAKSTT010000187.1 GCA_024413635.1 Treponemataceae bacterium | reverse complement strand
ATGACAATGAACTGCAGCTGTCGGTTTCTGCACGTAACTGCAACATGGAGTTTACCTGCGAAAGCGCAACCGGGTACTTTACCTGGTTTGAAACCGAAGACGAAGACACCTATGTTCTGGGCACTGACGGCTGGGAAAGGGCCACAAAAAAACAGCTGAAATTCATCAAGAAAGCTGTAAAGGATCTGGAAGCCTACAACATGGAAGCCGGAGAATGGAGTGACGTTGACGGAAGCCCGGTAGGAGACACCGTCTGGATATCAGAACTGAATAAAAAAGAAAAGTCTGTTGAATACACTGAACTTTCGTACATTCCGTTCTCATCACACCTGAGTAAGCCCGGCAAACTGGTAAATGCAGCATACGGAACCTTCTATACCAGCTGCCTTATGGAAAACGGCCAGTGCCTTACCTTCAGCCTGCGGCCGGACTTTTACCTCTTCAACAATGAATACTACCTGCTGGACGATACCCTGGATACCATCGACAACCAGGTAAATATCCTGGGCACCGTATTTGACTTGCAGGGTGGAAGGGCAGACCCGGCTGACTATGCGCCTGAAATGGAAATATTTGCTCAGCCGGAGATTCTCCCACAGTTCATTGCAGAAAGCATCTGGAACAACGAAGCAGGTTCTGTAGAAGGCTACCCGCTCTATGCCAGCTATGATGTAGCCGGAACGGAAAACGGCTATCTTATCATGTACCTGCAGCAGTTTTACTTTGGAAACCTGCCTATCGAATACAGTACGGTCCAGATGTATTTCGGCTACAACTACGGTGCCATGAACCCGAGCCGCATTGATGCAGAAAAGGGTGCAGAACTGGCAGCCCTTGCCGTAGAACTTGCTCCTGAATTTGATGACAGCAACCTGCTGGTAGACGCCGTTGTACAGAAGCTGGACATCGGTTTTACCACTTTTGCCATTGACGTTACTGCATTCCACATCTTTGATACGGAAGCACAGTGCGTCATTGTTCCAGACTATTCGCTGGTGACAGCCGGAGATCTGCTGGTAAACAACCGGAACGAAGACAATCCCTACGGCATTGTACTTTCTGTTGCAGACGACGCTGAAAGCCGCGATGACATTACCGTTCTGTGGCTTGATGATACAGACGCCACCTGGAAAGAGACGGCATGGAGCCAGATGCCCAACGCAGCCCACTACTGCTGCCGCCACCTGCTTGATATAGAGTAACCAGGATCCCTGAGCCTGTCGAAGGGCGCCACCCACATAGGAGAAAAATCATGAAAAGACTTTTACTTACCGCAGCAGCCATTGTGCTTGCTGCCACCACACTGTCTGCACAGGTTCTGGGCAAAACATACATCCGGAATGTAGACGTAAAGCCATTTTTTGGCTACCTGGAAGAATTTGCTGATGATTACTACCGGAACCAGGGCGACTGCACCAAAGGTGACCTGTTCTACCACAAATTCGGCGATAACCAGGATATCGTAACAGGATGCATTATCAACGGTATTTCCCTCACCAAGAACTTTACCTTTGAAGAAGCACAGTACATCGGAGACAAAAAATACTACAACGTTCTTGCCGGCTGGTATGATGACAGCTACAACTCACATGGTGACCATGATTTCCGCTGGTTTGATTTTGTAGATGAAGACAATCCCCATGAAATGATCTGTGAAACCGTAGACTGGAATATCCAGGAAGAACTGGTACTGCACGCCTGGGTTGATTTTGATAGTTCACGCCGCCTGACCCACGTAAAAACCGATGATGGCGTTGAAATCTGGGTTACCTATTCAAAAGGCGGCAAAATTGCCTCCTACAAAGACACCTATGGACAGAACTTTGTGTTCTCTGCAGACGGCAAACTGACTTCTGCCACCTATGCAGATGGCCACACAGAAACCATTACCTGGAATAAACGGGGATACGAAGATACCCGTACATACAGCGATGGCCGGTCCTACAGCAATGCCTATGACAGCCGTAACAGGCTCATCACCCGCACCTGGAACGACGGTGTTGTCATCCACTACGAATACGACAACCGTGGCCGCCTGTGCCACCAGTACACCGAATACGCAGGCTGTACCGCTGCCCTGGATGAAATGACCTGTGAATGGGACAACACTGGAAAAATCGGAACCGAGACCCATTCAGACGGTAGAAAATACATCGTTATTACCGACCCGTGGAGTCCGTCCGAATACAGCCGCTACCGTATGGTAGATACCGATACCTTAAATCAGAAAACAGTTGCCGAAATTCCTGATGATCCGTATATGTTTGAAAGCACCACCTGGATTAATCAGTATGCCATTTTTGCTGATGGTTCTGATATATACCTTTCTGGCAGTAAGAATGAAATGCAGGATTACATCCTGTCAGACGGAAATCTGAAACAGGCAAATCTCCCTGTTTTCTCCGTTCTCACACAAGGTGACACCATCTGTATTGAACGCTGTGGCGACTACATCCTTGGCCTGCATGATATCTACTACAAAACCTTTGATACCCCTGTTCAGTTGGATTACACCATTCCTGACGATATCCGATATGAAATGTATAAGGTGGGCGCTTACGGTGAAGTGATCTACAGTGCCCGGTATGTCGTTCCAAAAGGCATTGTATTCCACAATAACTGGGGCGGCACTGATGACAACTGGATTGCCATCGAATATAACGGTGCAGAAGCAGTAAAATTCATTCCCCGTGACCAGATTGAACAGTGGCTTGCAGACCAGGAAGGCAACTTTACCCTGTCCCCGTATTCTCTGTATAACTATTCACTTCATTACCTGTGTAAGGACGGAAAAATCTATCAGCGGAATATGCCGGTAGGTACCGAGCAGTATCAGAACGGAGTAGGGAAATACGTTGGTTCAATTAACGGCCAGTACTCCATTTTTGAAGTGTACAATGACACCTATGGTATTTTTGACGGTACCGGCAAACTGGTCCGCTACTTCAAACTTCCTTTTGGCGACAATGTAAAGTGGACTGTAGATTTTGCAGAAAACGGAAAGCTGTACGCAGCTGTTACCCCAGAGTTTGAAACAGTACGAATCACCAGCTGGGATGACTATTACGATGAATACCATCCGGCAGAAGGCAGCAAAGGAAAGATCGTAGAACTGGTAGGCCACCTGAATACATTTGGCTACCTGAATACCGACAACGTAAAGATTACCCGCACTCCACAGGCCAAGGGAGCCGCCATCGGTACCTTTGACCACGACACAACCTTTGAAGTGCTCAGCCAGCAGACTGTTACCGTAAACAAAAAAGGTGCCACCGAAGACTGGTCAGAAATCCGTCTTTCAGATGGCACCATAGGCTGGGTTAAATCCCAGTACGTAAGCAGATTCTAATCTATTTATGTTCCAGCTGGTACATGACAAATGCAAACTTCCTGCTGTCAGGATGCCAGCTGTTTACATTTATGGAGCCCTGACCGCCAAAGAATTCCAGAATGCATCGGTCATTGCTGCCGTCATAATCCATCATCCTCAGCTGAACCTGCATGTTGGGCAGGTGCTCGCTGGGATCAAGTCCATCTTTGCTGTAGCTTA
>JAKSTT010000186.1 GCA_024413635.1 Treponemataceae bacterium | reverse complement strand
ATGACGATGATAAAACACTGCGTTCCCTGCGAGCGGGGTGTTTTTTTTTATGTTGTGAGGGATTTTTTGCCTGATTACATATAAAAGTGCGTTGAATGCAGGTGTTGCGGGCGGCTTATATGTAATTTTGGCGGACTGAAGACAGTGGATTACATATAAGCTGACTGGATGCTGGGGATTTATATGTAATTTTCTGGCAAGCACATGACTTTTTGCCGTTTTGTTACATATAAGGGCTTTGAAAAATCAAGGTTTCTGGGCATTTTATATGTAATCCGGCCAAAATCAGGGAAACAAGCTTTTGAAGTAACGCTTTAATGACGCGATTGCACCGGCAATGTAGAATGAGTCCAGATATTGCATCCCTGTGCAGTCGCTGCTATGGAGGCTATAAAAGAGGTTTTACGGTATGGATTCCCGCATTGATTTACTCAACAGGTTTTACGGAAAAAGCGATGAAGACAACAGACTTTGCCGGAACAGGCATGGTCAGCTGGAATTTGCAACCACTATGTATTACATCAGAAAATATGCTCCTGCTGATGCCCGCATCCTTGAAGTAGGAGCTGGCACGGGAAGATATTCCATAGCACTGGCAAAAGAAGGCAGGCCGGTAACTGCCGTTGAACTTGTGGAAAGCAACCTGAACATCCTGAAGGAAAACGGCACCGGGCTTTCTGCGTTACAGGCATTCCAGGGAGATGCAACTGACTTGAGCAGGTTTGCAGACGACTCATTTGATGTAACTCTTGTTTTGGGCCCCTTGTATCACCTATATGAAAAAGCTGATGTGCACAAGGCAATTGATGAGGCAATCCGGGTAACAAAGCCTGGTGGTATTGTCATGTGTGCATTTCTTTCGGTATACGCCATTATGTATGTAAACTATTACCGGGGAAACTGGAAAGAAGGAATGGCAGAGAACTTCACTTCTGACTATGCTGTCCGTCATTTTGAAGAGCAGCTTTTTACCGGATACGATATTGTAGAATTTGAAAATCTGTTCCGTGAAAAGAACGTTGAATGGATAACTACCGCTGCTACCGACGGCATTCTGGAAGCCATTGAAAAGCGTGATGATTTTATCATGACAGATGAAGAATTCGCAGCTTCCTTGGGCTGGCATATTCACTGTGCAGAGAAACGTGAACTGCTGGGCGCCTCCAGTCATCTGCTGCATATTTGCCGGGTTAAGCGCGGAAAGTGAGGAAGAAAACGTAATGAACACTGCAGCCCGGAAACTTCCATCCCGGATAGAAGCCATAGTCGGCTCAAAACCGTATACCCTGAATGGCGTAGGCATGTCGGGGTCAGAAGTACGCATGTACGATGACTATGTGCTGAAAATCCAGCAGCAGAGTGCTGAGACGGACAACGAATACGCCATGGTTACCTGGCTTGCCGGAAAATTGCCGGTGCCGCAGATTCCGGCGTACTGCGTGGAGCAGGGCACTGCCTATACGCTCATGACAAAAGCTACCGGCACCATGCTCTGCGACAACACGTATCTGACCCAGCCGGAAAAACTGATTCAGATGGTAGCAGACGGTCTCCGCCAGCTGTGGACCGTGGACGTAACCACCTGCCCCTGCGCTTCCAGCCGGCTGACTCAGCGCCTGCAGAATCTGGACTATAGAGTGTCACATAACCTTGTTGATGTGGAAAACACGGAACCGGAAACCTTTGGCCCCGGCGGGTTCAAAAATCCGGAAGAACTGCTTCGGTGGCTTAAGGATAACCGGCCGGCAGAGGATATTGTGCTGACTCATGGAGATTTCTGTCTTCCCAACCTGTTTGCCACGGGAGATTCCATTACTTCATACATCGACCTTGGAAAAATGGGACCTGCGGACCGCTGGCAGGATGTGGCCATCGCCATCCGGAGCCTGCACCACAATTTCACCGGCTACTATACCGACGGCAAGGTGCTGTACAACTTTGAGCCCCACATGCTCACCGACGCACTGGGCATTTCCTTTGACCCGGTCAAATACCGCTATTACCTGCTGCTGGATGAACTGTGCTGAACTGCAGCGGCTGGCTGCAACCGAATGATGCCCCGTCCCAGCTGGACAAGGCCTTCTTCTTCAAAGTGTCCCAGCATGCGGCTGACAACTTCACGGGCGCTGCCTAAGTCGCGGGCAATGGTTTCGTGGGTACTGTGCAGTTCCCCGGTTCCCTGCAGTTCACATTCTTTTTTCAGATAGTCCAGCAGACGGACATCAAACCGCTGGAACAGCACCTGATCCAAAAGCCACATAACGTTATTGAACCGCTCTGCCATCAGGGAGTTCATGAACGTTGCTGCCTGAATACACTGTTCCGTTATCAGCTTCATCACTCCTGCCGGAATGACGATGATCCTGCTGTCAGTAAGAGCCTGCAGCTGTATGGTAAAGGACTGGGTGCCGAAAATACATCCGGCACTGAACAGGCAGAATTCTGACGACCGCAACCGGAACAAGGTAATTTCACGCATCTGTTCAGAAGTAATGAACGCTCTGAGACAACCACTTTCTACGATAACAAATCCCAGACAGCCGTCTGTTTCTCCAAAGACCTGGTTTCCCTTTGTGATCACTGCGGAGCTGGCTGCGTTTTTCAGCGTCTCCTGCTGTTCTTTTGTCAGACTATCCCAGAACGGGATGTATTCAGCAACATCCATAGGAAAACCCTATCACACTTTGTGACTTTATCACAGAAGAAAACTCCATCCGCAGCTATAGTAACCGGCAGAGGTACAACAATGAGTAAAAACACTGCATTTGTCCATGAAAACCATTGTGCCGGCTGCGGCGCCTGTATCAAGGTATGCCCGCGCCAGGCCATTTCTGTTCCAGACGGCTGTTATGCCGTTGTTGATGAATCACGCTGCATCGGCTGCCTGCTCTGCGGCAGAATCTGTCCTGCCGGTGCCATTGAAAAGAAGGAAGCAAACGTATGAAACAAAAAATGGTCTGGTATGATTTTATGTGGATCTGGACTATTGTCTATTTCATCCTGGGATATTTCAACATCCTGTTTGCCTGGCTGGGGCTTATCGATTTTACGATTCCACTGGTTGTCGCTCTGACTCGGGGTGACAAATGGTTCTGCAATAATTTCTGTGGACGGGGAAAACTGTACAATCTGCTGGGGGCCAGTTTGAAAATGAGTTCCGGTAAGAAAGCTCCCGGATTCATCAGTTCCCGCGCATTCCGCTATCTTTTCCTTACCTTCTTCATGACTATGTTTGGTGTCATGATTTTCAACACTGTTCTGGTTGCAAAGGATGCCGCTTCACTGCACGCTTTTGTAAAACTGTTCTGGACCTTCAATGTGCCGTGGGATTTTGCCTATGTGGAAACAGGGCTCCCTGCATGGGTCTATCAGTTTGGGTACGGCTTTTACAGCATGATGCTTACTTCTACTATTATCGGTATGGTCCTCATGTTCTTCTTCCGTCCCCGAACCTGGTGTTCTTTCTGTCCCATGGGATGCATGACACAAGGTATCTGCCGGATAAAGCACGGCAAGTAATGTAGTAGAAACTCCAGAGAAAGGCGATATAATTTCCTTATACACGTATCGTGCGGCTCTGGAGGTTTTGATGAATCAGGTAAAAAAGTGTGTATGCTCTGTTCT
>JAKSTT010000185.1 GCA_024413635.1 Treponemataceae bacterium | reverse complement strand
GGGCAATGAGGATATGCGCAAGCAGATTGAAGCTGTTTTTCGAAGGTTTATGATAGGTTGCTGGGAAAGGTTCCAGAAATGACTAGCGGGCCTTTTCTGGCAGTTTTTTTTTAACGGAAAGGAGTTACAACATGGCCGGAAATGTACGGGTTATAACCATTAACGAAAACATCATGAGCAAAAATGAAACCGTTGCAGACAAAATCCGTTCCGATTTATCTGCACAGGGAACCTTTTTCCTGAACGTCATGTCCTCCCCGGGAAGCGGAAAAACCACTACCCTCACCGCCCTTATCAACAGACTGAAAGACGAACTGCGCATTGCAGAAATGGATGTTGACATCAAGACCAGTATCGACGCCCAGCGGGTAGCAGATGCCACCGGGATCCGCGCCATGCAGATCAACAACGGAGGGCTTTGCCACATTGACGCCGACATGACCAGCCGCGCCATTGAACAGTTTGGTGTTGCCGATACTGACCTGCTGATTCTTGAAAATATCGGGAACCTGGTATGTCCGGCAGAATTTGACACCGGTGCCCATAAAAACGTCATGCTGCTTTCCATTCCGGAAGGCGACGATAAACCGCTGAAATATCCCCTCATGTTCCAGGTGTGTGATGTCATCATCTTTAACAAGATTGATACCCTGCCCGCTTTTGACTTTGACATGGACAAAGCAAAACAACGGATCCTGGCGCTGAATCCAAAGGCAACATTCTTTGCCGTAAGTGCAAAAACCGGCGAAGGAATGGATGCCCTGGCAGACTGGGTACGGAATCAGGTAGCACAGATACAGAAGGCGTAAATCATGACAAAAGCTGATATTATCGCATGGTTTGATGAACAGGCTGCCAACTGGGATGATAAAGCAGTCTATAATCCCCAGAAAATACATCTGTTTCTGGATAGTGCAAATGTCCGCAAAGGAAAAAGCATACTGGAAGTTGGCTGCGGAACCGGAAACCTGATTCCTTTTATTCTGGAACGGAACGTTGCTGATATTACTGCCGTAGATTTTTCACCGGAAATGATTGTCATTGCTCAGGAGAAATTCCGTGATGACGGCAGAATCAACATCATGTGTGCTGATATCATGGAAACCCATTTCAGCAAGAAATTTGACAGCATACTGCTGCACAATACCCTGCCCTTCATCGCCGATATTCCGGCGCTGCTGCAGCATCTGAAACGGCAGCTGGTCCCCTTTGGAACCCTCTGTTTTGCCCAGGATGACTTTCAGCATTCCTGCATCAGTCACATTGATCTTGCAGCCCTTATGACCCAGGATTTTAAAATCCAGGCAGCCATCTGTGATGATGAGCGGATGTATGTCACCGGCATCAAGAAATAGCTGCCGTTTATTTACCACACATTATCGTCGTTAACGTGTTCAAGGCTGGGGTCAACCGGCTCTTCACGCATAACCGTACGCATGTACCGGTTTACCTGGTCGCGGATGCCCTGTTTGGTCATGATACGCGGATCAACAAGGTCATGGCTTACCCAGATCAGATGGATTCCCTTCTCACGGGCTTTTTCTTCAAACAGACCGTGCATGCCTTCCAGAGCCTTACAGGACATGTGTTCCCACAGAATAACCGTATCTGCCCGGAACTCCTCACAGAATTCCCACAGGTTATCAAGCAGGGTCTTGTATCCGCCATGGGTCCGGTTACGCATAATCATGTTTTCATACAGCCAGGCCAGATCTTTCATGGCCATGTCCTTGTCGTCTTCTGACAGAATACGGGTAGAAAGCATGCTGAGCATATCGGTCAGCGGAAGGATTCCCCAGCAGTTCTGCAGCCACAGCAGGAATTCAAAGAAGTACTGGCTCTGTACACCCCAGACAATGGCCCGGTGGCGGTATTCAGGGCAGTACATTTCCTTATTTTTCATGGCTTTTTCTGCAATGCGGGTTAATTTTGCATCGGTTCTGGTAAATTCCGGCACCTTACCGCTTACGCCCATGTAGTTGGTTTCTGAATATACGCAGAGATTCATACCGATAAACTGCGGATAATCAGTTTTGTTCATTTCAAGCCATTCCATACGGGTTCTGGTAGCCAGGTTTACCCGGTGGGCACATTCAAAGTAGTAATCCCAGTCCCATTTTTCGCCGGTCTGTTCTTCAATGAACCTGATGGCATTGCGTACTTCACCGGCAGCATAATCCTGTACGTCGTCTTCGGTGTGGCGGAGCGGAACTCCCAGCTGGAAACAGGGAATACCGTCTTCCAGTTCCAGGCGTTTACTGATGATTCCGTTACCAAGAAGGGAGCCGTCACAGGTAGTGTTACACTGAATGGCACATTTACCCAGTACGCAGAAATCGTCCTCAATGGAGATGCCGGCTTCTGCAGCAGGCATGGGGCATACATCCCCGGGAAGTCCGAATTCCTGGACCACATCCAGATAGTGCATCAGGGAATGCTGGGTCAACAGATTTGATGTATATACACAGGGAATTTCGCGGCTCAGACCATGCAGAGTCGGGAATCCCATCATAATGGCTGACATTTCGTTTTCATCAAGCAGAACCGTTTTGTCAGAAAAAGCCTTATCGTTACCCATGCGGCGGTCACCGCGGAACAGACTGTCTACAATGGCAGCCATTTCCTTGATGATCAGACGGTATTCAATGCAGGCAATACGGAGGTATGAACCGCGGAGACCTTCCGTTACGCGGTCCAGCAGCATGGGAACAGCCAGAAAGTTTGACATCCAGCGGTAGCGGAAAAATCCCTTTACGTTCCGGGGTTTTACGATAACCTTTACCAGAATACCCAGAATTCCCAGCCACTGGAAAAAATAATACACGGTATCAACAACGCCACGCCACTCTCGGCGGGTACGTACCATACCGGTTCCATAGAGTTTTCCCAATGGCTCAGAGCCAACTTTCTTTCCCATAACGTTTCCTCTTTACTTCCGGTCTTTCAGTTCCGAAACAATCCGGTCGTAGGTTTCTTCTGTCAGTGTATATTTAAGCCGAAGAATGCAGTACGATGCAACCATCATGACTACCGGGACGAGAATCATACCGATACGCAGTTCCAGCCGCTGGGCATTGGTAACACCGGACAGATACTGGTCTGCCTGCACCAGGGCCTGCTCAGAAGTCAGTTCCCCTTTACCAACCAGAATTTCAAGTCCGCTTACCTGCTGGCTGATGGTATAAATGCCGCTGGCAATCAGTACCAGCGCAGTAATTCCCTGGTTTGCAGCACCGGAAAGCTTTACGGCAAAACTGCGGACTGCAGAAATAGTTGCATCACGACGTTCACCATGCTTCCACTGGTCGTATTCGATGGTGTTGTTGAGCATGACGGTAATAAGGCAGGTAAAAAGCCCCTGGCAGAAGAAGATAAGGAAGCCGACAGCATCCAGTGCAATGAGGTTTCTGGGCCACAGATAGCCATAGCTGAAGAAGGCTGCATACCCGATCAGAAGCCCCGCAAGGCACCAGCGGAGTAACGTGGTACGTCTGCATTTTGCAGCCAGCGGAGCATACAGCGCCTGACTGACCAGCATACCCAGACCGTACATAACCGTATAGATGAACACCAGATTGCCGCTTTCTGAGTAACCGTATTCTACGTAGAAAAAGTTTACGCCGAACATCAGCAGCAGGTTTGCCCC
>JAKSTT010000184.1 GCA_024413635.1 Treponemataceae bacterium | reverse complement strand
TCACCGCTGTCTGGTTTCAGGTTACCGGTAATGATATCAAAGAATGCAGATTTAGCTTTGTGTTCAAGACCAACAAAAGCAATTTTATCAGTGCGGTTAACGGTAAGACTGAAGTCTTTTAAGAGCTGTACGCCTTCCGGAGTAGTGTAGTTCAGCTTTTCTACGCGGAGAACGTTGTTACCGATTTCCCGGTCCGGCTTGAAGTTTACATAAGGGAATTTACGGCTGGTAACCGGCAGTTCTTCCAGAGCCAGTTTATCGTATACCTTTTTACGGCTTGTTGCCTGTTTGGATTTTGCAGCGTTGGATGCAAAGCGCTGGATGAATTCCTTCAAGTCCTTCATCTTTTCTTCACGTTTCTTAGCCTGGTCTTTAGCCTGGCGCTGCATGATCTGGCTCATCTGATACCAGAAATCATAGTTACCGGTAAAGAGGCTGATCTTTCCGTAGTCAATATCACAGATGTAGGTACATACGCTGTTCAGGAAGTGACGGTCATGGGATACAACAATTACGGTGTTGGGGAATTCCATGAGGAAGTCTTCCAGCCACTGGATTGATTCCAGGTCAAGACCGTTGGTAGGTTCGTCCAACAGCAGAATATCCGGGGTTCCGAACAGGGCCTGAGCCAAAAGAACGCGTACTTTGCGGCTTTCATCCAGTTCGCTCATCATGCTGTCATGGAATTCTTCTTCCAGACCAAGACCTGAAAGCATCTGTTCAATCTGGTTTTCGGCTTCCCATCCGCCTAATTCGCTGAATTCACCTTCCAGTTCAGCACTTTTCAGTCCGTCTTCTTCGGTAAAATCTTCTTTTGCATAGATTTCATCGCGGGCTTTGGCACATTCGTACAGTTTGGGATATCCCATCATTACAGTGTCTTTTACACTGTATTCATCAAAAGCAAAGTGGTCCTGGCGGAGAACGGCCATACGTTCACCGGGAGTAATGGAAATGGTTCCGGAATCGTGTTCCTGTTCACCGGTAAGAACTTTCAGAAAGGTAGATTTTCCGGCGCCATTGGCACCGATGATGCCGTAACAGTTTCCGGCAGTAAATTTCAGGTTTACATCTTTAAAAAGGGCACGTTCGCCAAATTTCAGACTTACGTCAGATACGGTAATCATGAGCTCTCCGTTAGTAAAAAAAATCCAGACGGGAATTGGCATTCCAATCAGAAAAAATATAACAGATTATTGGAATTGTTGGAATACACTGCTGTTTTTCGCCATCCTTTACGGTTTGTTGTATACTGGAGGTATGAAAACATTTTTCCGTACGCTTTCTGTTTTTCTGATGGTATTCTGGTGTACTGCCGTATCCATGGCAGCAGAAGATATGACATCCCTTGAACTGTTCCGTCTGGTAAATAAGACGGTCATCCGTTCCCAGGAGAAACTGGAGCTGATGCATAAACCCAATGCCCTTTCAAAGTTGGGATCAGAAATCATCAACGGAGATGTATCCGGCACCCTTTCCTACGATGCTGCCATGAAAGGTCTTGGTGGCCGGGTCATCATGCTGTACAAAGGATACTGTGATTTTTCCGGAGGTATAGTGCTGACGGGCGACTGCAATACTACGGCATCCATGAACATGAAGGGCACCATGGACGGAACTGTTCTCATAACAGGACCGGTAACCGGGGCCATCTGCTATGATAATGTGCGGATTGTTGATGGTACTGTGGGCGGGGGCTATTATCTGGTATCAGTGAACGGCGGCCCCTACGAAAAAATCGACTGGAAATACGCCCTGGAAGACTGACTTACAGTGCGGCTTATGACGGCCCGTCCGATGGTCTGGAGTTGACAGTGCCTGAAGGAGAATAGTCCTGCTGAATCAGGTTCAGCAGGACAGACCTTATTGAACAGCTTTTTTTCTGTTTATTTCTTTTTGCCGCCGAAGAATTTCTGGATGATACCGAGAATTCCGGCACTGCCTTTTTTCTGTGGTGCAGGTTTTGCAGTTTCTTTTACAGGAGCTGCTTTTTTAGGTGCCTGCTGTGGCTTACGGTTCTGGCCGTTCTTGCCTTTTCCGTTGCCTTTACCGTTTGCTTTAGGTGCTTTTGCTGCAGCAGCGGTAGATTCAGAAGCATACTTTTCTTTGTAGATCTTCATGCGTTCATCAAATGACAGTCCTGAAAGATCCTGAACCTGTTCATCGCGTTTCTTGTAATCGCGTCTGTTATCGCCACGGCGTTCACCGCGGTTGTCACGTTTCCGGTCATCGCGGCGTCTGTCACGTCTGTCACCGTCACGTCCACGGCCATCACGTCCGCCACGACGGTCATCACGGTGTCCACGTCCCCGGTCTTCATCATCATAACGGCCGGTTTTGATGTACATGCCGTCACTTTTATCTTCACCAATCATGTCATCAGTTGGCATGCTGGCTGGAATAGGGTTGCCGATATAGCGTTCAATGGCTGGCAGGTTGTATACATCCTGTTCAGAACAGAAGGTATAGGCTTTGCCTGATTTACCGGCACGGGCAGTACGGCCGATGCGGTGTACATAGTTTTCTGCTTCATTGGGCAGGTCGTAATTTACTACCATGGCCAGATCATCAACATCGATACCGCGGGCAGCAACATCAGTGGCTACCAGACAGGTGAGGGATCCGCGCTTGAAGCTTTCCAGTACCTGCAGGCGTTTGCTCTGTGGCAGGTCTCCGATGATGAATTCTGATTCAATGCCGTTGATCTTCAGACGTTTTGCAATAACTTCGCAGCTGCGTTTGGTATTACAGAAAATGATTACTGAGTCCGGTTTTTCTTTCTGCAGGATACCTACCAGCAGTTTTACCTTTTCATCGCTTGAAACATGGAGCAGCAGCTGGTCGATTTCTTCGATGGTTACGTGTTCCGGTTCAATGGTGATTTCTTTTGCTTCGTTGGTGTATTCCCAAGCCAGGTTTTTAACGTAGGTATTGAGGGTTGCACTGAAAAGCATGGTCTGACGGGCATTTACTTCCGGCAGTACTTTAATCAGGGTACGCAGGTCAGGATAGAAGCCCATGTCGAACATACGGTCTGCTTCATCAACAACCAGGAATGCCACATTGGAAAGGTCCATGTCACCGGATTCCTGCAGGTCAATAACGCGGCCTGGTGTTCCTACCAGAATATCTACACCTGCCTTTAAAACCTGCTTCTGGCGTTCATAGCCTACACCGCCGTAAAAACTGGCAGCTTTCAGGGTAGTGCCTGAAGCAAGGGTACGTGCTTCTTCTTCTACCTGAACGGCAAGCTCACGGGTTGGAACCATGATAAGGGCTTTTTTTCCGGCAAGTTCCGGTTTTGAAAGCAGCTGCTGGATCAGCAGGGTTAAAAAGGCACAGGTTTTACCGGTACCGGTCTGTGACTGAACGTACAGATCTGAACCGTCCAGTCCCATGGTAAGCACCTGTTCCTGAACAGGTGTACAGGTCTCATAACCTGCGCTTCCGATGCCTTTCATCAGGTCATCGTGAAGGTTGAATTCACTGAATTTCATTGGTATCTCTTTTTGGAAAACGTCTTGCGTGTCATGTGGTTGAAATCATGGCGCATCGTGCAGCACATATTTCGTGCGTTTTCCCGTGTTATTCAGGCTGCCTACTGCCATTCGGCGGCTCACAAATCAAGCCCTGTATTCAACCAGGGAAC
>JAKSTT010000183.1 GCA_024413635.1 Treponemataceae bacterium | reverse complement strand
ATATTTTCTCAGTTAACTAAATCGGTTTACCTATGATATACTGGGTACCATGAACAAAGTATTTGGTACCGCTATTCCTGTCTCCGCCCTGCGCACTACAAACAGCGTGGGTTGCGGCGAATTTCTTGATCTTCCGTTATTTGCCCGGTTCTGCAAAGATGCAGGACTTTCCCTTATCCAGCTGCTGCCCGTAAACGATACCGGCACCGGCAACTCGCCCTACAGCGCCCTTTCCGCCTTTGCCCTGAACCCCATCTATATCAGTCTGGCATCCCTGCCGGAAATGGCAGCAGCCCCCAAAGCCGTAGGCACCAAACTGAAAACGCTGCAGAAAGCATGGGAACCACTTCCCCGCTTTATCTATACCGACGTCCGGAACGAAAAACTGCTGCTCCTGCACCAGATTTTTGACGCCAGCAAAAACACTATTCTTGCCGACAAAGATCTGGCTGCCTGGATAAACGCCAACCCCTGGATTACCGATTATGCCGTGTTCATGGTGTTAAAGGACAAGCATCTGCAGGACAGCTGGAAAAACTGGGGCGAATATACCACCGTTAGCAGAAATGACATTGAAAGCCGGTGGGCAGACGAAAGCCTTACAGAACAGCACTACTTCTATGCCTGGATGCAGTATCGTGCCGACCAGCAGTTTCTGGCTGCCCGAAAGCAGGTCGCAGAACTGGGCATCAAACTGAAAGGCGATATGCCCATCATGATGAATGAAGACAGTCACGATGCCTGGGCTTATCCGGAATACTTCAACCACCACCTCCGGGCCGGTGCTCCGGCAGACGGTACCAACCCAACCGGCCAGAACTGGGGATTTCCCACCTATAACTGGAAAAACCTGGCCGACAATGACTACCGCTGGTGGAAAGACCGCCTTGCCACCGCCAGCAAATACTACGATGTGTACCGCATTGACCATGTACTGGGCTTTTTCCGTATCTGGGCCGTGCCGGAAGGTGAATCAACGGCAATCCTCGGGCATACGGAACCCTATGAAACCATCTCTACAAAAGAACTGACGGCCCTGGGCTTTGACGAAAACCGCATCCGCTGGCTTTCTGAGCCGCACATCCCGACCCGCCTTATCGAAGAAGTAAACAACAACGACTATCTGGGCTCCCACGGCTACCTGCACCTGCTCTGCGACCGCATCGGCGATGAAGAACTGTGGCTTTTCAAGAAAACCGTAAAAACAGAAAGCGACATTACCAGCCGGGAAGATATTCCGTGGCCTGTACGTCAGCGCCTGGCAGAAAAATGGCGTGACCGCATGCTCATCACCATGGGCAAAAACAAGTACTATCCCCTGTGGTCCTATACCACAACCACTGCCTGGCAGAGTCTTAATGACGCAGAAAAAGAATCCCTGCAAGAGTTGTTTGCCAAAAAGCAGAAGAAAATGGACAAGCTGTGGGAAAAGCAGGCCCGTACCGTGCTTGGTGAACTTACCGGCAGCGTAGATATGGTAGCCTGTGCAGAGGATCTAGGTGCCGGCATCAGCTGCATGCCCAAAGTCCTTTCTGACCTGAACATCCAGAGCCTCCGCGTTGTCCGCTGGAACCGGGCATGGGACCAGGAAGGGCAGCCCTTCTACGCCTTTGAAGACTACCCGGAACAGAGCGTAACCACCACCAGCGTCCATGACAGTACCACCCTCCGCCAGTGGTGGCTTACGGAGCCCGATGCCCTGGACTTTGCCCAGACCTTCTGCCCCGAACAGGAAGAAGCCGTCGGAAAGCAGTGGAACGCAGAGATTGCAGCCCAGGTTCTGGCCATCATCAACACATCGGCCTCCGCATACATCATTCATCCCATTCAGGATTTCCTGGCCCTCAACGATGTCTACGCTGCGGAAAATCCTGAAGACGAACGGGTTAATATTCCGGGAACCGTTACGGCCTTTAACTGGGCATACCGGCTGCCGGTTTCCGTAGAAACGCTGGTAAAAGACAAATCTCTCACCAAAGCAATCAAAAATGTAGTAAAATAATAGGGCCAAGGAGAACATAATGGAATTTCACGTATCAAGAAAAATCAGGGATCTGTGCAATTTTGACAAATCTCTTTTTTCTTTTGACGGCAACATCATATTTACCGATTTTGCAGCAGTACGCCTGTTTGCCAAGAAAATAAATGACACCATGAATCCCGTAACTGACGGCGAAAAAATGCTGAAGGCCGGCCAGTTAAATGCCATGGGACTTATCGACGAAATATTCCACTATGTCTGCAGTGAATACCGCAAGGCAAAGAATCCCCACGTTTTTGAAGAACTGCTGGCAGCCTTAAACAAACAGCTGGGAGAAAAAGCTGTGCACCAGATGCTGCTGGAGTTCAACCAGGAATTTCCACCGGTTGCCGTTTACCAGGGCCAGCTGTCAGAAGAAGAATACCTGAAAGGCTCCACCGACGGCATTGCAAACACCGTTGCAACGCTGGAAGAACTGATTCTGCTGCATCTTGCCAATGAAAACCCGGCATTCACCCCGTTCATGATTCTGTTCAGCGATGAAAAACTGGCAAAGAACAAGACGTACCTGACCAGCTGGGCTGCCATCCAGAAATTCTTTAAGGATCAGCCTGCCTTTGGCCCCAACGATAACGACCTGATTACCATGCTCCGGGAACCTGCCGTATTCAGCCCCACCAGCATCAAAGGCCAGCTGGACTACATCCGCCAGCACTGGGCTTCGTTTATGGAAGAATGGCTGCGCCGCCTGCTTTCAGGCATGGACATGATTGCAGAAGAAGAAAAACCAGGCTGGAGCGGAAACTTTTCAGGACCACCACCTATGGATGCCTACAGCTACGAAAACCTGATGCAGGAATATGAGCGGTTCAGCCCGGACCGGGAATGGATGCCACGTGTTGTACTCATGGCAAAGACCGTGCTTGTATGGCTGGACCAGCTTTCAAAAAAATACAAGCGGACCATCCAGCGTCTTGATGAAATTCCAGATGAAGAGCTTGATGAACTGGCACGCGCCGGTTTTACCGGACTGTGGCTTATTGGTCTTTGGGAACGCAGCTGGGGTTCAAAACGCATCAAGCAGAAGTGCGGAAACCCGGAAGCCGCTGCCAGTGCTTACTCGCTGCACGACTACGACATTGCACAGCAGCTGGGTGGCTGGGATGCCCTTGATAACCTGCGCCGCCGTCTGTGGTACCGTGGCATCCGTCTTGCCAGCGACATGGTTCCAAACCACACCGGTATGGACAGCAGATGGGTTGTAGAACGTCCGGACCTGTTCGTACAGCGCAAGGACTGCCCGTACCCCCAGTATTCTTTCAATGATGAAAACCTGTCTCTTGATCCGCGCATCAGTGTATATCTTGAAGACCACTATTACAGCAAATCTGACTGCGCCGTTGTATACAAGCGCGTAGACAACGCCACCGGTGACACCCGCTATATCTACCACGGAAACGATGGTACCGGTATGGCATGGAACGATACCGCCCAGATTGACTTCCTGAATCCGGAAGCCCGCGAAGCCGTTATCCAGGAAATCCTGCACGTTGCCCGTAACTTCCCCATCATCCGCTTTGACGCAGCCATGGTTCTGGCCAAGAAACACATCCGCCGTCTGTGGTATCCGGAACCAGGACAGGGAGGGGACATTGCAACCCGTTCTGAATATGCCCTGAGCCGCCAGGAATTTGAAGACCGCATTCCTAATGAATTCTGGCGCGAAGTGGTAGACCGCTGTGCCCAGGAAGT
>JAKSTT010000182.1 GCA_024413635.1 Treponemataceae bacterium | reverse complement strand
AATAGGGAACGTCACCGTAAAGCAGGCACCCCCAAGCTGCTGGCTGTGCCCCGCAGTAACAACCCCGCCGTACTGCCCGGCAACAGACTTCACCAGCGCCAGCCCCAACCCGGAGTGCCCGTCATGATTCCGGCGGGTGGTGTAAAACCGGTTGAACACGGTTTCTTCACTGCCAGAGGGAATACCGGGACCGTTGTCATGGACCTGCAGCACCAGGTTCCGGTTCTGCAGCCGGCTTTCAACCAGCACTTCCGTACCAAAGGATACCGCGTTTTCCAGTAGATTTGATACCATGCTGAACAAGAGTTCCGAATCTGCCTGCAATACCACGTCAGTGGCATTCAGTGAACAACGCAGCTGTACTTCCGGGTGGTGCAGCGTAACGGCAGATGCCATATTCTGCAGGAACGTATCAACCGGAATACTCTCCGTTTCTGAATCCCCACCGGCATCAATCAAAGAAAGCCGGCGCACTTTTGAAAGCAGTTGTTCCAGCCGTGCAACTTCATCGGTAATGGCAGCGGCATACTGATTGCGCTCTGCACCGGTACACTCCCCGTCAGAAAGCATTTCTACGGAAGAGCGGATGCCGGCCAGGGGATTTTTGAACTCATGGGACACGTCAGCAGAGAACTGCTCCGTGTAGCGGATACGGTCCGCCAGCTTCTTCAACAGCACCGTAAAACTTCGGGAAAGGTCCCCTATTTCATCAATACGGCGGGAACCGGTCAGTTTTTCCTGCAGCAGATGCCCCCGGGTATCAGTGCAGTTCTGTGCCTCGCGGGAAAGTTTTTTCAGCGGCCGGGAAATACGGAAATAAAAGAATACGGTAACCGCTGCTACTGCCAGCAGTGACCACAGAAAGATACGGGCAATATCCCGGCGGATTTCATACAGGTTCTGCAGGATGCGGTACGTTGATTTTGATGCCAGCACTACGCCGATAACCTGACCGTCAACGGTGACGGGAATGGCAGAATACAGCGTTACGGAAACCTGCTCTCCACTGGAAACACGGGTAAAGGCCCCGTACCGGCCGGCAAGGGCTGCCTGAATTTCAGGTCCGTCATACACTTTTTTACCGCTGTAAAAGTCTGCACTGGCATACCGTTCAGAAGCCGGGGGCCGGAACCATTTGCGGTACTGCCGCACCGGAAAGGATACGGCACGGTACACCAGGGTTTCCTGTGCTTCTTTTTCTTCCGATGACTGCACTGCAGCTCCGGCGGCCGGGGACTCCGGCTCTGGCCGGATAGCAGAGGCGTCTGCGCTATCTTCAACAGTGCCGACCGTACTGGAGTCCGCCAGAAGAGTGCCGGTTTCATCCAGAATCCTGAGCCGGGCATCAAAATTCCGGTTCATGGCCAGAAGAATCTTCTCTGCAGCGTCTGCCGTAAAGTCGCCGGTAAGACTGGCACCCAGAAGACGGGCCTGCTGAACCAGAGAGCTTTCCATTGACTGCAGCTGCTGCTTTTCATAGGTATTCAGCAGCAGCATGGAGGCCACGGGCATGAACACCACCAGCAGGGTAAAGACCAGAATCTGGACGCTGATACTGATGCGGAATGTAGAATGGGAACGCTTCATACCGACTCCGAAAGGCGGTAGCCCAGACCGTACACAGTTTCTATCAGTTCTGCGCCCACCTTTTTCCGCAGCCGCTTTATGTGGCAGTCTACTGCCCGGTCGTTCATGTATACATCATCGGGATAAGCTTTCTGAATCAGCTGTTCCCGGGTAAACACGGTTTTCGGATTGGATATAAACGCTTCCAGCAGCCGGAACTCCGTTACCGTCAGTGCCAGTTCTTCGCCGCCACGGGTTGCCGTATATGCTGCCGTATCCAGAAGAATATCGCCACAGCGGACCATTCGTCCCACGGTTTCCTGTTCTGCCTTACCATACCGCCGGAGAATCACATGGATCCGCGCTATCAGTTCCCGTATGGAATAGGGTTTTGTCAGATAATCATCGGCCCCCAGTTCCAATCCCAGCACCTTATCAAATTCATCATCACGGGATGTCAGGAACATGACCGGCGTCTTTGGCGACAGCCCTTTTATCTTTCTGAACAGGGTAAGCCCGTCCATTTCGGGCATCATGATATCAAGAATAAACAGATCCGGAAAATCTGCCGTATTCAGGCTGGTAACGCCATTCCAGGCTTCCAGCCCGTTTTCAAATTCCAGCACCGTAAACTGCTCTTTCTGCAGGGCTGCTTTCAGCGGCGTACGGATATTCTGTTCATCATCAGCTATGGCTATGGTCATATCACTACTGTACCACAAAGGGTGTCGTTTGTGGCACGCATGCCTTTGCGCTATACTGAACAAAAAAGAGGTTCCATGCAGTTCGCCATTTACCACACCAACGACATCCATTCCAATTATGATGCCCTGAAAAAAGTCCACGCCTATCTGGCTGCCCACAAAGAGCCACAGGACCTGTTTCTGGATAGCGGCGATTTTGCAGACTTACGTGATGTCATCATCCAATCTGATAAGGGGCCGGCAGCAAGCCAGCTGATTCTGTCATGCGGACTTGATGCCATGACCATCGGTAACGGCGAAGAGGACCTGGGGAACGAAGGGCTGTGTGCCATGGCGAAGGCCGGTATTCCCTTTATCTGTACCAATGTTACGGATAACGATGGAAATGCGCTGCCGGGAATTGCAGGCTCACAGATTATCCAGCGGAACGGAAAACGGATTCTCATTCTGGGAGCCGCTCCCTATTACAACGAACATCTGGCACCCAACGGGTACAACGTTTTTACTACCATGAACAACCTGCTGACCCGGGAACCGGTTGCCTGCCTGCGCTCAGAACTTGACCACCGTGCCGGCCAGTACGATTTTTGTATTCTCCTGAGCCACAGCGGCTATCAGGTTGAAAAATTCCTTATGGAACAGCTTCCGGAAATTGATTTGTGTCTGGGCGGACATTCCCACACCGTATGTGTAGAGGATTCGTACACCCAAAGCGGCAAAGGGGAATTTTTAGGGAAAGTTGTTATTGAAATTGATGACGACGATGCACAGGCATTGTCATCAGATAATGGCAGCGCCCAGAAAGACGGTAGCGGGTTCCGGATTGCGGCCAACCAGCTGATTGAGTTACCCGGACAGTGCGACGACCCGGTCTTTGATGCCCTTCTTGATGAAAAACGCCGTTACGCTGACAGTATCCTTTCTGCGGAGCTGCCGTGCGCAGGAGAACTTGCTTTTGACCCGTTTACCGAAAGTCCACTCATCAACTTTATCTGCGACTGCCTGTTGGATCATTGCGGCGGAGATTTTGCCCTGATGCACACCGGCATTGCAGAAGGTCCTCTGGTGCGCCCCGTTTCCCGGAAAAGCCTTATAGAAAACTTCCCGTCAAAACTGAACCCTACCACTTACACCGTAACCGGCCGCCAGATTCTTGATGCCGTAGCCCTCAGCTTTGATGTAGACCATATTCACCAGGACGGTCACGGCCCCGGTTTCCGCGGCCATATCCTCGGCACCCTGGGATTCAGCAGCAATGTGCGGATTACCCGTAATGACTCCTTTACCATGACCATCAACGGCACCCCGGTAGCCCCGGATGCCACCTACCGGATCGCCACCGATGACTACCTGCAGCGAGGTTCCGGCTATCCATCATTAAAAGTCCCCAACGACCAGGCAGTCTTTGACATATGGTTCATCCGCGACCTGGTGCAGCACTACCTGATGAACAAAGATATGTTTGCACGGGCAAAAGAAAAGAGGATTGT
>JAKSTT010000181.1 GCA_024413635.1 Treponemataceae bacterium | reverse complement strand
TTAAGGATGCCGGCGTCCGGAATATTCTGGCGCTGCGCGGTGACCGGGTAGAAGGTCTGGAACCTTCAAAGGATTTTGCTCATGCGTCTGACCTGATACGGTTCATAAAGGAATGGGATACCAGCGGACAGTTTGAAATCTATGCTGCCTGCTATCCAGAACTGCATCCGGAAAGTTCTGATGTCATGCAGGATATTCAGACCCTGAAGGAAAAGGAAGATGCCGGCGCTACCCACTTTTTGAGCCAGCTTTTCTTTGACAACGAAAAATTCTACCGCTTTGTGGAACGTGCCCGTCTTGCCGGCGTTAAAAGCCCGCTGGAAGCAGGAATCATGCCTGCCACTAACCGGAAGAGTATTGAACGTATGGTAAGCCTTACTAATGCCGTTCTGCCTGAAAAGTTTACCAAAATGATGGCCCGGTATGAAAACAGACCGGATGCCATCCGTGATGCCGGCATTGCCTATGCCATTGACCAGATCTGTGACCTGGTAACCAACGGGGTAGACGGTGTCCACCTGTATACCATGAACAATCCGGAAGTTGCCCGGCGCATTAACCAGGCAACCCGCAGCCTGTTTGACTGAATGAATCAGTTTTACAACCTTGACAGAGACAATATCCCCGCCAATGCAGCTGAAGTTGCCCGGTATCTGGGATATCCGGTAACGGCAGAACCTGAACCTGCGGTGGCTTTACTGATAGACACCGCCATCAGGGAATTGCGGCCTTCGCTCCAGCCACGGCTGGTGTGGGATCAGTTCCCACTGGCTGTTGATGAACAGGCTGGAAGGGTAATCCTCTGTCCGGAAACTGATTCGGAAACGGTGATAGCAAGTGCAAATCTTGCTTTTAACCTGCGCGGGTGCAGCAGGGTGGTACTTTTTGCTGCCACCATCGGTGCTCCCGTCGATGCTGCAATCCGCCGTGCAACAGCTTCTGATCCGGTAAAGGCAAGCATCTATCAGGCAACGGCAGCCATGTTCGTAGAAAGCTTTGTAGACCTGTTCAATGATTTTATCCGGGAGCAGACTGAAGCCGATGGTGGAACAAATCCTGCCCGGTTTTCTCCCGGCTTTGGGGACTGCAGTCTTGAAAACCAGAAACTCTTTTTCAGTCTTCTGAACTGCAGTAAAATCGGCTTAACCCTTATGGATACGCTGATTATGGCACCGGAAAAATCGGTAACCGCGTTTATCGGGATCTGCTGAAACAGCATAAAATACATACAAAAAAAGGAAACGGTATGGTATCTGTAGATTCATCACTCAAATCACTTCTTGGTAAGGAAATCCTCTTTTTAGACGGAGGAACCGGCAGCGTGCTGCAGTCCCGCGGCCTCTTGCCGGGAGAACTGCCTGAGCGCTGGAATGTATCGCACCCGGAAGAAATCCAGAACCTGCATTACCGCTATTTCTCTTCCGGCAGTAACATCGTTGCCACCAATACCTTTGGCGCCTACATATCAAAATTCGATCACTCTGAATTATCAGAAATCATTACGGCTGCCATTGCCAATGCAAAGGCTGCACGCAATCAGTTTCATGAGGATGCTTCCGGCGGTGAAGATCATCCCTGCTTTATTGCCTATGACTGCGGTCCCTGCGGCAAACTGCTGAAACCCATGGGCGACCTTGATTTTGAAGATGCGGTAACCCTGTTCCGTACCTCACTTGATATTGCCCTGACCCAGGATATTGATGCCATTCTTATAGAAACCATGAACGACGCCTACGAAACCAAGGCAGCCGTTATTGCCGCAAAAGAAGCCCGGGAAGCTGCCGGTAAGGAGAGTCTTCCCATTCTGGTTACCAACGTGTATGACAACCAGAGCCGGCTTTTGACCGGCGCTACACCTGAAGTTATGGTTACCATTCTTGAAGGTCTTGGCGTTGATGCAATCGGACTCAACTGTGGTTTTGGACCGGATGACCTGGTAGATGCCGTACGGCGGCTGGTGGCTGCCAGTTCCCTGCCGGTTATCGTAAAACCAAATGCGGGGTTGCCTCAGATGCAGGATGGAAAGACTGTCTATCTGGTAGGACCTGCTGATTTTGCCCGGAGCATGAAACAGTTTGCAGAAGAAGGTGCCTTTATTTTTGGCGGTTGCTGCGGTACTACTCCGGGACACATCAAGGCGCTGTCGCAGGAACTTTCCGGTGTTGCGCCTAAGCCGCTGGTGCAGAAAAACGCTACCCGCATTGCAAGTTTCCTTAAAACCGAAGAATTGCGCCACGGTAAAAAAACGGTACTGATTGGTGAGCGTATTAACCCCACCGGTAAGAAAAAGTTCAAGGAAGCGCTGAAAAACGGTGATATGGCCTATATCATGAAGCAGGGACTGGACCAGGTTGATGCCGGTGCCACAGTGCTTGATGTTAATGTGGGTTTGCCGGAAATTGATGAAAAAGAGATGATGGTCCGGGTAATGACGGAACTGCAGGCTATTACGGATGTTCCGCTGCAGATTGATACATCAAGTCCTGAAGTTATGGAAGCCGCTCTCCGACGGTATAACGGTAAAGCCCTGGTCAACAGTGTGAACGGCAAGCAGGAAGTTATGGATGCCGTTTTCTCCCTGGTTAAGAAATATGGCGGAACGGTTGTTGCCCTTACCCTGGATGAAGACGGCATACCTGCAACCGCCGGCGGACGCATTGCCATTGCAGAAAAAATCGTGAAGCGTGCTTCGGAATACGGTATCCAGAAAAAGGACATTGTCGTTGATGCCCTGACCATGGCAGTTTCCAGCGATTCCAATGCTGCCGGCGCTACCCTTGAAACGGTACGGATTCTCCGTGATACCTATGGTCTTAACTCGGTTTTGGGTGTTTCAAATATCAGTTTCGGCCTGCCTAACCGTGAAGCGGTAACGTCACACTTTTTTGCCCTGGCCATGGAAAGCGGTCTTACTGCCGCCATCATCAATCCGCTGCAGACTGAGATTCAGAAATCTTATCATGCGTTTAACCTGCTCCACGGTTATGACAAGGACTGTCTGGAATACATAGAGTTCATGCAGACCCTGCCGGCCCCTGCAGCCGTAGCAAGTTCGGTTCCAGCTGCACCAGCGGTTGAGCCTGTCGAAGCCCCCGCCGGTACAACCACATCCCCCCTGACCACTGCCGTTGTTAAAGGTCTCAAGACAGAGGCAGCAACCCTTACGACCCAGCTGCTTGAAACCACCGACAGCGTTACCCTTATAAATGAGCATCTGATTCCCGGTCTTGATATCGTCGGCAAGGGCTTTGAAAAAAAGACCATGTTCCTGCCCCAACTGCTTATGGCTGCCGAAGCCGCCAAGGCAAGTTTTGAAGTAATCAAAGCCCGTCTTGAAGCTACCGGTACAAAAGGGGAGAGTAAAGGAACCGTGGTGCTTGCTACCGTTCACGGCGACATCCACGACATCGGCAAGAACATCGTAAAAGTCCTGCTTGAAAACTATGACTTTACGGTTATCGATTTGGGCAAAGACGTTCCTGCCCGTACCATTGTTGATGCCGTAAAAGCCAACAACATCATGCTGGTAGGTCTTTCTGCCCTCATGACTACCACGGTGCCGGCCATGAAAGAGACCATTGAATTACTGCATGAAGAATGTCCCGGCGTAAAGACTGTGGTAGGTGGTGCCGTCCTGACCCAGGAATACGCCGACATGATTCATGCGGATTTCTATGCCAAGGATGCTTTGGATACCGTCCACGTGGCTCAGGGGATATTTAAGTAACGCCGGGCCCTTTTCCGCGCTTACTGCGTTAGACTGGCATCTCCGGTTCTCAACGGGCGGCAGCCCGCCTGCGATCCTCGAAGCCAGTCTGCCTTGTCATCGCGAAAAATCATCCCGGGTGGAAATTGGTCAGGCGGCAGCCCGACTCCGCTCCTCACTGCTAAGGCGTCTTGCCATCGCCAAAAATCATCCTGAGCCAAAACGATTT
>JAKSTT010000180.1 GCA_024413635.1 Treponemataceae bacterium | reverse complement strand
AGTAAACGATACTTATGATAGTAAAACTATCATACAAAAAAAGAGGTTACTTCCTATGCACATGGCTGATGCTTTGGTTTCTCCTGCAGTAGCAGGGGTTATGGCAGTTTGCTCTGCCGCCGCTACTGTTTACTCCGTAAAAGAAGTATCAAAAGAAACTGATTCAAAAAAAATCCCTGTTATGGGTATCATGAGTGCGTTTGTTTTTGCTACTCAGATGATTAACTTTACCATCCCCGGTACCGGTTCCAGCGGTCACCTTTGCGGCGGTATGCTGCTTTCCGCCCTTTTGGGTCCTGCTGCCGGCTTCCTTTCCATGATCGGCGTTCTGCTGATCCAGTGTCTGCTTTTTGCTGACGGCGGACTTCTTGCCCTGGGCTGCAACATCTGGAACATGGCATTCTACGGCTGCTTCCTGGGCTCACTCCTCATCTGGAAACCCATGATGAAAAACGGCGCTTCCAAAGGAAAAATCGTGGCTGCTTCTGTCATCGGCTGTATTCTGACCCTGCAGCTGGGTGCCTTCAGCGTTACCCTTGAAACCCTGGCATCCGGCATTACTGAACTGCCTTTCGGTACCTTTATCCTTACCATGCAGCCGATCCATCTGGCCATCGGCCTTGTTGAAGGCCTCATTACTGCAGCCGTTCTTTGCTTTGTCCATGAAGCACGGCCGGAACTGCTGTGGGGAACCCCAAAAACCGAAGAAACAGCTTCCAAAGCCGGCCGCTTTACCTTCAAAACGACCATGGTTGTACTTGCTGCTGCAGCTCTGGTTATCGGGGGGCTTCTTTCCCTGGTTGCCAGCGAAAACCCGGACGGCCTTGAATGGTCAATGGAACGCATTGCCGGTACCACAGAACTGGAAGCTGCCGGTTCCGTATATGACTCTTTTGCTGCCGTTCAGGAAGCAACCGCTATCCTTCCGGATTATGAGCATACTTCATTAAGCGGTATCTTTGGTGCTATTGTAGTTGCTGCCCTTTGCGCACTGGTGATCGCACTGGTATCACTGAAACGGAGAAAAACAGCAGCTGATGAGTAATAAACCGGGAAACGCCTTACGTACCATACTTACGCTTGACGGCCTTGCCCGCCGGGATGCTGCCATTAACCGCATCCATCCCCTTTCCAAGTTACTGGTCACCCTGGGCTACATAGCAACCGTTGTCAGCTGCAATAAATATGATATTGCCGGCGTTTCATCCCTGTTTATCTATCCTTTTGCATTATTTCTGTGGGCAGACCTGCCCTTTGGCGATGCATTGCGCCGCATGAAGCTGGTTCTGCCCCTGGTTGTTTTCATCGGGATCCTTAACCCCATTCTGGACCCCAACCGGGTCATCATTGCCGGCCATGTGGTCAGTGCCGGTGTGTTTTCCTTTACCACACTGGTCATCAAAGGTCTTTTTGCCCTGCTGGCAAGCTACCTGCTCATTGCTTCTACTACCATTGACAGCATCTGCTATGCCCTGCAGTGCCTGCATATGCCCAAAATCCTGGTCACCCAGTTCATGCTGACGTACCGCTACATCAGTGTCCTTATGGAAGAAGTACAGCATTCCGTTCTTGCCTATCAGCTGCGGGCTCCCAAACAGAACGGTGTCCATCACAAAGTGTGGGGAAGCCTTGCCGGCCAGCTGCTGCTCCGTGCCATTGACCGCGCCACCGTTGTCTATGAAGGCATGACCCTCCGCGGCTACACCGGCGATTTCAGTTACCTGCATCATTCCATTCATGCCGGCACCCGGGATATTCTCTACGTCATCGGCTGGGTCATCATCTTTATTTCTTTCCGTCTGCTCCCCGTTTTTGAACTTTTGGGCAGTATTTTCGTACATTTTCATTTAAAATAAACGCAGATTACGCCAGAATCTGGAATTTTTCGCAATTTGTGCTATGTAGTAACACTGGTCCTATACTGACGGTATGGCTACTAAGTACTACTCTTTGAAATCCAGAATTGCCATGATTAATGCCATTCTGGTTGTTGTTCTTTTGATTGTCCTTGATTTTTTTGCATTCGTCATTGTCGGCATGTTTAACGGCCAGACAGTCCGGAGCAATTACAAAACCATCGTTGACACCTATGCCATGTTCCTGTCCAGCAGCAACAGCGTATACATGCAGCAGATCAGATCCTATTCTGCCGCTGATGAAATGCAGACACTGGATACTCAGACAAAGATTGACTATGTCCGTTCTAAAGTAGCATCCCGCAGCAAAGATTTTGTGTTTGTAGCCTATGTTGATGAAAACGGTATAGCCTATTTTGATGATGGCACCCAGACTGATATTTCCAGCCAGGCATTCTGTAAGGAAATCCTTTCTGAAGGAAAAAACCAGACTTATGCGTATCCGGTACAGTTTCCCAATTATCCTGGATGGGTGGTTCCTATTTCCAAGACATTCCTGAAAAGCGGTATTCCCGGCTTTGTTATGGTAGGTGTTCCGGTAACAACCTATCAGGATAAAATTGCCAGCCTTTCCATGCCGGGTAATGGATTTGCCTTTCTACTTTCCGGAAACGGTGACATTATGGGGCATACCGATGAATCCTTCATGATGACCGTTAATATGTCTGAGTCCTCCGCTTTAGGCTATAAAAACCTGGATGTCCTGACAGCAAGAATGCTCAGCGGTTCTGAAGAGAACATGGGCAGTGACTGGTTCACTGCGCCAACCACCGGCCGGTACTTCCTGACCTACTGCCCCATTAAGTCAACAAACTGGGCCATTGGGCTTGCCATGCCCCAGTCTGATGTTCAGGCCGCAGCCAACGGACTTGCCAAAGGCATTGTCGTTATTTCAGCCATTATTGCCATACTCCTTATCGGATTCATTGCACTGGCCATCAGGGTATCGCTGTATCCGCTGAAAGAAGTCAATGCAGCCGTACAGCAGATTGCCACCGGCGAAGCAGACTTAACAAAACGGCTGACGTCAAAGACCAAGAGCGAAATCGGGGCCCTTACGGATAACTTCAACAACTTCATGAACACCCTGCAGGGAACCATGACCAACCTGAAGGATTCCAACAGTACCCTGCAGACCGCCGGCTCTGAGCTGAAGGAAAGTACCCTTAAGACCCAGACTGCCGTTACCCAGATTAACGCCAACATTCATCATGTTACCCAGGAAATTACCCACCAGAGTACCAGCGTTATCGGTACTGCTTCTGCCGTTGCAGAAATTGCACACAACATCAACTCGCTGGAGCAGATGATCCGCAAGCAGGCTGATGGGGTAGTGCAGGCCTCTGATGCCGTAGCCCACATGATTACCAATATTGCTGATGTCAACAAATCCGTTGATTCTGTTGCCCGCAGTTTTGACGTTATTGAAAAAGATGCCGTAACCGGCAGTGAAATGCAGAAGGCAGTAAATTCACGCATCATCCAGATTGAAGAGCAGTCCAAAATGCTGAAGGACGCCAATACGGCAATCTCCAACATTGCAGAACAGACAAACCTGCTGGCCATGAATGCCGCCATTGAAGCAGCCCATGCCGGTAATGCCGGACTTGGTTTCAAGGTTGTTGCTGATGAAATCCGAAAGCTGTCTGAAACCTCTTCCAAGCAGTCTAAGCAGATTGGTACCCAGCTGCAGGCCATTCAGGAACTGATTGCTGATGTGGGCCAGTCATCCAGCATTTCAAACAGGACATTCTCTACGGTTGCCCAGAATATTAAGTCTACCAATACCATCATGCACTCGATAAAGGCTACCATCGATGAGCAGAATGAAGAATCTGAACAGATTTCTACTGCCCTGACGGAAATGACCAGCCTTACCAGCGAAGTCCGCCATGCATCCGAAGAGATGACCATCGGTAACCAGGCAATTCTGGAAGAAATCAAGGAACTGCAGGATATTACTGACCAGCTGAAAACCTTTGTTGCAGAAATGAATGCCGGCTCCGAAAACATCCAGGATTCCAGCCAGGTACTGCGCATGGTATCTGAAAAGATGCAGACCGTCATTCA
>JAKSTT010000018.1 GCA_024413635.1 Treponemataceae bacterium | reverse complement strand
GACAAGGGCAAATGCCTGCTGCTGACTTTTGAGGGCGCAGCCCATGCGGCAACGGTGTATGTAAACGGAGCCGAACTGTACACCCATCGCTGCGGATACACAGCTTTTACGGTGGACATCAGCGAAGCCCTTCGCTACGGGGAACCCAATGAACTTGCTGTCCTGGTAGATTCCAACGAAACCCTGAATCAGCCGCCATTCGGTTTTGTCATCGATTACATGACCTATGGCGGTATCTATCGTGATGTGTATCTGGAAGTGAAAAACGCCATCCATATTGCTGATGTGTTTGCAAAGCCGGTTGTGATGACGGAGCTGAATGAGAAAACGGATCCGACAACCCAACTGGTAGCGGGCAGGGTGCTTTCTGAGGTTACGGTGTCTGATACTGATGCTGCTACGGGTCTTCAGATAGAACAGATTCTTATAAGCCCTGATGGCGATGAGGTTGTCCGCACCACGGGTGCCGGCTGCGAAGCCAACATGACCGAAGTTTGTCTTGAAGCCAGCGGCCTGCAGCTGTGGGATGTAGAGTCTCCCGCGCTCTATACCCTGTACACCCGGCTCCTTACTGCAGACGGCGACGAACTTGATTCCCGCACGGATACCATCGGTTTCCGGAAAAGCCGGTTCACCAAAGACGGCTATTACCTCAACGGCCGCCGGCTGAAAATCCGCGGGCTCAACCGCCATCAGAGCTATCCCTATGTGGGATACGCCATGCCGAAAAGCATGCAGGAATTTGATGCCGAAATCCTGAAGAACGAACTGGGTCTTAACGCCGTGCGCACCAGTCACTATCCCCAGAGCCAGTACTTTATTGACCGCTGTGACCAGCTGGGGCTTCTGGTATTTACTGAAATTCCCGGATGGCAGCACATTGGCGGCGATGAATGGAAAAATATTGCCGTTGAAAACGTTCATGACGTGGTGGTGCAGTACCGCAACCATCCTTCCATTATATTGTGGGGTGTGCGCATCAACGAAAGCCGCGATGACGACGAGTTCTATCAGCGCACCAACGACCTGTGCCGCCAGCTGGACCCGACCCGCCTGACAGCTGGTGTTAAAGCCGGTACCCAGATGTCGTTTCTGGAAGACGTGTACACCTACAACGATTTCTCTTTCTCCGGCGGAGACCTGACTGATCCAAAAGTGGTGGAACATGCCTGCCTGGAGAAAAAACAGGTAACTCCTGACACCAGCCGCCCGTACTTTATCAGCGAATATAACGGCCACATGTTCCCTACCAAAACCTTTGACAGCGAAGATCACCGCCGGGAACATGCCCTGCGCCACGGTGCCGTACTTAACTCTGTGGCTGCCCGCCCTGAGATCTGCGGCAGTTTCGGCTGGTGCATGGCTGACTACAACACCCACAAAGACTTTGGCAGCGGTGACCGCATCTGCTACCATGGCGTTCTTGATATGTTCCGCAACCACAAGCCAGCCGCCGCCGTTTATGCCAGCCAGACTCCCCTTACCAGCGGGGCAGTGCTGGAACTTTCCACCACCATGGATATCGGTGAACACCCGGCCTGTCTCCGCAGTGACACCGTTGTCTTTACCAACGCCGAAAGCGTCCGCTTCTACAAAAATGACCAGTTCATCAAAGAGTTTAAGCCGGCAGAAGATTCTGTTTTCCGGCATCTGGCTCACGGCCCCGTATATATCGATGACTTTATCAGCGAGAACATGCAGAAAGCCGAAGGCTGGAGTGATAAAAAGACGGCGCTGGTTAAAACCTGCCTGAATGCTTTTGCCCGCTACGGCAGCAAAGGTATTACCCCAAAAGTTATGTGGGCCGCCGCTCGGCTTATGCTGTTCCACGGCCTTAAAATGAGTGATACTACTGCGCTGTACAACAGATACGTGGGAGACTGGGGCGGAGAGGCAACCACCTACCGTTTTGAAGCTGTTGCGGGCGGCAACGTTGTTGCAACCCGTTACTGTGCACCGGCAACTTCCGTGCATCTGGCCGCTGACGTAAGCAGCACCAGTTTGCATGAAGATACCACGTATGACGTTGCTGCAGTTCGCCTCCGCATGACAGACCAGAACGGTAACCTGCTGCCTTTCTATGGCGAATCAGTCCAGGTGCAGACTGACGGCGCCATTGAGCTCATCGGTCCGTCAGTTGTGCCCATGCGAGGCGGTTGTGCCGGTGTCTACGTGCGCACCCGCGGCCCTGACTCAGTAGGGGAGGGCAAACTGACCCTGACCGCCCCTGGCGCAGAACCGGTAACCGTCACCTTTATGGTCACCGCGGACTGACACGAAAAAAGGCGTGCGTCGTTACGTATTTCTGTAACTAAATGGATGACGTGAATAGGTAAATGATCTCTTCCAGAATGACAGTTTTGGGGTGATTACGTATTCTGCAACCAGCAATTGGGGGGCAGAATACGTAAAAAACGCTGTATGGCGGGGAAGAATCTGGCTGGCTGCGGCAAAAATCCTGAATACTGATGGGATTTTACGTATTTTCAGCCGTAAAACTTTTCTGTTCGATACGTAACCGCACACATTTTCAGCAGAAAAGCGCAGAAATTACGTATTTCCAAGTACGTTAACTGTTTAAGGATACGTAACAATGCTTGATTTGAATTACCGGTTGAGTGTAGATTGCCTGGGCCACTGTCGGTAACCTTCTATTATTTATAAAAACAAAAAGGGACCCCTCGTAAGTGGTCCCCTTTTTGTTATTACTCAGCCACTCAGTTGGTGGCAGCTTCCAGTGCTACTTCCATCATGCCGGTGAAGGTCTTTTCACGTTCTTCAGAAGTGGTGGCTTCGCCGGTTACAATGTGGTCAGAAACGGTCAGCAGGGCAAGAGCCTGGCGTCCGTATTTGGCAGCCAGAGTAAAGAGCTCAGCAGATTCCATTTCAACACCAAGAACACCGTATTTAGCCCACAGCTTCCAGTTTTCGTTTTCGTCATAGAACAGGTCAGAAGAAATTACCGAACCTACCAGAGGTTTGATGCCTTTGGCCTGTGCTGCATTGTAGGCTTTCATCAGCAGTTCAAAGTTGGCGGTTGGTGCAAAGTGCAGGTCGCCAAAGCGCTGGTTCATAAGGCTTGAGTCTGAACAGGCACTCTGTGCAATGATCAGGTCGCGTACTTTGGTGCTTTCGTGAATGGCACCACAGGTACCGATGCGGATGGCTTTCTGTACGCCGTAGAACTGGAACAGTTCATTAACGTAGATTGAAAGAGAAGGCTGGCCCATACCGGTACCCTGTACCGATACCCGTTTACCCTTGTAGGTTCCGGTGTATCCGAACATGTTACGTACGGTGTTGTAGCATTCAGCGTTCTCTAAAAAATGTTCAGCAATAAATTTGGCCCGTAATGGGTCTCCTGGCAGCAGAACTGCCTCTGCAATCTGGCCTTCTTTGGCCGCAATATGTGTACTCATACCGCACAGTATATCACAATCATGCCGATACGTAAGCCTTTTGAAATATCAGCCGGGAAATGATATACTGTTATATGGTGGGATTATGGCTAAACAAAAATCAACTGTATACGACGAATCAAAAATCCAGACTCTTTCTTCTCTTGACCACATCCGGCTTCGTCCCGGTATGTACATTGGCCGTCTGGGTGATGGTACCAACCAGAATGATGGTATCTATATTCTCTTAAAGGAAGTAATTGATAACTCTGTTGATGAATTCATCATGGGCAATGGCCGCCGCATTGATGTAGAGGTTAAGGATAACCGGGTAAAAGTACGGGACTACGGTCGCGGTATTCCGCTGGGAAAAGTAGTAGACTGCGTTTCCATCATCAATACCGGTGCCAAATATAATGACGATGTCTTCCAGTTCTCTGTCGGTTTGAACGGTGTCGGTACCAAGGCAGTAAACGCACTGTCGTCATCATTCCGCGTTATGTCGGTGCGCGACGGCGAATGTGCTGAAGCAGTCTTTGAAAACGGAAAACTGGTTTCCAATAAAAAAGGCAAAGTAAAGGAAAACGTTAAGAACGGTACCTATGTAGAGTTTGTGCCGGATCCAGCCCTGTTTGGCGACTATACCTTTAACCAGGAATTTGTAGAAAAACGGATCTGGAACTATGCGTACCTGAACGCCGGCCTTACCCTGGTATATAACGGCCAGAAAATCTACAGCGAAAACGGACTGCTTGACCTGCTGTCAAAGGAAATTGAAGGCGAAAGCATCTATCCTGTCGGCTACTACAAAGGTAAGCAACTGGAATTTTCCTTCAGCCACACCAATGCCTATGGCGAAAACTATTTCTCTTACGTAAACGGTCAGTACACCAGCGACGGTGGTACCCACCTGGCGGCATTCAAGGAAGGCTTCCTGAAAGGCGTACAGGAATTCTACCGCAAGGCATATAAGAGCGAAGATGTGCGCGACGGTATGATTGCTGCCGTTACGGTAAAAATCAAGGAACCGGTATTTGAAAGTCAGACCAAGAACAAACTGGGAAATACCGATGTCCGCAGCTGGATTGTCAACGAAACAAAAAGCGCCATCGTTGACTATCTGCACCGCAATGCCGATGCTGCCCAGAAACTGGAAGCAAAAATCCAGGCCAACGAGAAACTGCGTACTGAACTGAACAGCGTTAAAAAAGAAGCAAAAGAGGCCGCCCGCAAGATCAGCCTGAAAATTCCAAAGCTGTCTGACTGTAAATATCATGTTGAAGATGGTCCTAAAGGGGCCAACAGTATGATCTTCCTGACAGAAGGTGACTCTGCAACCGGTTCCATGACCCACTGCCGCGATGCCATGACCCAGGCCCTGTTCAGTCTGCGCGGTAAGGTAGAAAACATGTGCGGCCGTAAGCGCACTGATATTTACAAGAACCAGGAACTGTTCAACCTGATGATGGCTCTGGGCATTGAGCAGGACGTTGCAAACCTGCGTTACAGCAAGATCATCATTGCAACTGATGCCGATAACGACGGTTGCCATATCCGTAACCTGCTGTTGACCTTCTTCCTGGGATTCTTTGAAGAGCTGGTTACCAGCGGCAAGGTATTCATTCTGGAAACACCACTGTTCCGTGTCCGCAACAAGAAAGATACCCTGTACTGCTATTCAGAGGCAGAACGTGATGAAGCCCTGAAACAGCTGGGAAGCACTGCGGAAGTAACACGCTTCAAAGGTCTTGGTGAAATCAGCCCGAAGGAATTCGGTCCCTTTATCGGCGAGGATATGCATCTGGTCCCGGTGGAAGTGCAGAGCATTGCCAATGTACCCAAGCTGCTGGAATTCTACATGGGTAAGAATACGCCTCAGCGCCGCGAGTTCATCGTCAACAACCTGCTGGAAGAAATCGACGCATAGTTGAAAAATCTATCGGTGTGCTGGAGCTGGGCAAAACCGCTCGATATCGTCGCTATAGGCGAAGCCCGGCAAGGAAACTATCGTTCCGGGCTTCGACAATTTTTGCCCAGCCCCATCCCACCTACCGATTTTTCAACTATACTCCAATGCCACGTCATCGACGTTATCGGTAAATAAGTATAGGAATAACATTTTTTTCATAGACGCCTGATTTTTTGACTTTTATATTTAAAGGCATGTCTAGCATTAAGAAATTACTTCTGGGGCTTGAAAAGAAGTACAAAATCAGTGCTGTCTTTGCCCCCATTGCCATTATGGGTGAAGTTCTTATGGAAGTTCTTATCCCGTTAATCATGGCAAAAATCATTGACGTAGGTATGGCAAATAATGATGCCGGCATCGTAATGACCTATGGTCTTCTGATGATTGGATCTGCTTTGCTTTCCCTGGCATTCGGTGTAGGCGCCGGCCGTCTGGCCGCTGTTGCCGCCCTTGGATTCAGCCGTAACCTGCGTAAACGCCTGTTCAGCAAAGTACAGGATTTTTCTTTTGGCAATGTTGATAAGTTCAGCACCGCATCCCTGGTAACCCGTCTTACTACCGACGTTACCAACTGCCAGAATACCTTCCAGATGATTATCCGCATGTGTATCCGTGCTCCTTTCATGTTCATCGCTGCCATCATCCTCAGTTTCAGGATTAACAGCGAACTGGCCATGATTTTCATCGTTGCCATTCCCTGTATTCTTATTCCGGTACTCCTCATCATGCGTAAGGCATTCCCCTTGTTTGAAGCCATGATGAAAAAGTACGATGGCCTTAACGCAACGGTTCAGGAAAACCTGACCGGTATCCGCGCCGTAAAGGCCTTTGTCCGCGAAGACCACGAAACCCAGAAATTCCGGGATGCAGCCGATGCCGTACGTGTCATGCAGGTAAAGGCAGAGCGTCTGGTAATCCTGAACTTCCCGATCATGATGATGGTCATGAACCTTTCCATGATTGCTATTTTCTGGTTTGGCGGAAACCTGATTATCGGTGGCCGCATGCAGACCGGTGAGCTTATCAGCTTTACTACCTATCTGATGCAGATCCTCATGTCCCTCATGATGATTTCCATGATTTTCGTCATGCTGGTGCTTTCAAAAGCTTCAATCAAACGTATCGTTGAAGTCCTCGATGAAGACCCGGATATCAAGAATCCTGCAGCAGCTGCTGCCAGTGATGCCAGCGCTGGTCCTGCCGACGGCGCCATCAAGTTCACGGATGTTTCATTCAGTTATGACAAGCGTGCCGAAACTGCCGTACTCCGGAACATCAATCTGGATATCAAAGCCGGACAGACTGTGGGTATTGTGGGCGGTACCGGTTCATCAAAATCGACCTTGGTAATGATGATTCCCCGCCTGTATGATGTACTGAGCGGTTCTGTAGAAGTTGGCGGCAAGAACGTCAAAGACTACACCATGGAAGCCCTGCGCGACAGTGTTGCCATGGTTCTGCAGAAGAACGTCCTTTTCAGCGGCACCATTGCCGAAAACCTGCGCTGGGGTAACCCGGATGCCACCGACGAACAGCTGGTTGAAGTATGTAAGATTGCCAGTGCCCACGACTTTGTTGCCGGTTTCCCTGAAGGATACGCAACAGAACTGGGGCAGGGTGGTGTAAACCTTTCCGGCGGCCAGAAACAGCGCCTCTGTATTGCCCGCGCCCTTCTGAAAAAGCCTAAGATTCTTATTCTTGATGATTCTACCAGTGCTGTTGATACGGCGACTGATGCTTCCATCCGCAAGGCTCTTCGCGAAACCCTGCCGGATACTACCAAAATCATCATTGCACAGCGTCTGTCTTCCGTTAAGGATGCTGACGTGATTTTTGTCCTTGATGAAGGTGAAATCAATGCTTCCGGTACCCACGAACAGCTCCTTGAAACCTGTGAAATTTACCGCGAAGTATATGAATCACAGCAGAAAGGCAACGACGACTTTGATGAGCCCGAAGCCGACGTGATGATTACCGAAGAAGACCTGAAAAAGAAAAAAGAAGCAGCCGCTGCTGCTGAAAAAGGAGGTTTCTGATGCCAGGACCAGGACGTGGACCAAGAGGTATGAAACCTCAGAAACCAAAGAATACCAAGCAGACCATCAGCCGCCTGTTCTCTTATCTGGGCAGCTACAAGCTTATTCTGGGTATTGTATTCATCTGTATTCTCATTAACTCTGGTGCTCAGATTCTGAGCAATTACATGATCCGCCCGATTCTGAACGACTACATTATGCCGTTAATCGGCCAGCAGAATCCAAACCTGACCAAGTTTGCCACCCTGCTTTTGACCATGCTGATCATCTATATGTTTGGTGCCGTAGCCAGCTGGCTGAACAGCCGCCTGATGCTGACAGTTTCCACCGGTACCCTGTACAAGATCCGTACCCAGCTCTTTGAGCACATGGAACTGCTGCCCATTAAGTACTTTGACACCCATACCCACGGTGACTTAATGAGCCGCTACACCAACGATACCGATACCCTGCGCGACATGCTGAGCCAGGCATTACCGCAGCTGTTCTCTTCTACGCTGACTGTTGTATCGTCATTCATCATGATGCTGATCCTGAGCCCCTGGCTGCTTCTGATCATGCTGCTTTCAATCGTAGTGATTGTTGCCCTGACTGGCGCCATCGGTAAACGGTCTGCCAAGGCATTCCGCGACCAGCAGAAAGCCATCGGTAAGGTAAACGGTTACATTGAAGAAATGATTGAAGGACAGAAGGTTGTTAAGGTTTTCTGTCATGAAGAGAAAAGCAAGAAAGAGTTTGGCGAACTGAACGATGCCCTGTGTGAAGCAGGTACCCGCGCCAATACCATGGCAAACATCATGGGACCAACCATGAACAACATGGGACATATCAACTACGCCGTTACCGCCATGGCCGGTGTCATGCTGATTATTGCCGGGGCTTCTGACCTGGGTACCGTTGTTGCGTTCCTGAACTACAGCAAGAACTTCATCATGCCTATTTCCCAGCTGGCACAGCTGTTCAACGGTATTCTCAACGCCCTTGCCGGTGCTGAACGCATCTTTGGCGTTATTGATGAACCGGTTGAAACTGACGACGGTTATGTAACTCTGGTAAATGCCAACATTCTTCCTGACGGCACCGTAACCGAAAGTTTTATGCCTACCGGCGAATGGGCATGGAAACACCCGCACCAGGCTGACGGCAGCGTTACCTATACTCCGCTGAAAGGTGAAGTACAGTTTGATGACGTTACCTTTGGCTATGTGGAAAACAAGACCGTACTCCATGATATTGAACTGACGGCAAAGCCGGGGCAGAAAATTGCGCTGGTTGGTTCTACCGGTTCCGGTAAGACCACCATTACCAACCTGATCAACCGCTTCTACGATGTAGTGGCTGATGATGAAGGTGCCAGCAAGATTCGTGTTGACGGCATCAACATTACCAAAATCAAGAAGGCAGACCTGCGCCGTTCCATGAGTATGGTTCTGCAGGATACCCACCTGTTTACCGGAACCATTGCAGAGAACATCCGCTTTGGTAAGCTGGATGCCAGTATGGTAGAAGTAGAAAATGCAGCAAAACTTGCCAATGCAGACTACTTTATCCGCCATCTGAGCGAAGGCTACGATACGGTAATTACCGGTGATGGCGCCAACCTGTCGCAGGGGCAGCGTCAGCTTCTGGCTATTGCCCGTGCGGCCGTTGCCAACCCGCCGATCCTCATTCTTGATGAAGCTACCAGCTCCATTGATACCCGTACTGAAGCCCTGATTCAGGCCGGTATGGACAGCCTGATGAAAGGACGCACCACCTTTGTTATTGCCCACCGGTTAAGTACGGTCCGCAATGCAGACAAGATTGTGGTTCTTGAAAACGGGCACATCATTGAACAGGGTAACCACGATGAACTGATTGAGAAGAAGGGGCGGTATTACCAGCTGTACACCGGTAACTTCGCCGAAAGTTAATTCTCAATACGTGATAACGATTAACTAGTCAAAAAACGCGGGCTTCCCCGGGAACCTGCCCCAATCCACAGGCGACGGCTGCGCCTGCAACAGTGGATTTGGCCAGAACCCCGGGTACGCCCGCGTTTTTTATTTGGAAACCACAGTATCGTGATTGAAGTATTCTGCGAAGTTTCCGGTGTGCGCTTTGGGGTGGGATGGGGTTAGCGGTCGCTGAGGATGTGGATGGCGGTGACGGTATTGTCGGCTATCTGGAAACTCAGGCGGGTAACGCTGGGGGATGGACCGCGATAGAGAACTTCTGTGTCATCGCTTGGATTTGGTGTCCCCAGAATTTCAAGTAACTGGTCTTTTTTCATACCTACTTTCACTCCAAAGAACAGGGTGATGTCAGGATCGGTAATGATGGCTGTATCAACGGCATTGTTCATTTCCGGGATAATGGTAACACTGATCCCTTCAGCAGCATAGGTCGTATTCCATTCATCGTACTCGTCCTGCATATTCTCATCAGCAACCACATGCATAATGACATCGGTAAACCGGTTGCGTCCAAAATAGAACCGGTAGAAATTGGCCGCCAGATAGGTGCCGCGCCGCAGATTGCGTTCATCAAGCTGAATGCTCTTTGAGGTAACATCGTTTTCAAAAGCAGGACGATAACTCAGGTTCCGGATGTGAAAGGTGCCGTCATCATGAATTTCTGATACCTCAATAAGATCTTCATCGATTTCCTCTTCATGAATGAAATAGAAGGGTGTTTCAAAAATCCAGGAAGCATTGATCCATTCCTGGTCGCCGATACGTGCCCAGAAATCCCATACGCCGTCGTTCATGGTTCCCGTTCCGGCATATTCAAGAATATCGATGACCTGGTTCTGGTTTGCCATTGCAACAACAGCACCCTGAACTCCCGGAGTATTCCGTATCCGCACATTATTTCCAGTCACAATCCCTTTGGTTTGGGCAAAAGCGCTGGACAGCATCAGCAGAAAGATGGCAAAAATAATGGTCTTCTTCATAGGTTTTCCTTTTTGAATATAGTAGAATAATCGGCAAAAGGGAAAAAGAGGTAATGGTGAAAATTAACGGCGTTAATCTGGGTAACTGGCTTGTTCTGGAAAAATGGATGAGCCCAACCGTATTTGCAGGGACTGATGCAGAGGACGAAGCATATCTGGTAGAAAAACTGCCGGCCGATGTCTATGAGGCACGGATCCGGAGCCATCGTGCAGAATACATTACGGAACGTGATTTTCTCCGTATCTGGTCCATGGGGTTCAATACGGTGCGCATTCCGGTTCCCTATTTTATTTTTGGCGACAGGAAACCGTTCATCGGGTGCATTGAAGAACTGGACAACGCCTTTGACTGGGCAGAAAACTATGGCCTGCAGATTTTAATCGATCTGCATACGGCACCGGAAAGTCAGAACGGCTTTGATAACGGCGGCCTGTGCGGCATCGTTAAATGGGCAACCCTGCCGGATGAAGTGGAATTTGAACTGACCGTTCTGGAACGTCTTGCTGCACGCTATGGCAACCGGAAAGGTCTCTTTGGCATTGAGGTACTCAATGAACCGCTGACGCCGGAAATTTTTGACATAATAAACATACCGGACAAATTCCCGGCAGTTGATGCCAAACGGGCTGAAGGCACTTGCCCCATTCAGTGGGATTTTCTGGAAGACTTTTATGCACGCGCCTATGAAAGAATGGTGCCCCACATGGCAAAAGACAAGTACGTGGTTCTGCATGACGGCTTTAACCTGATGCACTGGGAAAACTTTTTCATGCAGGGACCGGAATACGAAAATGTCGTGTTTGATACCCACAATTATATGTTCAGCGTCATCGAACAGGGATACGAAAACAGTCTTGCAGGACATGAGAAATTCATAGAAGAACAGTTTGACGCTCCTTTTACGGCCATGAGCAGAAAGTTCAAGGTTATCTGCGGCGAATGGTGTCTGGCTAATCATCTGACTGAAAAAATGGCTTTCCAGGGACTGAAAATCCACGATGATGCGCGCCGGGAGATCTTCAATGCCTTATGCCGCAAGCAGCTGGCCATCTGGGAAAAAGGATTCGGCCATTTTTTCTGGAGTTACAAGTTATTGAGCGACTGCGTGCATCATCAGAATGCCGGTTGGCTTGAAGGCTGGGATCTGGACCGCTGTGTGAATTACGGCTGGTATCCGCTGGATTGAAAAAAATCGATATTTTTCGGCGGATTTATTGAAAGCCCCGGTGAATGTGTTATATATAGGGTATAAAAGATTTCTCTTAACGGAGGTACCTTATGGAAAAGAAAAATGTAACTTCAATTGTGGTTGCTGCAGTAATTCTCGTGCTGATTGCAATCACCGTGCCACAGTGCTGCACCATCATCGAACCAAACGAAGTTGGTGTTGTAAAAACTATGGGTAAAATTGACCACGAACTTGCCCGCGGATCAGGTTTTAATCTGAAAGCTCCTTTTGTACAGAGTGTTGTAAAACTTGATATGAGCCCACGTACGTATAATATGAACTTCTCTTTTGGCTCAGACAGTGCCGTTACAAAAGACATGCAGTCGGTAGGCCTTTCTGCAACGCTGGTATACAAATTCAGTGATGACGGCATCATGAATTACGTTACCAACTTTACCCAGAGCACCCTGGAAAGCCGCTTCAAGAGCAATACTCAGGCTGCCGTAAAAGCCGTAGTCGGTAAATATTCCATTTACGACCTGACTTCTTCTACCATTGAAATTGCCGATGAAGTTAAACGTTCGGTAAGTGCCATGTCAGCTGATATGCCTATTGAAATTACTTCAGTTAACATCAGTAACTGGGACTGGTCTGCTGAATTTGACAAAATGATTCAGGACACCATGAACGCTACCCAGCGCGAAAAAACTGCCAAAGCAGAAGTTGCCATTGCAGAAGCCAGCGCTCAGAAAGAAGTAGCAGAAGCAAAAGCAAAACTGGAAGCTGAAAAACTGAACGCAGAAGCCGTAAAAGTTAAGGCTGATGCAGAAGCAGAAGCAATGCGCATCAAGAACAATGCCATTAAGGAAACTCTGCAGATGCAGCGTGAAACCTGGGAACATGAAGAAAAGATGGCATATTACCAGAGATGGGATGGACGTCTGGAAGGCGCTTCAGCATCAAGCTTTATCGTAACGCCAAACTATTCCGGTTTGAAAATCGATAATAAATAACGATAGGGCCTGACGAGGCCTGACAAAGTAACAGAGGGCAGCTGCCGGCGGGTGGCTGCCTTTTTTTATGCTTCTGTTTTTCCAAAGAACCCGTAGATGAGGCAGGCGCCCAGCCCGAATCCGGCAGCGGCAAGCAGGTTCAGTTCCGGCTGGATCAGCCACAGGGCTCCGCCCAGGAATACGCCTGCCGTAACCAGAATATCGCGGTACAGGTAGAATGCGCCAAAGTACACGGACTCTTTTCCTTCAGGAGCCAGATCCATAATCTGGGCTTTCCGCACCGGCTCACCGAATTCCTTGAATCCCCGGATAACAAAGGCCACCACCAGCAGAGGGTAGTTTTTTGAGATAAGCAGGGTCAGGGGAAACAGCACGTACAGGATAAAGGTTGTCATGATGAATCCTTTCTTTTTGAACAGGTCGCCCACCAGGCCTACCAGCACGTAGGAAAAAATAGCACAACACATTTCAATGGTGGTCAGGGTGCCAAAGAGGGTACCTGAAATACGGGCACCTTTTTCGTATTCCATGGCCCAGATGGCAATGTAGGCGTAGGGAATCTGTGAGCAGAACTTGGCAAGAATGTCTGACACCAGAAGAATCTGCAGTTGGCGGGGAAAATGATGGGGCAGAATGGCCACGAATCTTTCAGCTTTTTTTTCTTTGGGCGGATTTTTATGCAGAAATGACTGCTGCACGAAAATGCCGAAAACGCTGCAGGCAATGGCAAGGATGAATGCCAGTCTGATGCCTTTTTCAATGCCGAAAGAATCAACCAGCACGCCACCCAGCAGTGGTCCGATGGCCTGGGGCACCCGTTTTATCAGGGAGTGGAGGGATACACCGAATACCTGTCTGTTTTTGGGAATTTCGTGACGGATCAGGTCCATGTAGGCCGGCATGGAAAGGCTGGACCAGGACAGGAAAAATACTGATCCGATGATGATGGAAACCCAGCCGGGAAAAAGGATGACGATAAGATAGCCCAGAATGGCAAAGATGTTGAAAAAGAGGAGCGCCCGCTTGTAGCCGAATCTGGTGGAAATCCAGCCGCCGGGAAAGGAGTAGACAGCAGAAAGAAAGTTATCAAGGGCGTTGAGGATGGACGGGGCAAAAAGGGATGCGCCTGTGGCCACCAGGTACACCGGAAGGTAGCGTTCGCCGATTTTTTCTCCCAGTCCTACAAGAATAACGGTAAGGATTAACGCTCCTGTTCCGGAAGACAGGGCGGTTGCTGCAACAGATTTCTTTGTATCGCTCATGAAAGGTATTATACGCAATTGGAGAGTATGATGCACCTGATAATGGAATTCTTATTAAATCACCTGATAAGGTGAATAAAATCAATAGTATGGCTAGAATTCACTTGTAACGGTGAAATATTCAAGTTATAGTATTTGTATGGATTTTAGATTTGCTTCACGCGACACTATATACCGGGAAATGGGAAAGCGCATACAACAATACCGTATTGCTTCGGAAATGACCCAGGCACAACTGGCAGAAAAATGTGGTATTTCCAAACGGTCAATTGAGCGTGTAGAGAGTGGTGAAAACCGAAATATGGACGTGTTTCTTGCCGTCCTGCAGACGTTCAATCTGCAGTCAAACATCAGTCTGCTTGTTCCAGAACAGGAATTGCGCCCGACAGATATCATCAAGCAGCCTAAGCTGAAAAAACGGGTGTATCATTCTAAAAAACAGGCAGCAGAAACGAAAACCATTCAGTGGGGTGATGAATAATGATTAGCGCAACCGTAAAACTATGGAATGTTCCTGTCGGAGCGGTAGTTCAGGGAGATGACGGCAGTATCCGCTTCAACTATTACGATGATTTTCTTTCCCGGGGTGTTTCCCTTTCGCCTTTGATGATGCCTCTCAGCCGCAGGGTATATGAGTTCTCTGATCTGTATGACAGCCCTACTTTTCGCGGGCTTCCCGGTCTGTTGGCGGATTCCATGCCGGATCGGTTTGGAAACCAGATTATCAGGAAATATCTTACAGAACGGGGAATCAAGGATGAAGAGTTTACGGCGGTAGAACGGCTGCTGTATACAGGCAAACGGGGCATGGGAGCTTTGGAATATGAACCGGTCAGTGAATTCGCTGCTGAGTATACTGACAGCATTAATCTGCAAAAGTTGATTCAATGTGCTGCAGATATTCTGAATGACCGGGAAGAATTTCATCTGAACAGCGATGAAAGTGCCATGACACAGATTCTTTCTGTGGGAACTTCGGCAGGAGGAGCCCGGGCAAAGGCTGTTATTGCCTGGAACCGGATGACCGGAGATATCCGTTCAGGGCAGGTTTCTCCTGAACCCGGGTATGAACACTGGCTGATAAAGTTTGATGGAGTAGAAAACAATAAGGATGATGGGGACTTGATTCCTGATCCTAAATGTCTGACCCGCATTGAGTATGCTTACTATCTGATGGCAACTGACTGTGGAATTATCATGAGTCCCTGTACCTGTCTTGAAGAAGACGGGATGTACCATTTTATGACAAAACGTTTTGACCGTACTGATGATGGAAAAAAACTGCATATGCAGACTCTGGGAGCTATGGCGCATCTGGATTTGAAGCACAATGCCGGTACCAATTCCTATGAAGAAGCGGCTTTTGTCATTCGGCAGCTGGAATTGGGACAGAATACCCTTGACCAGTTTTTCCGGCGGGCTGTTTTTAATATCTGTGCAAAGAATCATGATGACCATGTGAAGAACACTTCATTTCTTATGGACCGGCAGGGGAACTGGAGCCTTTCTCCCGCCTATGACCTTACCTATGCCTATAAGCCTGGAAGCAAATATACCAGTACTCATCATCTGAGCCTGAATAACAAGGTGGATGGTTTTTTCCTGCAGGATTTGATTGACTTTGCCCGTAAACTTGATATTTCTGAACGGAAAGCAAAGAGTATTATTGAGCAGGTTCAGGGCAGTGTTTCAAACTGGAAAACGTTTGCTGACAAGGGACAGGTACCAGAGCAGCTGGCTGATGAAATTATGGATAAGCAGATACTGTTCAAGCTGTAATTCTAAAAAAAACGCTCCGCCGGAAATCCAGCGGAGCGTTCTGTGTATCAGTACAGTCTGATTACATCAGTTTTCTGAACATTGCTTCAAAGTCAGCAAGAGATGCTTTCTTTGGGTTACCTGGAGCACAGGCATCAGCAGCGGCAGATTCACAGAGGAACGGCAGGTCTTCTTCCTTGATTGCCAGTTTGGTAGGAATACCAACATCTACTGACAGCTGTTTTACAGCATCAATGGCTGCCTTGCGGTATGCAGCTTCTGACATGCCGGTGGTATCAACGCCGAATGCTTCAGCAATATCCTTGAATTTTGTACCGGTACATTCCTGGTTGAATTCCATAACGATAGGCAGCATCATGGCACAGGCAACACCATGTGGAGTGTCATATACGGCACCAAGGGTATGAGCCATGGAATGGGCAATACCAAGACCAACGTTTGAATAAGCCATGGCGGTTACATACTGGGCAAGAGCCATGCCTTCGCGTCCATCAGGATCATTGGCTACGGCTTTCCGCAGGTTCTTTGCAATCAGCTGGATAGCCTTCAGGTCAAGACAGTCTGCCAGTTCCCAGGCAGCGGCGGTGGTGTATCCTTCAATGGCGTGGGTAAGGGCATCCATACCGGTAGAAGCGGTCAGTCCTTTTGGCATTGAAGACATCATGTCAGGGTCAACAACAGCAACATCAGGAATATCGTTAGGGTCTACACATACGAACTTGCGTTTTTTCTCAACATCGGTGATTACGTAGTTGATGGTAGATTCTGCACCGGTACCACCGGTGGTTGGAACCGCAATGGTAAATACGGTGCGGTTTTTGGTAGGTGACAGACCTTCCAGTGACCGTACGTCGTAGAAATCAGGGTTATTTACGATGATACCGATTCCTTTACCGGTATCCATGGATGAACCACCACCAATGGTGATCATGAAGTCAGCACCGGATTTTTTGTAGGCGTCTACACCGTGCTGAACGTTTTCGATAGTTGGGTTTGGCTTGATATCACTGTACAGTTCAAAATCAATGCCGTTTTCTTTCAGCAGATCAGTAACTTTTGCAGATACTCCGAATTTTACCAGGTCCGGGTCTGATGCTACGAAAGCCTTCTTGAATCCCTTTCCTTTAATGATTCCTGGAATTTCTTTAATTGCACCATGTCCGTGATAAGACATGCCATTCAGTACAAAACGATTTACTGCCATTTTTTCATCTCCTTTTGTTGAGCCTCTGCAGCAACGCTGGCTCATTCAATCTTCTTATAGTATACCGCCAACTTGCGTAAAACGGTAAAAAAATATCGATATATAACAAAACTTTTACCTGCGCACAATAGGACAGACATTTGGATGTAAGCGTTGGAAATACGGGAAGTCAGGCAGACTCTGATTATCAGCCGTTGACGTACTGTGTGCTGTCCCGTACTATTACCCCCATGAAACTGATTCTGGCTCCTATGGCAACCCTGACCCATGAGGCGCTGCGGCGAGCAGTGTTCCGGTTTGGGGGATGCGACGAATATTACACTGAAATGATTCATGCCGCCTCGCTGATTCACGGGGGTCAGTTTGAAAAATATTACCTGTTGAACGGCCCCTGTCCGGAGCGGATTGTGTGGCAGCTGACGGGCACCGATGTAGAATCCATTACAGAAGGTACCCGCATGGTACGTGACTTGGGCGGCATTGGGGTAGACCTGAACATGGGCTGTTCTGCTCCGGAAATCTACCGCTTTGGGGCCGGTATTGCGTGGATGATGAAGCCCCTGGAAGAAACCCGGCGTCTGGTACATTCCGTACGGCAGGTTCTGCCGGATCATCTGAGGCTCAGCGTTAAAATGCGGCTGGGCGATGAAGACTTTACTGAAGAAAAACTGTATCAGTTTGCCGATATGCTCCTTGATGAAGGTGTTACCCAGCTGACCCTGCATCCCCGCTCCAGAAAAGAAAAATATACCCGGCCGGCCCGCTGGCAGTACCTTGAGCCCTTTACCCAGCATGTGAAGGAACGGAACCCGGCAGTACAGGTTATCGGCAACGGCTGTGTATCGGACCCGGCAAGCCTTGATGCCCTGCTGCGCCGTGCGCCGTCACTGGATGGGGTTATGTGTGCCCGGTTTGCCGTACAGAAGCCCTGGCTCTTTGCAGAACTGCAGCGGCACCTGGAAAACGGTACCCGCAACCATCTTCCGGTGCCCTATGAACTGCCGGACTCCATAGACCTGTTTGAACTTGCTGACTCGTTCCTGACAGACCTTGAAACGTATCAGCCGAAAGAGTTCTACGACAGCCGGAGCCGCCGCTTTTTTGCCTATTTCCTTGATAACTTCATGTACCACCAGTTTCTGAAAAACCAGATTCTGAACGCCCATACCCACGAAACGCAGCTGGCACCCCTGGCAGAATATTTTAAAAAAATGCCGGAAGAGCGGTTTGTGCCTTACAATGATAGCAACGCACTTTGATAATGGGAGAATTGTATGGCAAAAAAGGCAAGCAGCAACATAACCTGGTATGAAAATAAGAACGGACCGCGTATCAGCACGGTTTCCCGTCCGGTGATAGAAAAAGACGGACTGTATTTCAAGGATATTGATGGCAGCGGGACCGTCAGTACTGTAAACGACTGGCGTCTGCCGCCTGCAGAACGGGCTAAGGCCTACGCAGAACAGCTTCCCATGGACGAAAAACTTCCCCAGCTGTTTATTTCTGACTGGCGCATGGGTAAGTATCCCGTGGTCATGGGGCAGAAAAAAATTGACCATACTCCGGTTCTTGATGAATCAGGCGTTCTTGATGAAGCTCCCCTTGAAGTAAAGAATATTTTTGGTACTACCCAGCTGCCGGGCACCAGCACCCTGATTAAGGAATGGTGGAACCGCCACGTGATTATCCGGAATAATGCCACGGTAGAAGACCTGACTGATTACCTGAACCAGCTGCAGGCTGTTGCAGAAGAATGTGACCACTTTGTGCCGGTGCAGGCCGCCAGTAACAGCCGTAATGAAAACGGTGCAGTAGTATTCGGCATGAATGATGCTGGCGGAACCTTTGCCACCTGGCCGGGAACCTTAGGTATTGCCGCTGCTGTGCAGGGTGCCGGCATTGCAGTTGCCGATACATTTGCCGATGCAGTACGCCGCAGCTGGAATGCCTGTAACCTGCGGAAAGGCTATATGTACATGGTGGACTGTACTACGGATCCACGCTGGCAGCGGACCTACGGCTGTTTTGGAGAAAATCCGGCACTCATTGCTGAAATTGCATCACACATTATTCCCCGCATTCAGGGAAGCAGTACCGGTGTTACGTCTGACGGTGTTGCCGTAACTACCAAGCACTTTCCCGGTGGCGGCGCCCGCGAAAACGGGTTTGATCCCCATTACGCTGAAGGCCAGTGGAATGTCTATGCCACCGCCGGCAGTCTTTCAAAATATCATCTGCCGGGCTTCCAGGCTGCCATTACTGCCGGAACCAGTTCCATCATGCCCTATTATGCAAAACCGGCTGAGGGCAAAAGTGTGATGCAGAAGACCCCGGCTGGTGTCACGGTACCCATGAAACCCTACGGTTTTGCCTATAACCGCGCTTTTATTGAGGACCTGCTGCGGGGCGAACTGGGCTTTACCGGCTACATTAACTCTGATACCGGCATTACCCACAACATGAGCTGGGGTGTTGAATCGTTAAGTGAGCCGGAACGCATCGGGTTTGCCGTTGGTCATGCCGGTGTAGACCTGATCAGCGGTATGTTTGATAACGACTCTGCCCGCGAAAGCTACAGGCGCAGTACCAACGGCTGGTACGATACCCATCCGGCGCCGGAAGGGTTTACCGGCAGTGAACTGGTACTCACTGAAGAAGCCGTAAACCGGGCCGTAAGCCGGACCTTAACGGAAATGTTTACCCTGGGAATGTTTGAAGACACCTATCGTGACGTTTCTGCGGCCCGTGAACTGGTAGCAACAAAAGAAGACTGGGCTGCTGCCGCCCTGGCACACCGTCAGTCTGTTACACTGCTGAAAAACAACGGCGTGCTGCCATTGCCGGCAGAAAAAGCAGCCGGTAAAAAAGTGTACGCAGAGGCCTTTGATGTTGATGAACGGGTTGCAGCGGGGGCTACGGAAAAACTGCGCGGGCTGCTTTCTGAAGCAGGCATTTCTTTGACCGGTGCTGCTTCCGAAGCTGATATTGCCGTTTTCCTGACCACTCCCAGCAGTGGTGCTTACTTTAACGCTACCAAAGGATTCCTGGAACTGGAAATCTGTGAAGGTAAAACGGTCTGCGATGTGGTAGACGGCTGCCCGACAGAATCAACCCACAGCGAAACAACGCTGTCCGGCTTGAACCGGCTGGTTGCAATGGCAGATTCGGTACACAGCCGCGGAGGACAGGTGATTACTAATATCAATGTTACGCTGCCCTGGGAAGTTGGCCCTCTGGAATCTGTCAGCGATGCACTGCTGGTTGGCTATGATACGTATCAGGAAGCTACCGTTGATGTTATCCTGGGGCGGTTCAGTCCGGTGGGAAAACTGCCGGTAACCTTGCCAAAGGACGACAGCGTCATTGCCGTGAACAAAGAAGGTCAGTGCATCAGCCCCAACGATGTTCCCGGTTTTGATAAAGACCAGTATCTGCCGGATGCCATGAAGGACGAAAACGGCAAGGCCTATGCATACCGCGATGCAGCCGGCAGTTACTACGAATATGGTTTTGGACTGACCTATTAGTCTTCCTCGTCTACGTCCAGGTCTGCAGCATTCAGTGAAAGAATCTGCCGGGCCTGTGCTTCTGACAGGGCTTCTACATTTTTCAGTTTCCGTTCCAGTGCCCGGGTGCGTTTGGCGTCCTGGTCCAGTTCCTTACTGGCAGCATCAATCTTCTCCTTTGCTTTTTCCAGCATGCCGCCAAATTTGTTGAACTCAGTCTTTACGGCTCCCAGGGTCTGCCAGATTTCCTGCGTCCGTTTTTCTACCGTCAGGCACTGGAACCGCATCTTTACCATGCCCAGCATGGCACGCAGGGTAGTGGGCCCCGTGATGATGACGTGATACTCATTCTGGACCGTGTCAAACAGTCCGGGGATACTCATGATTTCTGCGTAGATGCTTTCAAAGGGAATGAACATGACACCAAACTCAGTGGTTTCCGGCGGTTCAATGTATTTGCCCTGTATATCCCTGGCAAAACTGATGACCTTGGCCTCAAGGGATTTCCGTGCCTTAGAGAGGGCTGCCTTATCCATGGCATTATAGGCTTCCTGGATGCTGCTGAAGTCTGCAGTAGGAAACTTTGAATCCACCGGCAGCCAGATGAACCCTTTTTTTGACGTAGGGTAGGGCAGCCGGACTGCGTATTCTACCAGTTTGTCGCTGCCTTTTTTCGTCTTGCAGTTTTCATCGTATTCATCAGATGTCAGCGTATCTTCAATCAGGTTTTTCAGCTGCCATTCGCCAATCATGCCTTTTGTCTTGCTGCCGGTCAGCGTATTCCGCAGATCATCAACGCCGGTCATCAGTCCTGATACTTCGCCAAGTCCTTTCTGCACCGATTCCAGCTGGGTGCTTACCAGTCTGAATGACTCTCCCAGCCGGCGGTTCAGGGTATCAGTCAGCTTTTCATCAACGGTCCGGCGGATTTCATCCAGTTTTGTCTGGTTGTCCTTCTGGATGTTCTGCAGGCTGGTGGTTACCGTGTGGGTTACGTCCCGGGTCAGCATATCGATTTTTGATGCTATGGTATTCAGTGCTCTGGTCTGTTCTTCCCGGTTGGCCCGGGCATCGTGGCTCTGGGTCTGGCTCATGGCGGTCAGCTTTGCATCCAGTTCCATGCGGTTCTGACGGAACTCGCCGGCAAATGACTGGCTTATGGGGGTGACATCAATGACAGGGGCAGGCTGTCTGCGGGTCAGCAGGATAATCTGCAGCAGAATGATGATGAACAGCAAAACAAGGCCCAGAAGGGCGCACAGCGTATACATATTAGACAGTACCATACCATAACTATACTACGGCAGGGGTGACATACGGGTGACAGAATTCAGCTGTCTGCCAGATATTTTTTCAATTCTTCCAGATAGTGTTCGCCGGCAGTTGAGATAACCACGTTGGCCCGGGCAATATACCCGATTTCCATGGCGTTTTCTGAGTTTTCTTCATCTTTAAAGGGAACGGCGACAAAGTCATCACCGTTCAGCTCCGTACTGATGATGCCGGAACAGAGACAGTAGGCGTTCAGTCCTACCATCAGGTTCAGGTTGGTGGCACGGTCAGTGGTTTTGATGACTTTGGTGTATTCACGGTCCGCAAAGACTTCTTCCGTAAAATACAGGGGGCTGTTGGCATTCTGGTCAAAAATCAGGCACGGATACTCTGACAGCTGGTCAAAGGTGATGTACTCCTTCTGTGCCAGCGGATGTTTTTTGTACAGATATACGAAGGTTTTGCAGGAAATCAGGGGTGTAAAGGTAAGGTCGTTGGCTTTAAGGACTTTGGAAATGTAGGCCCGGTTAAAGTTGTTCAGGTTCAGGATGCCGATTTCACTCCGCATATGGGTTACGTCATCAATGACGGTCTGGGTACGGGTTTCGTTAATGGCAAACTCGTACTGGTTGGCGGCGCCCTCTGCCTGATACCGGTTCACCAGGTTGATGAAAGACTTTACGCAGAAAGAGTAATGCTGACAGCTGACAGCAAATTTCTGCCGGCGTTTTTTTGACGGGTCAAAGTTATCAAGCAGGTTTTCATACTGGGCGTAAATCTGCCGGGCGTGCTGCACAAACTCTTTGCCTTCATTGGTCAGGCTGATGCCCCTGCTGGAACGGTTGAAAAGCTTGATGTTGAACTCATTTTCTACCTCTTTAATGGCGGCCGTCAGCGAAGGCTGTGAGATATACAGTTTTTCGGCAGCTTTGTTCAGGGAGCCGATTTCTGAAACACCGATTACATATTTAAGCTGTTGTAATGTCATAGGGGTAGTATACGGGAATCGCCGGTTTCGGTCAGTGGCTTAACCGGTCTTCTGAAAAGTCGGCAGGGAGTCCGGTCCAGGTCTGCTCACCGTGGTTCATGACGGTAATCTGGTCTGCCAGAAGAACGGCTTCATCAAGATCGTGGGTTACCATTATGCCGGCAAATCCCAGGTCCTTCTGCTGGGAGCGCAGTTCCGCACCCAGTTTTTTGCGGAGGGGTGCATCCAGGGCAGAGAACGGTTCGTCAAACAGTACCAGTTTTGGTTCAATGACCAGGGTGCGGGCCAGTGAAACGCGCTGCTGCTCACCGCCGCTCAGGTTGGCCGGCATACGGCGGGCAAAAATGTCAGCACTGAGCCCCATGCGTTCCAGCATGTCGTGGGCCTTTAACCGGGCTTCTTTTCTGCTCATGCCACGGGAACGGAGCCCGTATGCCACGTTGTCTTCTACGTTCATGTGCATGAACAGTGACGGGCTTTGGAATGCCATGCCGATGCCCCGCTTTCCGGGAGCCAGTTCTGATACGTCGGTGCCGCCGATGCAGATGGTGCCGGCATGGCCTGCTTTTTTGCTTTCGTCAAGGAGGCCTGCAATCATGCGGAGTACGGTGGATTTGCCGCTGCCGGAGTGTCCGGTGATTACCAGCATCTGGCCGGCGTCAACGCTGCCGCTGAAGGTAATGGCCAGGTCATCAAATTTCTGGTAGATGTCAGTAATTTCAACAAACATTTCGTACTCCTTATATGAATTGGTTTTTGAAAAATCTACCGGCTGGCTGGAAAATGCCAAAACCGCTAGCTGGCGTCGCTACAGGCGAAGCCCGGCAAGGAAACTATCGTTCCGGGCTTCGACAGTTTTTGTCATTTCCCATCCAACCTATCGATTTTTCAGAATCAAATCCTTGTCTCCTTGTTCAAATAGGTTGTTACACTTATTCGGGGAGCCTTGTTGGTCAGGTCGGATATGATGAACAGGGTGATGCTCAGGAACATGAGCACGGCACCTGAGGCACAGCTTTCGTTAAAGCGGTAGGCGCCGGAAAGGCGGTAGGTGAACAGCGCCAGAGTGTCAAAACCTGGGATGCCCAGCACCAGTGGAAGGGTCGCATCCCCGCTGGAAATGGCGGCACAGAAGGCAAAGGCCGAAAACAGCGCCCGGCGGCACTGGGGAAGCAGTACGCAGAAAACAGTATCCAGAGGGCGGGGGCTCAACAGAGATGCCGCTTCTGTTACCGTCAGGGGAATTTTATCCATGGGCGTACGGAGCTGCTGCAGGGCAAAGGGCCAGGTAAGGGCGCTCTGTGCCAGTACCAGCAGAACCGGGCTTCCGCGGAGGAAGGTGTAGTTGGAAAGCAGGGTTATACCAAACCCCAGTACCACGCTGGAAAGTGCCATGGGTACCAGGGGCAGGGCCCGGAGCAGGGAACTTTTCCGGTACGGGTCAGCAATGCGGCTGATGGCGGCAAAGACAAATGCCGTAATGGTGCTCAATGCGGCCGTTGATACGCTGACAACCAGCGTGTTCTTCAGGCTTTCAAAGAAAGCGGCCCGGGCAAACACTTTGCCAAAGGCGGGAACGGCTTTCCACAGGAGCAGTACCATGGGCATAAGAAAGAAAAAGCCGATGACCGCCAGGGTAACAATGGTGATTGTCCATTCAAAGCCGCCGCGGATTCTGGTTCTGGTGGCTGCCGCAAGACCGGTGGAGTGCCGGCCCTTTTTTGAGATAAGGGCATAGACTACCACCATCAGCAGGGCAATGGCGGTTTCAAGGATTGAAAGGCGGCCGATAAGCACAAAATCAAGGCTTGAACGGGCTGCCTGATACATTTCTACTTCAAGGGTACTGCTGCCTTTCTGGCCGAAAAGCAGCACGATGATGAAACTGAAAAAGCAGTACAGGAATACGATGATGCAGCTGGAGGCAATGGCCGGCAGCAGCTGAAAAATGGTAACGGTGCGGAAAATGCGTGGCCGGCTGGCACCGAGCAGGCGGGCTGCGTTGTATTCGTCTTCCGGCAGGTGCTGCCAGGTGTCGGCAACAGTACGCATGATTACCGGAAAATTATAAAAGCCGTGGCAGATGATGATGCCCCAGAAAGAATACAGAAACGTGATGGGCGCTTCTTCTGCGCCGGTAATGTGCATCAGCAGTTTGTTGACCTGCCCGTTCATGCCGAATGACAGGACAAAGGCCAGCGCCATAAGGAGCGGCGGAATACACAGGGAAACGGCTGAAAGACTTGAAAGGAAACGGCGGCCAAAAAACTGTTTTTTTGCCACCAGGTAGGCTGCAGGCAGTCCGATGATCAGGGCTGCAACGGTTGAAAGAATTGCCTGCCGCAGGGTAAAGCGGGTAACTTTTATGATGCGGAGTGCGTTGGAAGTTGTTTTTGACGGCCCCAGCGCACCGCCGGCAATGCGTCCGGCGGAGAAACTGGCCCCCGCCGTCGCAATGAAAATCAGGAACAGCAGCAGCATGATGCCAATGCCAAGAATCATACCCGTCCGCTGAGATACCGTCCGTCCTATCATTCTCGTCTTAGCATTCATCACTGCATTCCTTTACTTTATGCCGCCATGGACGGCGGCGGATACTTCGGGTTTTGCGCCTGCAAAACCCGGTACAATCATCGTCAGTCTGCCATAATGGCAAGCATGCGTGCTACGGCTTCTTCCAGTTCTGCTTCAGTACAGC
>JAKSTT010000179.1 GCA_024413635.1 Treponemataceae bacterium | reverse complement strand
CAAAAACTCCATAAGGGCTTTTTTGTTTTCCTGAGGTGTGGTCTTCGGGCGGCCCAGATCCTTGCGGGCACCTTTCCGTACCAGAACTTCAACAAATGTCAGTGTATCAGAAGTTTCGCGGTCGTTCAGCACCGCGTCAAGTTCCGCAGCAGTTTCAACGCGAACCACGTTATCATAACCGCACCCTGCAGCAATGGCGCACAGGTCAATCTGGCGTCCCACGGTAGGCTGGCCACCGACACTGTCGTGTGCACCGTTATTCAGAACGATGTGTACCAGGTTTGCCGGTTTACGGGTGCCGATGGTGGCAAGACCGCCCATCTGCATGATGCTGGCACCGTCACCGTCGATACAGAAAATCTGACGGTCTTTTTTCTGCATGGCAATGGCCAGGGCAATCTGACTGGCGTGTCCCATGCCGCCAACGGTCAGGAAGTCTTTTTCATGCCCCTGGTGGTACTTGTCACGCAGTTCATAGAGCTCACGGCTGGCCATACCGGTGGTAGATACAAAGGCTGCGCTTTCCGGGGCTGCAAGCATGATTTTTTCAATGGCTTCTTCACGGCTCATTTCTGCTTCAACTGTTACGTTGTTCTGCAGAACATACTCTGCAAAGGTGCCTTTTTTGATGACAAGGGCATAGGGGGCTGATTTTTCATTGATGTGGGCATAGGCTGCATCAAGAACCGCATCAAGACTGCCGTCTTCCATGTCGCCACTGAGAACACTGTAGGGAATCTGCATGGCATCAAGCAGACCGCAGGTTACTTTTCCCTGCTTTACGTGCTGGGGTTCATCATGAACGCCGGGTTCACCGCGCCAGCCGATGACGATAAGGAGCGGAACTGAGTATACATCCGGGTCTACGATGGAAAGCAGCGGATTAATCATGTTGCCTTCACCGCTGTTCTGCATGTAGATCAGCGGAATGTTACCGGTGGCAAAATGATAGCCGGTAGCAAGAGCCGTAGCACTGCCTTCATTGGCACTGATGATGTGTTTATCAGCCGGTGCGTTATCCGTTACGTAGGCACAGAAGTTCTTCAGCAGGGAGTCAGGAACGCCAGCAAAAAAGTCTGTACCGCGGCGTATCAGGGAATCATAAAAATACTTTGGTGTAATCATCGCTTTCCGCCTTATTTGGTGCCTGGAATCAGTTCCAGAATCTGTTTGATCGGCATACAGATGTCGTTAACTTCAAGACTGCGTTCTGCCTTCAGTATTTCTTCGGCACATTTCTGCATGGCCGGATAGCTGGCACGGAGCATGTGGTTGGCATAAATGATGACGTTGGCGCCCCAGGATGCCAGTTCGGCCTCAGTAAACTGATTGTAGGTAGTCGGTACCAGAACAATCGGTACTTCCTTGTATTTGGCACGGAATTTGGCACAGAACTCCTTGATGTCTTCGCCGCTCTTGTCCTTTGAGTGAATCATGACGCCATCGGCACCGGCGTTAACGGCAGCAAAGGCTTTGGCAATAGCTTCATCAACACTGTAACCGGCAATGATTTCTTCAATGCGGGCAATAATCATGAAGTCTTTGGTAACCTGTGCCTTTTTACCGGCAGCAATTTTTTCGCAGAACTCTTCTTCCGTAGCCAGCACCTGTTTAGCTTCAGTGCCAAACAGACTGTTCTTTTTAAGACCTTTTTTGTCTTCTACGATAACGGCAGAAACACCGTTGCGTTCCAGGGTACGTACGGTAAATACAAAGTGTTCAGGAATACCTCCGGTATCACCGTCGTAAATGATCGGCTTGGTGGTACATTCCAGAATGTCAGTCAGTGACTGCAGACGGGTCGTCAGGTCAACGGCTTCAATATCCGGCTTACCCTTACAGGTAGAGTCAGTCAGTGAAGAAGACCACATGCCGTCAAAGGTATGCAGACCATCTTCTTTCATTACTTCGGTATTTTCAACGATGAGTCCGCTTAAGCCCGAGTGTGCCTCCATAATGCGGACAATGGGCTTTGCGGCAATCAGACGGCGCAGGGTAGCCCGGCGGATATCCGGGGTGGTGCCGATGGAACGGGCACTTTCTGCCAGGGCAGAAGAGTTTACGCCCTGGGTATACGGAATTTCTACAACCTGTCCGCCCCATTCCTTCATGACGGCGAATACTTCTTCGCGGATGGCAGACAGATAATTGGTTTTCCAGTCATCACCATGGATGATGTAGTCGGGTTTCAGTTTTTTCAGGTTGGGAATGTAACTCCATTCTTCCTGTGGAACAACGTTGGCAACGCCCTTGATGTTTTCTACAACTGCCTTACGCTGGTCATAGGTCAGGTATGGAAGACGCTTGTGTGATGCAATGGCGCTGTCAGTCAGAAGACCTACGGTCAGTTCACCCAGTTTTGCGCCCTCAGTAATGATGTTGATGATACCGGGATGGATAATGTCACCGGTAATTCCTACGTATACGGTCTTAGCCATGTATGCCTCCATGTTCAAAGTGTATACCCAATATGCATAAGTTGAACAAAAAATGCAAGAGTAATGCGAAAAATGTGTTCAAAAGTAATTTTTAACTTTCATATTTTGAACACTTTCGGTATACTATACTGCGTTATGCTGTTAAAGAAAGAATTTTCTGTCCTTTCAGAAATTGCGGTAGAAAAGAAAATCCTCTCCCAGCGGGCCCTGTCCAGAAACACTGGACTTTCTGTCGGCACGGTTAATGCAACGGTTGCAGACCTGACCGAACGTGGCCTGCTTGAAGACAACCGGATTACGGCCGCCGGCCTTGAAGCTCTGGAACCCTACCGGGTGAAACGGGCTGTCTTTATTGCAGCAGGCTTTGGTTCCCGCCTGGTACCCATTACCCTGAATACACCTAAACCGTTAATCCGTGTTCACGGCAAGCGGATTATCGATACCCTGCTGGATGCTGTAGTAGCTGCCGGCATTGAAGAAATCATCATTGTCCGCGGCTATCTCTCTGAACAGTTTGACCAGCTTCTGTATAAATATCCCAACATCAAGTTTGTAGAAAACCCGGCATACAACGAAGGCAATAATATTACCAGTCTGATGTGTGCCCGCTATTCCCTGGAAAACGCCTATATCCTGGAATCAGACCTGCTGCTGAAAAATCCGCGCCTTATCAGCCGGTACCAGTATGAATCCAATTATCTGGGCGTTCCCTGCCAGCGGTCTGATGACTGGTGCTTCCAGGTAGAAAAAGATGTAATTACCGGCGTCAGTGTTGGCGGTACTGATGTATATCAGATGATGGGTATTTCCTACTGGACATCCCAGGACGGACGGAAACTGGGTGATTGTGTCAAAAAGGTGTATGAACAGCCCGGGGGCAAGGAACGCTACTGGGACAATGTGCCGCTGCAGTACTGTAAGGATGACTTTACGGTAAAGGTGCGGGAATGCTCATTTAATGATATTGTAGAAATTGATACGTTCAATGAATTGAAAGAACTGGATAATTCATATTCGGTATAAGACGGACAGGAGAAATCAGTGTTACAGATTCAGAATTTGAAAAAAGCATACGGAAAACAGGTTATTCTTGATGGTATTTCCCTTGATATCGGGGATTCGGAAATCGTTTCCATACTGGGACCTTCCGGCAGTGGAAAAACCACGCTTCTGAACATCATTCTGGGAATTACTGATGCCGATGACGGCTCCCTGATTTTTGACGGTTCTGATATCACCAAAGTTCCCATGGAAAAACGGGGATTCAATATCGTGTTCCAGGATTATGCCCTGTTCCCCAATCTGAACGCCTATAAAAACATTACCTATGGCCTGCGTAACTTTCCGGACCGTTCAACGCCGGAAGAAGTAGATTCCCTTATCGATCTGCTTGACCTGCGGGATCATCTGGACAAAAAAATCGATATGCTGTCCGGTAGCCAGAAGCAGCGTGTCGCCCTGGCCCGCACTATGGTCATGAAACCGAAAATTCTGCTTCTTGATGAACACCTTTCTGCCCTTGATGGCGTTATTAAGGAATCAATCAAAGAAAAGATCGTCACTATCGCCAAGGATTACCACCTGACCACTATCATCGTTACCCATGACCCGGAAGAAGCACTGACTATCAGTGATA
>JAKSTT010000178.1 GCA_024413635.1 Treponemataceae bacterium | reverse complement strand
AAACCCGTATGAAGGGTACTGCATGGCGGCAGTTTTTCATACGGGTATAACAGAATATTAGCCGAAGTAGCGGACGCCGGCTGCAAATACGTTCTGGCAGCGGTTTCCGCTCATGTTCTTGATCAGTTCATCTGAAGAACCGTCAGCGTTTGGTCCCAGGGTACGTTCGTTGTGTCCCATCTTACCAAGTACGCGGCCGTCAGGGCTGGTCATACCTTCAATGGCATACAGCGAACCGTTGGGGTTATCTGGTTCAGTCATAACCGGGTTACCGTTTTCATCAACGTACTGGGTAAAAATCTGGCCTTTTGCAAACAGGTCTTTAGCCATGGCTTCAGAAACAACGATGCGGCCTTCACCGTGAGAAACAGGAATCAGGTGGGTATCAGCGTTGAGTACGGTTGGATCCAATGCCCACGGACTTGCAGCACTTACCATGCGGGTACGTACTACACGGCTGATATGGCGGCTGATGTTGTTGTAGGTCAGGGTTGGCATATCTTCGGTCGGAGTGGTAATGATCTTTCCGTAGGGAACAAGACCGGTCTTGATCAGGGCCTGGAAACCGTTACAGATACCCAGTACCAGACCTTTACGGCTGTCCAGCAGAGCCATTACTTCATCAGCAATGTTGCTTTCACGCAGTACGTTGGCAATGAACTTACCGGAACCGTCCGGTTCGTCACCGGCAGAGAAACCGCCGGCCAGAGCCAGAATCTGAGCGGTACTCAGTTTGGTCTGCAGTTCTTTCAGGCTTTCTGCAAGGGCTGCCGGCGTATTGTTGCGGAATACTACGATTTCTGGTGCAGCGCCTGCCAGGCTGAATGCACGGCCCATATCAAATTCACAGTTGGTACCGGGGAATACGGGGATAACAACTTTTGGTTTGGCGGCAGATTTGTTTCCGATGTGGAATGACTTACGGGCAGCGTCCAGAGATTCGTGGGTTTTGGTTGCCCAGTCAGGGAGTGCTGCAACTTTAGATGCATCATCGCTGCCTTTTACGATTGGCGGGAATACTTCAGCCAGTGGCTTCTCCCACAGTTTTTCTGCTTCTGCCAGGTCGATAACGGCTTTCTTAACGGCAATGGTGCGTTCTGCAGTGGTAGTACCCAGAACGAACGGTTTGTTTTCTACGCCGACAAAGGCAGCTTCAAATGCAGCTTTGTTCTCTGCAGAAACTTCTGCAATGAGGGAACCGTAGAAGGGGCTGAACAGCAGCCAGCTGGTGCAGGTATGATCAGCTGCAGCCAGAACGTCACTCTGTACGCCGTGTGCTTCACGCAGTTTTGCATAGCTGTCTGCATCAAAGGCAAAGCCGATTCTGTTACCGAAAGCCATTTTGGTAACGGCTTCTGCAATACCACCGGCACCTACCGGGTATACGGCAGCAACAGCATCTTTCTGGGTCAGGCTGTGCAGGGCATCGCTGGCTTTGGTAAAGGCAACAAAGTCTGGAGTAAGGTCTGCGTTATATGAACAGGGGATGTAGTATACGGTGTTGCCGGCATTCTTGAATGAACCGGAAACCATATGACGTGCATCGCTGGTAGTTACGGCAAAAGAAACCAGTGTTGGTGGAACGTGGATGTCGCCAAAGGTTCCGGACATGGAGTCCTTACCACCAATGGCAGCAGTTCCCATGGCTTTCTGTGCAGAAAGGGCACCCAGCAGGGCAGCAGTTGGTTTACCCCAGGCTTCTGCAGAACTGGTGCGTTCAAAGTATTCCTGGAACGTCAGGCGGCAGTCAGCAGGACGTCCACCCAGGGCAGCAATACGTGCCATTGAGTAGAGCACTGCAGTCTGTGCACCGTGGTATGGTGACCAGCTGGCAACCCGTGGATCATAACCGAAGGTCATGAGGGATGCAGTATTGGTTTCTGCAGGGAAGATTACCGGGATTTTTGCAGCACAGCCGCTTTCCGGTGTGCTCTGGTATTTACCGCCGTAAGGGAACATAACGGTTGCAGCACCGATGGAACCGTCAAAGCGTTCACCAAGACCGCGCTGTGAACAGACAGCCAGGTCCTGCATGTTGGTAAGCCATGCTTTTTCCAGTTTTGCACCTGGTTTGTGTTCTGCATTGGCATCTCCGCCACAGGCACAGCTCTGGTTCAGGACAGCCTGAACGGATTCAAGGGGAGCACACAGCGGAGAATCTGCCTTTACCGGAGCAGTAATGTGGGATTTTGCACTGCGGCTTGCACCGGCAGTATCAAGGAATCCGCGGTCAATATCTACGATGGTTTTACCGCGCCAGGTCATAACCAGGCGGTTGGTATCAGTTACGGTTGCAATCTGAACGGCGTTCAGGTTTTCAGCAGCGGCAGCAGCAATCAGTGCCGGGCCGTCTTTTTCGCGTACAACAATGGCCATGCGTTCCTGGCTTTCTGAAATTGCCAGTTCGGTACCGTTGAGGCCTTCGTATTTCTTAGGAACGTTATCCAGGTTGATGAGGAGGCCGGGAGCCAGTTCACCTACAGCTACCGATACACCACCGGCACCAAAGTCGTTACAGCGGCGGACCATGTTGGAAACATCGCGGTTACGGAACAGACGCTGGATTTTGCGTTCTTCTACGGCGTTACCTTTCTGAACTTCTGCAGCTGCAGTGGTAACAGACTTAACGTTATGGGCTTTGGAAGAACCGGTTGCACCACCGATACCGTCACGGCCGGTACCGCCACCAACCAGAATGACAACGTCTCCGGCATCCGGAACTTCACGTTTTACACATTCAGCAGGAACAGCGGCAATTACGGCACCCAGTTCCATGCGTTTTGCTTCAAAGCCAGGGTGGTACATTTCTGCAACCTGACCGGTGGTAAGACCAATCTGGTTACCGTATGAAGAGAAGCCCTGGGCAGCTTCAGTAGTCAGTTTTTTCTGTGGCAGTTTACCTTCGCGGGTAGCTGACAGTGGAACGGTAGGATCAGAAGCACCGGTTACACGCAGTGACTGATAAACCCAGGCACGTCCTGAAAGGGGGTCACGGATGGCACCACCGATACAAGTAGCAGCACCACCGAATGGTTCGATTTCGGTCGGGTGGTTATGGGTTTCGTTCTTGAACTGCAAAAGCCATTTTTCGGTACGGCTGTTTGATTTGCTGCCGGGTTCGGCAAAGTCTGCAACATCAACATCGATATAGATTGAACAGGCGTTGATTTCTTCTGACAGTTCAATGTCATCAAGCTTGCCGTGTTTTTTCAGGTATTTGGCACCGATACAAGCCATATCCATAAGGGTCAGGGGTTTGTTGCGGCCAACATACAGTTCATCGCGGATGGCTTTGTATTCATCCAGGGATGCAGTGATAGGAGCTGCCATATCGCCACCGTCAATGGAAATGTCTTCCAGAACGGTATTGAAGGTAGTATGGCGGCAGTGATCTGACCAATAGGTATCAAGAACACGAACTTCAGTTTCGGTAGGATTGCGGCCTTCTTTCTTGAAGTAGTCCTGCATGAATGCAATGTCAGCGTTATCCATGGCAAGACCCATTTTTTCACGGAGGGCAGCAAGGCCGGCAGCATCAAGATCAATAAAGCCATCAAAAACAGGAATGTCACCGGGCTGGGTAATATCCATTTTTAAGGTTGCAGGGATTTCCGGTTTTGCCAGACGGCTGTCTACCGGGTTAATCAGATATTTCTGGATTTTTTCAACATCAGATGGAGTTACGCTGCCGGTAAGTACTACCAGTTTTGCACAGCGTACGGTGGGTTTGGCACCGGTTTCGCCCAGGGAACTGAGCAGGAGGGAAAGACACTGTTCAGCACTGTCTGAACGCTGGTCGTACTGACCGGGAAGGTATTCCCAGATGATGACCGTGTCATTTTCAGCAAGCGGGAAGTGTTCAAAGAAACACACATCGCTCTGCGGTTCAGAGAAAATGCGGACTGCAGCTTCTTTGCAAGCTTCGTCGCTGGCATTTTCAATATCGTAACGATTCAAATAGCGTACACCAGTTACGCTTGAAACACCAAGAAAATGAGCAATTTCGCCCTGAATGCGGCGAGCTTCATTTTCGAACCCAGGTTTACGTTCGGTATAGATGCGGTACATGCCGCAAGTATACCGA
>JAKSTT010000177.1 GCA_024413635.1 Treponemataceae bacterium | reverse complement strand
ACCATTGCCTGTGATCTTTGGAAGGCCCTTTTTGATGCTTCTCTTTCGTTCATCGATCCTAATAAGCATGGATATGACCGTATTTTCAACTATTTTGATTCCTACGTTGAATTTGAAGAACTGATTTTCGCTTCAGATTCTTTCTATCGTGATCATACCCTGCATTGCATCTGGGTATATTTCCTGGGTGAGTACATCAAGAAAAACGAGAGCTTCAGCCGTCTGTTCCTTGATATGAAACAGACAGAGATGATTGTAGAGGGCTTGTACGAGATTGTCTATGAAACTGAATCGCTCAGCAAAAAGTCAAAGCAGATGCTGGAGAATATCAAGAGAGTAATCGAAGCGCAGAATAAACTGGATGATGCTGTATTCTGTGTTTCTGCCATTACCCATGACCTGGGATATCCGTTAAAGAAGATTGAAAAAATCAACAAGAGCATCAAGAAAGTGCTGCCGTATTTTGCCGTAAACAATTTTGATGATTTTTCTTTTGGATTTGACAACATCCAGCAGGAATTCATATCAAACTTTATTGACCTGCTTTCCCGCAGCTTTAACTGCAATCTGTACAATGACCTGTATCTTGATGAAGGTGATATTATCCTTAAGGTGTTTGAAAAATGCTTTACCATGGATAAACAGAGCATTGTTGGTATCAATTCTGACGCAGTAAAGGAACTGACTAAAGAAGAACGTGAAGCAATGGCCAAAGCAATGGAATTGCAGGCTTATTTCAATCCTGATAACGGATTCCGGAACTCTATGCTCAAGGACTTTGAAGACTACCAGCACGGTATCATGAGTGCTTTTGTTCTGGCTAAAAATATCGAAGTCTTTGGTGCAATCCATTACAGCCGGGAATCAAAGCTTGATCTGTCGGAGAATGCACGGACACCTGCAGAGGTTTTGCTTTCTATTACAGAAATCTTGAAGTCAGTTTCAGTTCATACCTGTGAAGACTATTCGATTTCTGAAATTGAAAGCGTTAACTTCCTTACGTTTGTTGATGAACTGGAAGAGTTCTCCCGTATTTCACGTGCCAGCCAGAACCGCGAATACGTTAAGGAATTCTGTGAATCGTACTTTGATATGGATGAAGATGGCTGGCTGAACATTACCTTTGAATTCCATAACGATAACCTGGATAACCTTGATCCGGAGCGTGCATTCAAGGGACGCTGCAAGCGTTTCCTGAGTCTGTTTGATGTTACCCATCTGTCGTCAAACCTGAAGCTCCGCGTTTCCTGCGTTGGTAAACTGGCCACTGACCAGAACACCTACGTTCTGGAGCTGGCTAACCATCACGCAGATATTCTGGTAAACGGCGAATCCCAGAACATCCCGAAGTACCTGAAGTCCAACCAGTACTACACCAAGGAAGAATACGCCGAAATCTGAAATCCGAATGGTTCAGTAGAATGAAAAAGGCTCCCGCATCGTGTGATACGGGAGCCTTTCTTGTATATCGCCTGTTGTTATTTAACTACGATGTTGACCAGTTTGTTTGGTACAACGATTACTTTGGCAGGTTCTTTACCGTCAAGGAACCGTTTTGCACCGTCGGTGGCCAGAGCCAGTTTTTCAACTTCGGCTTTGTCAGCACCAATGGCAGCTTCAAACTTGTCACGTACTTTACCGTTGATCTGTACTACGATGGTACAGGTATTGTCAACGGTCAGGGCTTCATCGTAGGTTGGCCACTGTGCGTAGCTTATTGATTCGGTGTTGCCCAGTTTTTCCCACAGTTCTTCACCCAGGTGAGGAGCGTATGGCGCAATCAGTTTAACAAAGTCTGACCACATGGCCTTTGGAACTTCGTTCAGCTTTGATGCTTCGTTGATGAAAATCATCATCTGGCTGATGGCAGTATTGAATGCCAGGTTTGCAGTGTCTTCAGTTACCTTCTTGATGGTTTTGTGCAGCAGTTTGGTCATTTCTGCGCTTGGAGCACTGTCAGTCATTGGTTTTTCACCGACTGCCCAGATTTTTTCCAGGAAGCGGCTTACACCTATCATACCCTGAGTGTTCCATGGTTTTGAAACTTCAAGAGGTCCCATGAACATTTCGTAACAGCGTACGCTGTCTGCACCGTAATCACGGATTACATCATCAGGATTGATAACGTTTTTCAGTGATTTGGACATTTTGGCAATTACCTGTTCCAGTTTTTCACCGGTCGCAATTTCATAGTATCCGCCGTCTTTTTCTTCAACTTCATCGGTAGGAACAAGGGTCTTGTTCTTGCGCTGGTAAGCAAAAGAGGTGATAAGACCCTGGTTAACCAGGCGCTGGAATGGTTCCGGAGTATTAACGATGCCGGCATCAAACAGTGCTTTGTGCCAGAAACGAGAATACAGCAGATGCAGAACAGCGTGTTCAGCTCCACCAACGTACAGGTCTACCGGCATCCAGTAATCCATGGCTTCTTTTGAAGCAAAGGCGGTCTTGTTCTGTGGGTCAAGATAGCGCAGGTAATACCAGCATGATCCACCCCACTGAGGCATGGTGTTGGTTTCGCGTTTTGCGTCTTTACCACATTTTGGACACTTACAGTTAACCCAACTGTCAATGCCGGCCAGTGGAGATTCTCCGGTACCGGTTGGCTGATAGCTCTTTACCTGAGGCAGTTCCAGTGGCAGTTCTTCTTCCGGTACCGGAACGGTTCCACAGTCAGGGCAGTGGATTAACGGGATTGGTTCACCCCAGTATCTCTGGCGGCTGTAAATCCAGTCACGCAGTTTGTAGTTTACGGTAGCACGGCCAATCTTGCGTTCAGTCAGGAACTCAATCATTTTGGCAATGGCGTCTTTTTTGTTAAGACCGTCAACAAATCCTGAGTTAACGTGGATACCATCCTGGGTCCAGGCCTGTTCCTGTACATCAACTTCTGATTTCAGAACTTCAATGATAGGCAGGTTGAATTTCTTGGCAAATTCCCAGTCGCGGTCATCGTGGGCAGGTACAGCCATAATGGCACCGGTACCGTAGCTGATGAGAACGTAATCTGCAACCCAGATAGGAATCAGGGTGCCGTTTACCGGGTTAATGGCATAGCTTCCGCTGAATACACCGGTTTTGTCCTTGTTCAGGTCAGTACGCTGCAGGTCTGATTTTTTAGCAGCTTCTTCAACGTAAGCTGCTACGGCTGCTTTCTGGTCAGCAGTGGTCAGTTTGTCCAGCAGCGGGTGTTCAGGGCTTACTACCATGTAGGTAGCTCCGAAGAGGGTATCACAGCGGGTAGTGTATACGGTCAGTTTGTTACCGGTTCCCTTTCCGTCTGCATCAGCAACTTCAAAGTCAACTTCTGCACCTTCTGAGCGGCCAATCCAGTTTTTCTGCATCAGTTTTACGCTTTCTGGCCAGTCAAGACCATCAAGACCTTTCAGCAGGTCATCAGCATAATCAGTAATTTTTAAGATCCACTGGCGGATGGTCTTGTGGGTAACGATGGAACCACAGCGTTCACATTTGCCTTCTTTTACTTCTTCGTTGGCAAGACCGGTCATACATGAAGGACACCAGTTGATAGGTGTTTCTGCTTCGTATGCCAGACCTTTTTTGTACAGCTGCAGGAAAATCCACTGAGTCCATTTGTAGTACTCAGGTTCGCAGGTAGAAACGCAGCGGTCCCAGTCATATGAGAAGCCCAGAGATTTAATCTGGCGGGTAAAGTTTTCAATGTTCTTGTTGGTGGTAATTGCCGGATGGGTACCGGTTTTAATAGCGTAGTTTTCAGCTGGCAGACCGAATGCATCAAATCCCATTGGATGCAGTACGTTATATCCATTCATACGTAGGTAGCGGCAGTAGATATCAGTTGCGGTGTAACCTTCTGGATGTCCTACATGGAGTCCGGCTCCTGATGGGTAGGGGAACATGTCCAGAACGTAGCGGCGGTGTGCTTTGTCGAATTTTGGATCTTCAGTTACTTTGAATGTCTTGTTTTTTTCCCAGTAAGCCTGCCACTTGGGCTCAATGGTGTCAAAAGGGTATTTAGCCATAATGCTACCTCGTAAAAAATTATATGAATGTCCCTCTATTTTAGCGATTTAGAGGGGCATTGTGAATACGGGGTGCATATTTATGCAGAAAAGA
>JAKSTT010000176.1 GCA_024413635.1 Treponemataceae bacterium | reverse complement strand
GGTTCTGGTGCAGGTTGCACACCTGACATGACGTTCTTTTCTGCATCAACAATTTCCTGGAATTCTTTTCCTTCCATTGTTTCAACCTTCTGCAGCCGGTCAGAAATGTATTCCAGCAGGGCTTTGTGGTCAGAAAGCAGTTTTACTACTTTCTCATACCGCTCATCCATCAGGCGGGCAATTTCTTCATCAATCCACTTCTGGGTATCTTCAGAAAACTCGCGGGTAAAGACCGGTTCTCCGCCCGGGTTCCCCAGAACACCCTTACCTAAGGTCATGTTCCGGAACTTGTCGCTCATACCGAAGTCCACAATCATGCGTTTCAGGATGTCAGTAGCACGGGCAATATCGTTGGAAGCACCGGTACTGATGTCTCCCAGGATAATCTGCTCTGCAGCGCGGCCGCCCAGCAGGGTATCAACTTCATTCAGCATGTCGTTCCGTGTCTGGAAGTTCTTTTCTTCCTGTTCCCGGTACTGGGTAAAACCACCGACACCATGACTTCTTGGTACAACGGTAATCTTGTTTACCGGCGGATAATCAGGAGTAAAGGCACCAACCAGTGCGTGTCCTGTTTCGTGAACAGATACCAGCCGGATTTCCTTTTCGTTATCCTTGCGGGTCTTCTTTTTAAGGCCGATGCTTACCTTATCAATGGCATCGTTAAAATCCGACATGCTGACTTTTTTGTGACCGTTACGGACTGCCAGCAGGGCAGCTTCGTTTACCACGTTGGCCAGGTCTGCACCGGCAAATCCGGTAGTTCCGTGGGCAACACTGACAAAGTCAACGTCATCTTCAAGTTTTACGTTCTTGGCGTGAATACGCAGAATGTCTTCACGACCTTTAACATCCGGTTTTTCTACCGGTACCTGACGGTCAAAACGGCCGGGGCGCAGCAGTGCCGGGTCAAGAATATCAGCGCGGTTGGTTGCAGCCAGCAGGATAAGACCGTTTTCATTGTCAAAACCGTCCATCTCTACCAGCAGCTGGTTCAATGTCTGTTCCCGTTCGTCGTTGCCGCCGCCAAATCCGTTTACACGGCTTTTACCCAGGGCATCAATTTCATCAATGAAAACGATACAGGGAGCTTTTTCGCGGGCCTGCTTAAAGAGGTCGCGGACACGGCTGGCACCAACACCGACAAACATTTCTACAAAGTCAGAGCCGGAAATGCGGAAGAACGGAACACCGGCTTCACCGGCAACGGCACGGGCCAGAAGGGTTTTACCGGTTCCTGGCGGTCCTACCAGCAGTACACCTTTCGGGATTTTACCACCGATATCCGTGTATTTTTTCGGGCTTTTCAGGAAGTCTACAACTTCTACCAGTTCTTCTTTTGCCTCATCAACACCGGCAACATCAGTAAACCGGGTCTTAACTTTTCCTTCTTCTACGGCAGAAGATTTACTGCCGCCGATACCGAACATGCTGCCACCCATGGCACCGCCGCCCATTTTCTTGAACAGGAACCGCCACATGAGCATGAAGAAGGCAATGGGAATAACCCAGTTCAGGACAAATTCCAGAAAGTAGTTGGTCTGCTTTACGGTAGCCTTGTAGGTTACGCCCTTTTCGTCCAGGAACTTCAGGAAATCCTGGGTCAGGATTGATGCACAGCGGTATACCTGACGGCCGCCGGCAGAAGAAGAAATCAGTCCGGAAATGCCGCCTGTTGATGTATAGCCATTACCATCATCGGTTGCGGCAAATCCTTTGTTATATCCGTAAAAGTAGGTATCACTCAACTCTACGTAATTGATTTCCCCCCGCTCAATCAGGGTCTTGAAATCAGAAAAAGCAATAACATCGTTATTTGACCGGGTAGTCAGCAGAACATTCAGCAGGGCTACAATTCCGAACACAATCAGGGCAACTGCCCAGTAAGGAATTTTTGGTTTTTTCTTGTTATCCTTGCCGTTTCCAGGTTCTGGAGACAGTTTGAAAAAATCAAAGGGATCGTTATCCGGTTTTTTATCGTCACTCATAAAAAGTCCTTAACATGATATGAGTAAAAGATACTAAGTTTTATTCATAAGGACTACTAAATTTTTGTTATGAAGGGGAAAATCCTAATACTTTATTCCTGAAAGCCGAAATTAGAGGGAGAGGTTTATATGGCATATCAAAATCCCTACGCCGCTTATAAAGAAACCGGTGTAAAGACTGCCAGCGGTGGCAAACTTATCGTCATGCTGTATGAAGAAGCTGTACGCCAGCTTGAACTGGCTGAATCGCTCTTTACTGATGGCGAAAAACTGGCACCTGCAGGCATTGAAAAACTGAACAAGTGTATTGTAAAGACCCAGGAAATCATCACTGAGCTGGAAGTATCACTGGATATGGATAAAGGTGGAGAAATTGCACAGAATCTGCTTTCTCTGTACACCTTCTTCAACCAGGAACTGATGCAGGCCAATATCAGCCACGATAAAACAAAGCTGGGATCGGTACGGAAAATGCTTTCAGACCTGTTAGGCGCCTGGCGCACCGCAGCAGAAACCACTTCTGCCAGCGGACAGCAGCGGCAGAATATCGATATTTCACTGTAAGGAGACCGTAATGGCACAGACATTAACCCAGGAAGAAATCAACGAACGCATTGCAATCCTCAAGCGCTTTAAGGCACTGCTGGAAGAACAGCGGAAGAAATTCAATGATTACCTGAAAGTCCTGGAACTGCAGGGTTCAGAGATTGAAAAGGCTGATGCTGATGCCATTGCTGCCCATACCGAGCTGGAAAACCAGATTGTCTCAAACCTGGCAAGCCTGCAGAAGGTTATTGTCCCCATGGAAAACCTGTACCGGGACAAAGTTGCCATGTTTGATGCAGAAGGTCTTTCGGGCATTCCGGTGCTGAAAACCGATCTGGCCCGGCTGCAGGAAAAAGTGCTGAAGCAGAATAAAGCAAACAGGGAACTGCTGGCAGTACAGATGGCAAAAATCACCGCCACCCGCACAAACCTGAACAACCCCTACCGCAATACCCGTACGGTATATGCCGCCCAGCAGCATACCGGCAGCATGATCAGCATTCAGGGTTAAATTCAGTCGGCAACCCTGATGTATACCCAGTAGTGAACATCGGGGTCGCTCTTATACCAGTAGTTCATTAAGATGTCAGGGAATACTTCCAGCTGGGACATGTACTTGGTAACCAATTCATCGCTGAATCTGACAGTATTTTTCAGATATGACTTGAGCGAACTGTCCGTTAACCGGCTCTCTGATTTAACAGTATCTCCAGAGATTGGCACCAGACTGTTTTTCTTAGTGGCATTTTCCAGATTCTGAGCCCAGACGTTACTGAATTCAGGGTCTGCTGCACGTCCCCAGACTACATCGTAATACTTGCCGGTATAGGGAGTCTGGCAACCGGTCAGGGTAAGTCCAATGAGGGCCAGCAGTACAATACTGATACACACTTTCTTTTTCATAGATTGTTTCTCTTCCTCTTTAATAAAATTAAACGTAAATCTATATTATTTCTGAAAAAAATAACAAGATAATGCTTAAAAAAGAAACCGGTTGCACCACAAAAAATCAGGGATATATTTTCTTTACATATACCCAGTAACAGGTATCAGGATTATCGCTGCGGCACCATGAACGCACTGCATCAGGACGGGCTGCCAGATTCTGCAGCATATCCTGGATGAAGTCTTCCCGAAGCCGTACATCAGCATCAAGTCTGTTCTGCAGGGCAGTTTCCTTAACCCCTTCGCGGACTTTTACGCTGGTACCGGATTCTGCGGTCAATGCCGTTTTTGTTTCGGCATAGCTCAGTTCAGGGTTCTGCCAGATAGGCTCAAAATCCTGACGGTCACAATGGCCCCAGGTAATTTCATAGTAGCTTCCGGTATAGTTGTCAGGACAGGCAGTAATCAGCAGACAGATAAGCAGAATCAGTAATCCACCAGTAACGTATTTTGTGTTCATTTCAAACCTCCCCCGTCTGAGCATTTTCTTTTCTTAAAATATTCTAAAGCATTACTTAAATTATGACAAGCAATATCCATTCTTGCACTGGCACTGCACTCGTGCTATAGATATAAAAACTGCTACAGGAGTAATTTTTGTGAAAGACAAAACGCTCGACATGACCCAGGGAAACTCGACCGCCCTAC
>JAKSTT010000175.1 GCA_024413635.1 Treponemataceae bacterium | reverse complement strand
TGGTTGAAGAGCTGGTCGGGGGTGCCTTCTTCCAGAATGATACCGTCGTACATGAAGAGGACGCGGTCTGCAACCTCTCGGGCAAAGCCCATTTCGTGGGTAACGCAGACCATGGTCATGCCGTCTTCTGCCAGCTGTTTCATTACGTTCAGAACTTCACCTACCATTTCCGGGTCCAGTGCGCTGGTCGGTTCATCAAACAGCATGACATCCGGTTTCATGGCAAGGGCGCGGACAATGGCAATACGCTGTTTCTGTCCGCCGGAAAGGGTAGAAGGATAAGCATCAGCCTTATCTTCCAGTCCGACGGTTTTCAGCAGGCTGTGTGCCAGTTTTTCAGCTTCTGCCTTTGACAGTAATTTCAGCGTAACCGGTGCCAGGGTAATGTTCTGCAGAACGGTCAGGTGCGGGAACAGGTTAAAGTGCTGGAAAACCATACCCATCTTCTGCCGGTGCTTGTTGATGTCAACTTTTTTGCCGGTCAGTTCAGTACCTTCAAAGGTAATGGTCCCTTCCTGCGGGGTCTCCAGCATGTTCAGACAGCGGAGGAATGTTGATTTTCCGGAACCGGAAGGTCCGATGATTACTACTTTTTCGCCTTTTTTGATGCGGGTGGAAACACCTTTCAGTACGTGCAGGTCTCCAAAGCTGATATGCAGATTTTCAGTTGCGATCACTTTTTGCCATCCTTTTTTCAAAAATACCAAAGAGTTTGGTAAGACCTACCGTGAGGCACAGATAGATAACGGCACAGGAAAGCAGTGGAATCCAGGCGTTATAGGTTGCATTACGGATCATGTCGCCGGCTTTTGTCAGGTCGCATACGGCGATAAAGCTGGCAACGGAGGTTTCCTTAATCAGTACGATGAATTCAGAGGTGTAGGTAGGCAGTACGGCTTTTACGGCCTGTGGCAGAACGATTTTTATCAGTGTCTGCCATTTGCTTAATCCCAGAGAGCGTCCGGCTTCTGTCTGTCCGATATCAATACCCTGGATACCGGCACGGAAAATCTCACAGCAGTAGGCGCCGGAGTTAATACCGTAGGCAATGATGGCAACCAGAAGGCGGTTCAATCCCAGAGGAGCAAAGATAACGAAATAAAAAATCATCAGCTGGGTTGCCAGCGGAATACCACGGATAACAGTGGTGTACACGTTTGCAATGAATTTGAGGAATTTATTGCTGGAGATTTTCATCAGGGCAAAAAGACCGCCAAGAATGGTTCCGATGAAAACGCCGAGGGCTGCGATAAGAAGCGTAATACCAAGACCCTGCAGCAACAGTGTCCAGCGGCCACCGTAGATCATGGTATCATAAAAAGACTGAAACAAGTGCACGTCTCCTATTGTATATTTATACAAGTTTATAGCATAAAACGTGCACTTGTTGCTACTGTTGGCAGCAGCAATGAATAAACTTACAGTTCAGCAACCGTAACACGGACATTGCTCAGGTATACTGACGTATTGTCCAGTCCAAGTTCAAATTCCAGTCGGGCGGTAGCATCCGTGGCACTTTCCATGGTAAAGAAGTAGGAAAAATGCTGAGGTTCCGTAGTCAGCTGGGGATGATATTCCAGAGAGTACACAGCCCAGGCGTTATCGGCATCGCCACTTACCTTCATGGCAATCTGACGTGGGCCATCGGCATAGGCATCAAACTCAATGCGGTAGGAGTATCCCTGTGCAAGGGGCAGGTGCTGCAGCAGCTGTACGGAATAGTTCTGCTCCCCGACAGCCTGAATATCTACTTTACGCCAGCTGTTCCCATCAACTCCGGTTACTTCTCTTGAACTGGCTTTACCGCCAAATTCACTCAATGCCAGGAAATACCAGCTGCGGTTCCGGATATCCATCTCATTTTCAATCATGGCAACCGTATCAGCCTGTGACAGAGTCGGATCAGCAATAAAGTTGCCGGTTTCTGCATCAGCAGCCGTGAACGATGCAAACTTTTCTGAATCCCGTTTTGGTTTCGGACGTTTTACGTCCATGTTGTACGGTTCATCCCGCTGCCATACGCGGACATAGTCAACGTACATTTTTGCCGGCAGTTTTGATTCATCCGGAGCATAGCCGGTGTCAAAGGTACCACCCAGTGCCAGGTTCAGCAGGATATAGAATGGTTTGTCGTAGGGGGCCGGGTAGGGATAAGGGCTTTCTGCGCCTTCTGCCATACTCCACCAGTCGCTGGTTTCATAGAATACGGTACCGTCTACACTCCAGCGGATAAGCCCCGGCAGCCATTCAACGGCGTATACATGATAGTCTGCCATAGTTTCGCCTGCCGGAAATTTATACATGCTGCCGGCATATTTATTGCTTGGCCATGAAGATCCAAAATGCAGGGTGCCGTAGGTGCGGTTTGGCAGGCGTCCCCGTGCTTCCATAATGTCAATTTCACCGCTGGCTGCCCAAACGGTGTAGTCATCGGTGGCAGGAAGCATCCAGAATGCGGGCCAGATACCGTTTCCCACCGGCATCTTAATGCGGGCTTCTACTTTTCCAAAGGTGGTGGTAAACAGTGGTGTGGTATCGTCTGCCATGGTTCTCAGGCGGGCAGACGTATATTTCATACCTTCTTTATCTTCACGGCGGGCTTCAATAACCAGGTTACCTTTTTCGATATAGGCGTTGTCTTCAGTGTAGTACTGTTCTTCTTCGTTACCCCAGCCGCTTAATCCATACTGGCTGCCGGTTCCGTATTGAAATCCCCATTTGGTCCGGTCAATGGTTTTCCCGTTGAATTCATCGTTCCATACCAGATGCCAGCCTTCAAGTTCAGGTCCTTTGGAGGCACAGCCGGAAACAAGAGTGACTGCTGCCAGAATCAGGCAGAGGGCAATGATGGTGGAAGCTTTTGCTGCCACACGGGTAACTGTTTTCATACATACTCCTTTTAAAAACAACACGCTACCGTATCGGATTAAAGGAGGAGACGTGATACGGCAGCGGTTATGATAAGTGTAGGGGGTGAACTGTCAGAAAAAAAGGAGCGGGATTTCGTTTTGGTGTGATAATTTCGGCTTGGATAAAGAAAGGTGAAAATACTACCAGTCAGCCAGCGACTACCAGAACCGCTCGCTTAGCGTCGCTACAGGTGCAGGCCGGATAGGAAACTATAGAACCGGCCTGCAACAGTTTCTGTTAGTCACTGACTTCCTTCCCGTATTTTCATCTGATGTATGACGGGAAGGCTTGAAAATCAATGATTACTTTCTGATGATGATAGCCTGTTCTGATTCGTAGTATGGAATTGAGAAATCTACGTTCTTCTGGCGTTCTTCGGTTACCGACATACCGGCTACGATGAAGTCGATGGTACCAGACTGCAGGGCAGGAATCAGTGAATCAAAAGCCATATCTACTACTTCCAGTTTTGCACCGGCTTTAGCAGCGATGTACTGAGCCATCCAGATATCAAAACCTACGATGTCTTTTCCTTCTACATATTCAAATGGAGGGAATGCAGCGTTGGTTCCCATTTTAATGGTAGTAGCGCCAGAAAGAGCCAGTGGAGCAGGAATAACGATATTTCCGTCTTCAGGCATATAGGCAGCCTGCAGTGCAGCATAGGTTCCGTCTGCTTTCATGGATTCGATAGTATCATTGATGGTTTTCAGCAGTGCTTCATTACCTTTTTTTACGGCGATGGCATATGCTTCAGGTTCGTAAGTAGCGTCTACCAGCATCAGGTCCTTGTTCTTTGAAACAATTGATTTTGCAGGCAGCAGGTCAATTACTACTGCATCAAGGGCTCCGTTCTTCAGGTCAAGGGCAGCATCAATACCGCTTTTGAAAGAAGAGAGTTTTGCACCTTCTACATTTTCTTCTACCCACCATTCACCGGTAGTACCAGCCTGAACACCAATACGTTTATTAGCAAGGTCAGCCTGACTGGTAATAACAACCTGTTCTTTCTTTCCGCCGGCAAAAAGGGTAGCGGCAACCATCAGCAGAGCCATAAGAGCTGCGATCTTTTTCATAGTCTTTCTCCTTTAAAGTGAATATATATTCACATAATCTGTATATTCATACTATAACAAGCCGGTTATATTCGTGCAATAGGAATATTTATACATATCAGAAGTTTTTTAACATATATAGCACTGAATGATGATTCTCGGTATGATTAGGCCATATGAAACCAGATCAGATGCCGGAATCGGC
>JAKSTT010000174.1 GCA_024413635.1 Treponemataceae bacterium | reverse complement strand
ATTGCATCTGACTTTGACGGAACCAGCAGACAGATTTCAGCAAAAATAGAAAACACCGGATGGCAGAACTGGCAGCAGTACACCATTGAAATTCCCGTAACCGAAAATCAGGTAAAAATCACTATTTACCTTGATACCAATGGCGGCAACTGGGGCAATTTTGATGACGTAGAACTGTATAAAGTTGATTGAGAAAGTGGTACACTATGCAGAGTAAAAAAGGGGCTCCAGTGGAAAAAAACGTAACACAGAACGATGTCGCAAAAATGGCTGGCGTAACCAGAAGTATGGTCAGTTACGTTATCAACGGTAACTCCGACCGGAGCGTTGCGCCCGAAACCCGGCAGCGCATCCTGGACGCCATAGAAACATTAGGATATCGTCCCAATAAGGCTGCCCAGGCATTGCAGCAGGGTGATGTTGCCTTTGTTTCCCACAAGATTGGGGTTGTCCTCAGTTCTGCAGAAGTGTTCCGCCGTCCCTATTACACGGAAATTCTGGAAGGCATTCACCTGACAGCCCACGAACATAACTACCATGTTTCCTTCATCCGTTTTTTTGATGAACTGAAAGATCCGGTGCTGTTTAATGAACTTATTCATGAAGAAGAAATCGGCGGCCTTATTCTGGTTGCCTCTGACCTGTGCATCAAAACATCAGAAGACATAAAGATTATTGAGCGGATTAAGGAGCGGCTGGAAAAAGTTATCTGCGTAGACTGGAAATGCGATGACCTTTCAAGCGTATTCTTTGACCGCCGTAATGCCGCTTACAAGGCAGGCGAATACCTGTTGAGCCGCGGCTATTCAGACATTGCCTACATTGGCCATGAAGATGACCGTATCCAGGGTGTCAAACAGTTCTTCTTTGATAAAGGATTGGGAGAACCGCTTCTTCTGCCGGCCATGAACATGGAAACCGGATACTATGCCGTCAGACAGCAGGCTGCTACCGGTGCCCTACCCCGTGCCATTATCTGTGGTTCAGACGAAGTTGCCATCGGAATCCTGCGGTTCCTGAACGAAGCCGATATTGCCGTTCCCCAGGAAGTGGCCCTTATCAGCATCGATAATATCGAGATGGCGGAATATACCAACCCGCCGCTTACCACCATTGATGTTCCCAAACGGGACATGGGAGCCAAAGCCGTAGAAATGATTATGCAGGGGGATCTGTTCTCCGGCGGCATGACCATTACCCTGCCGGCCACGGTAATTCCACGAAAAAGCTGCTGATTGCAGTATACTGTCGGTATGAACGTTACCGAACTGCTCATCAGTAAAAACAAAACCATCACTTTTATGGAAAGCTGCACCTCAGGACTTTTGGCGTCTACGCTGACAGACACCGAAGGTGCCTCTGCCATCTTTAAAGGCAGTGATGTTACCTACGCCAACAAAGAAAAGATCCAGTGCGGTGTACCGCAGGAAGTAATCGAAACCTATGGCGTGTACTCAGCCGAATGTGCCCGGGCCATGGCTAAAGCCTGTAAAGAGCGGCACGGTGCCGATATATCCGTAGGCATCACCGGTACCACCGGAAACCAGGATCCCAATAATCCGGGCTCTGTTCAGGGAACTGCCTGGTACTGCATCTGCCTGGAAGACCAGTACCACGATTTTTCCATTACCGCTGATGTAGCAGGTCTTTCCCGCGCCGCCATCAAACAGCTGTACGCTGAGCGGGTATACCAATCGCTGCTGGAACTGCTTACCAACCGTTACTGCTGACCGGTGCACATGAATTACTGGCAGAGCGAAGATTCTGCAGCACCAAAAGAACTGCCGCAGAAAACCATGTTTTTAATATCCGCTTTCTTTGATCCCATGACCAACCGGATACTGCAGAACCCGATCAACGGGGTTGCCGCTGTAACCGGCAACGAGTTTATGCTTGCCAATTCCGTTCCGCCCCACCTGACCTTATGCCAGCTGCAGACCCGAAACCAGCAGCAGGCACTGGTTACCGCCATGCAGGATCTTGAACAGGAACTGAAGGCCACTATTTCAGACGCCCCGCACACTCCCATTAATCTGGTATCCTGCGGCGACGGTATTCCCAACGTGGTTTTTGCAAAGGCACTGCCATCAAATGAACTGCGGAATCTGGTGGAGCTGGTACACGAACACATCGCCATCGTACCGGAAGTACGCATCAGTCCCCACTACCTGCCGGAAACCATCTATCCCCACATCACCCTGGGTAAAACACTCACCCAGCGCCAGCAGAAAGATGCCATGACATTCCTGCAAAATCAGTTTTCCGGCATTTCCGGCCACATTGCCGAAATTGCCCTGACCTGTGGCAAGCCTCCCCAGCCGGTATACAGAATTAAGCTATAGAATACTACAGGTCCTTATCGTACTGAATTTCGGTAAGGATATTGTCAGAAAACTGTAATCGTACATACCCGATTTGTGAGTAATACAAATTACGATCCCTGTCCTTCAGAGGCACAGGGGTTCCTGGCAGATAGGACACCATATCTTTTGTCATCCCCACATGGATTCCATACATCAACAGCACATCAGGTGTTGTTATCGTTATGTCAGTGATTACTAATCCTCCTCCTGGGAACAGGACTCCATTTACCGTAATACCCTCAAATTCATAGGTCCGGGTATCAAACCGATTTTCTTCAGTACATTCTTCAAATGGTATGCAGTCTTTTAAGTATGAATTTTGTGCATAGGTATAAAAAGTTTCTGCAAACATATACCCTCTGACAACCCTTTCTTCTTCAAACAAAGAACTGTTCCGGGGAACCTCACGAGTACTGGCATTGGGTAAGTTAATCGATGCATTTGAAACACGAACAGTTGTCCCATCTTCACTGACTGATTTAATACAACTTAGAGCACATGGCTCATCTGAGCTCTCATAGTAAACAGGAAACGGCGAAATCCAATAGGCATTAATCCACTGGTCATCGCCAATCCGTGCCCAATAATCCCAGATATTGTCGGCAAAAACTCCGGTGCCGGCATACTCATATACTGTTACAATATCAGCAATCTGTTTTGAATCTATGACTGCCCCTTGAACACCCGGTTCTGAACGAACCCGAACTGCATCTCCCAACACCATTGCACTACTCTGCGCAAAGACACTTGTCACAATTAGAGACAGACAAAAACAAATACTAAAAATTTTTTTCATATTTTTATACATTACTGGTTTACAGTATATAGTATTATTACCCCTATCAGTAGTCACTCTGCAGCTTTCTTCAGGAGCAAAAAATGAATGAAAAAATGTCGGTATTTTCATCTGTAGACAGGGATGAAATTTCAGGAATGCAGGCTAAACTGGAAAAACACGGTATCGCAAGTGAAATTGAAAAAGAAACCGTCAGATACGATGACGGCAGCATAGCTGATTATGACGTATATCAGCTTATTGTTGATATATCAGACTATGAAAACAATATGCACTTCATTGGTTCGGTCGTTGACGAACATTTTCAAATATCCGAAGACGAACAGAAGCACTACGAAGCAAACAAAAAGGATATGCACACAATGGACTCCTGTCTTTTTGCAGCGGGCTTTTCATATCTTCTGGCGCCGCTTTTTATCGACATTAAGAATATTATCCACCTTTTCCCACGCAAAAAATTGTTTGCTTTTTTATGCCTGATGATTACCATTGGCATTATCAGCTTTTTCGTCCTGCTTATTAAAAACCTGGTTACCGATTACCACTTTTTTGGTGTAGTATACGGAGTCATCAATCTGGTAGCCCTATTGGTTATTCTGATTGTAAACCGGTTACATAAAACTGACAGAACAGAGGAAATAAACGACTGAGTCTTCCCCAGCCGGTATACCGTATCAGGCTGTAATTACACTATCTGGTAATAGGGTTCATCCCAGGATTTGAATTTTGTATCGTGGGTCAACAGCGTCATGCCATCACCCTTTGCCTGGGCAAGCAGAATCCGGTCAAAGGGATCCTTGTGATCAAAGACAGGTTTTCCGTCCGGACCAAGATGCTGCTGCAGGGTTTCAAGAGCGCAGACATGGCGGTCATCAAGGGGAAGTTTTTCAAACCCCGCCTGTTCACACCAATGCAGGAACGCAGTTCCACTCATGGACATATTTTCAGCATTGACCGTATGTTTAAGCGCTACTTCCCACATGGAAATAATGCTGTAGTAAATCCGGTTACGGGGATTTGCAACAAT
>JAKSTT010000173.1 GCA_024413635.1 Treponemataceae bacterium | reverse complement strand
CTCATAAGAGGGTCATTAATGGCATCCCACAGAAGGCAGGCAACCATACAGGCACTGATTGCCCCGAACTGAGCCACCGTCAGGTTTATGGTGTACTGTACGTAGGTAATCAGATACATGCTAACCAGTGCATAAGCTGCATCACGGCCAGTGGCACCGATGCAGTAGGTCCATTTTGTCTTGTTTGTCATACAGGCCTCTGAACTTATTGATATATACCTCTATTGTACACCAGTACGGCAGAGTTTGCATGAGAACTTGTGCCGTGATACACTCCAAATATGAATGTAACACTGAAAACTGCAGACGCATCCTGCGTCATCTGTGACCACGGCGCTGAACTCCGGTCTTTTACCAAAGGCGGCCGTGAATATATGTGGCAGGCTGATCCGGCCTACTGGGCCCGTACCGCTCCGGTACTGTTTCCTTTTGTCGGCCAGGTAGCAGACAAAAAATACCGGGTAAACGGTACCGAATACCCCATGGGCCAGCACGGTTTTGCCCGGGACAAGGACTTTACCCTGACTGAGCAGACTGAAACCAGCTGCCGTTTTGTCCTTAAATCCTCAGAAGAAACCCGCGCCGTATATCCTTTTGATTTTGAGCTGACCATTGCCTATGAGCTTTCCGGCAGTACCCTGAAAACCATCTGGGAAGTACGGAATCCTTCAGACAACGTACTCCACTTCTCTATCGGTGCCCATCCTGCCTTTAACTGCGGATTTGCAACAGAAGACGGCTGGCGGGTTGCCTTAAAGAAAGACGGTGATCCTGTCCGGATTTTTACCCAGTCGCTGTTTGGAGCAGGCCTTCTGACCCACATAACGGCAGAACGCAATCTGAATCAGGAAGGAACAGCGGTGCTGACACCATCAAGTTTTGACGGTGATGCCTGGGTTATTGAACATGACCAGGTAGATCAGGTAACCATGATTGCTCCGGACGGGAAGCCGGTTGTTGACGTTCAGTTTACCGCACCACTGGTAGGAATCTGGTCACCGCCAAAGAAAAACGCGCCGTTCCTCTGCATTGAACCCTGGTACGGCCGGGCAGACAAAGAAGGCTTTGCCGGAGATATTTCTGAGCGAGAATGGAACAATGCCCTGGAACCGGGCAAAACCTTTGCAGTCAGCTATACCACTACGGTCTTTTAAGCAGAGCCGGTTACCGCCGGCGGTCAATACCTGACTTCCGGTAAAACTCTGCCTTATTATCGTACATACGGCGGTCTGCAGTTTCTATCAGTTCCTTGTAGTTTTCAACCGTAAAACCGACAATTTCTGAAGCAAAGGCAGCGCCGTATGAAATACTCAGTTTCTGAATTTGATTTCCCTGCCAGTCCCGCAGGTATTCATCAAAACCGGATACCAGATCTGCAAAGTTATCCGGCAACTGCTCAATGATAACGACAAATTCATCGCCACCGGTCCTGCAGCAGATTCCGCAATTCCCAAAGAACCGTTTGATGGCTGCTGCCCCTGCAGAAATCAGTTCATCCCCGGCACTATGACCATAGGTATCATTGGTCGTCTTCAGCCCATTGATGTCAAACACCATGAACGCCGGCGTCAGCACATTCCGTTCCTGCAGATCCTTCAGCGTATCTTCATAGCCATGTCGGTTAAACAGCATGGTCAGTTCATCGTATGAGGACAGCTGCTTGAGCCGCTCCTTTTCTTTCTTCATCTCATCAATATTCTGTCTGGTCAGGATAACATCAGTGACCGTTCCGTTTTCATCCCGCTCTACAGCAATGAACTGGACACAGAACCAGCCGATTCCCTTTCCGCGGAATTCTGCAAGTATCAGATTCTTATCTTTCAGCCGTGCCGGCAGTGTCGTCAGATTGGTGAAGTTCAATGCCATTTCTACGTCTTCCGGTATCACTTCGTTTTCTACGATAAGGCGCAGCATTTCCCTGGCATCATGGGACCGTCTGCTGTAATTCAGCTCCGTATCCTCACAGGAAATCAGTTCCTTGGTATTATCCGGAATGTTGATGGTCATCATGGCCTGATAAACACCGGCAACAGACACCAGCAGATCGTTTTTCCGCTTCAGGTTTGCCTGGTATTCCAGATTCTGCCGGTAATTTTTCTCGCGGTAATACAGGTCACGGTACACAACCAGGGAAAAGAGCAGCATCAGCACAAAGAATATGCTGTACACGGAATACAGTGTTGCATCATGCTGCAGCAGTTCCTTTACCGAACGTTTTTCTACAAAGTTCACCAGCCATTTCTTGTCCAGCCGTTTGATGAAACCTTCTTCACTGAGCTGCACGATGACGCTATTGATACGGTCACGAAGTTCCGGCAGGTCATCACGGACACCGATGGCAGGATAACTTTCCATAAGGACGGCGCTGGAATAGAGGTTCCATCCGGCTTTTTCAACAATCTTTTTGCCTACTGAGCCGTGGCAGATACCATAATCGATTTCTCCGGCTTCCAGGGCTTCAAGAATCTGGGTATTGGTAAAATAACTGACGAATTCACAGTTCAGGTCAAAAATCCGTTCGATAACGGAATTCACCATGAGCCCTACCCGCTTGTTCTGCAGGGCTGCAACGCCGTTAATGGGCTTCTTTCCAAAAATGATCAGCTGGTCTTCTGATACCGCCAGGGTTTTCTTTACCCCTTCCATATGAGAGAAGATTTCCAGCCCCAGAATGATATCGGCATTTCCTTCCTGCAGCAGTTTCTTGCAGACCTGCCAGGCATCAAAGGTAATTTCAACCCGCATTCCCAACCGGTTGGCAATTTCATTGATCAGTTCAACATCAAGACCGGTAACATCTCCGGCATCCGTATAAAAAGAATAGGGGCAAAAGTCATAGTCAGCCACTACCCGCAGAACGGGGGCAGCCGGATCAGTGACAGTATTATGAATCTGTACTTTTGGTTCTAAAGAAAAGTGTCCCAGCTGTATCAGGGTATATAAAACCGGAAAGCCAATTCCGGCAATGAGGAACAGAGATAAAAAGATGCGCATTCTTTTCATACTGTCCAGTATATCCTACAGCGGTAACAGTCATGAAAAAATCAGAAAACAGCAGGAGAAAAGTGTATTTATTCTGTTGTTTTGTAGTTTTTTGTGGAAATGCCGGAATCCGGAGATGACGTACCGTCTGCCGGCGTGGAGACGGTCTTTGCCTCCCGGGCTTTTTTCTCTTTCAGTTTTGCTTCCCAGTCATTGTTGTGGTACTGGTTTCTCATCATGGAATAGTATTCGGAATCCTGCATACCGGTATACTACCGGAAAAACCGGAAACTATCCACAACAGTATAACCGCATAGAAAACCGTATTATCGTACAGTTAGCCGGTACATTTGGCCCTATACTGATTTCAGTTGCACAAAAGGCTTTGCGGCCTCAAGGAAAGGAGAAAAAAAATATGTACAGGGAAACAAAAACCGAATACGGCTGGAACCTGGTAGAGAACGAAGGGGGAAAGACCTTAGGGTACTGCCCGGAATCAGGAACCGGAATCATAGAAAAGGATGGTCTTGCATTTAAGGATCTGGCAAAGACCGGAGAACTGCTGCCCTATGAAGACTGGCGGTTAAGCGCAGAAGACCGGGCAGAAGACCTGGCAAAACGGCTGACAGTAGAACAGATTGCCGGCCTTATGTGTTACAGCGTTCATCAGGTCATGGTTGGTGCAGAACTGAACAAGGACCAGATTGACTTCCTGACCCAGAACGTTCGTTCCGTACTGAACGCCACCGGTCTTGCCCACGTACCTAATGAAGTTTCTGTTCCGTGGGTAAACACTATGCAGAAATTTGCAGAATCACAGCCTATGGGTATTCCCTGTTACTTTGCCACAGACCCCCGTAACGGTATTGGGGTTTCGGACTGGCCGGGAAACCTGTCTCTTGCCGCCACCTTTGACCCTGCCATTGCTAAAGAATCTGCCAAATGCCAGAGTATTGAACTGCGTGATTTAGGCTGCGCCTGCTTTTTAGCCCCTCAGGTAGACATTGGATCTGATCCCCGCTGGTTCCGTTTCAGCGGCACCTTTGGCGAAGACCCGGCATTAAGCCGCGACATGGTACGTGCATTCTGTGACGGTCTGCAGAGTACTTATGATGCAGACGGTAACGACCTGGGCTGGGGAAAAGACAGTATGACCGCCATGGTAAAGCACTGGACCGGTGAAGGTGCCGGAGAAGGCGGCCGTGAAGCCCATCTGGAAATGGGTAAATA
>JAKSTT010000172.1 GCA_024413635.1 Treponemataceae bacterium | reverse complement strand
ATGCCAACAGGACCATAGTTGATCTGGGCTGAAATTTCCGGAGCATAGAAACGGTCAAAGTATGCAAGCAGTACTTCTACATTTTTACAGGTGGTGAAAACAACAACTTCACCGGTGCCAACTTCAGGACTGTTTGAAACACTTACGGTCTGTTCACCGTTTGGCCCAACCAGCGGGCTCAAGAGGATGTAGTTTTCAGGATTGGAAACTACCGTTTCACTTTCCCACCAGTAGAAAGCACCATAGGTTTCAAGGTTTTTACCGTTTGCCAGGAAGTTATCCTGTGACTGTTCAAAGGAAACTTTATCGATAAGGCCTTTATCTACCCAGTTTGCAATAAAGTTGGTTGCATCCTTGAACCGTGGATCAGTAATGGTATAGGTAACTTTTCCGTCAATGATTACCCGGTGATCCAGGTTGTCGTTAAGACCGAACATACCGTACAGGTCACACTGGTTACCCTGCCAGTTGTTGTAAACAAAAGTAAGAGGACGTTCATCTTTTACGTTACCGTTACCGTTCATATCGTTATCACGGAAATAGGTAAGGATCTGTTCCATCTGACCGGCAGTAAGGGTAAGGCCATCTTTCAGGTCAGACTGTGCAACACCTTTTACAGCTCCTGCAGCAACAGCCTGGGCTGCCCAGTTTTTGTTCAGGAACAGCAGGTTCGGATTCTGCAGAAGACCCATTTCTTCAATGCGTGGCAGCGAATAGATTTTTCCGTCTTCTACGTTAAGAAGCTGTTTTTCAATATCAGGACGGTCTTCCAGAATCTTTCTGAAGTTAGGCATGTATTCAAGGTAATCACTGACAGGAACCAAGACATTGCGTTTTGCGTATTTGATGATTTCACCGGTAGTCATGCCGGCATGATAAATTGCATCAGGACGGTCATTGGCATTACCAAGAATCAGGTTTTTCTGGGCAGTGTATACCGATTCAGATACATTTTCCCAGGTTACGTTTACGTTAGTAGCATCATACAGGTCCTGCATGATTTTCATATCATTGTAATCAAGAGCCGAAGCATTCTTTGAAGAATACACTCTGAACGATACCTTTTTTGCCCCTTCTGCATTCAGAATGGGTTTATCGGCATCTTTCCACTGGAATCCGTAATCAGAAACCAGCTTATCAATACCAGCAGCCTTGGAGTCTCCTTTGCGGCTGTTTCCACCGCAGGCTGTCAGGCTCACAAGCAGCACTGCTGCCAGCATCACACAAAATACGTGTTTTTTCATTTTGTTCATCTCCTCCTATTCCTTTAATGAACCAATCATTACACCCTGTTCAAAGTATTTCTGTACAAACGGGTACAGCATCAGTACCGGCAGGCTGGAAACAATTACCGAAACATACTTTATCTGGTTTGCCAGACGGTACTGTTCCAGAATTGTTTCACCGCTTCCACCAACGGTACTTTCAGAAGCCAGCAGAATCTCTTTCAGTACCAGCTGCAGCGGATACTTGTTCTGATTCTGCAGAAAAATCATTGCATTGAAATAACTGTTCCACTGGCCAATGGCGTAATACAGTGCCATAACGGCAATAATGGCCTGGGAAATAGGAACAACTACCATTCCAAACGTTCTGAAGTGCCCCGCACCATCAATTTTTGCAGCCTCTATCAAACCTTGCGGAATGCTTGATTCAAAGAAAGTCTTGCACATAAACAGATTCCACACAGAAAGAGATGCCGGCAGAACAATGGACCAGATACTGTTGATCAGGTGCAGGCTGCTCATAACGTTATAAAAAGGAATCAGTCCGCCGCCAAAGAACATGGGAATAATGAAGTACACCATAAGGAACTTCTTTCCCAAGAGGTTTTTGCGGCTTAATGCCCAGCCGGCAGGAATGGTAATTACCAGCGAAATAATAACCGTAAGAATGGTGTAGATAATGGTATTGAGATATCCCTGCCATACATCGGTTCTCTGAATAATCTTTGCATACCCGTCAAAGTTAATGCCGATGGGGAACAGGATAACTTTTCCACCCAGTACTGCATCTGGATCCGAAAAGGATGCAATGACAATGAAGTACAGGGGATAAATAACCAGCAGTGCCAGAATTCCCAGGATAATGACAATCAGATAATTGAATAACCGGTCTACGCCAGTGGATTTCATGGTTTTGGTTTCCATTTTCACGTTCCTCCTGATCACCACAGAGAGTTTTCTGAGAATTTTTTAGATGTAGTGTTGGCAATAATCAAAAGCACAACATTAATGACAGAGTTAAAAAGACCGATGGCAGTAGCGTATGCCTGATCAGGAATACCGGTAAGACCGCGTTTGTATACGTAGGTTGAAATCAGTTCACTTACGGCCAGGTTTCCGTCAGTCTGCATAAGCAGGGCCTTTTCATAGCCAACGCCCATAAGACCACCGATGGACATAATCAGCATGACACTGATGATAGGCATGATGGCGGGAATATCGATGTGCAGGACACGCTGAAAACGGGAAGCACCGTCGATGATGGCAGCTTCATGCTGCTGAGGGTCAACGTTGGAAAGAGCGGCAATGTAGATGATGGCGCTCCAGCCAAAGTCCTGCCAGTTACTGGACCAGATGTACAGGGAACGGAAGGCAGAAGATTCCAGAAAGTAGGAATACCGTTCGCCACCCAGACTCTCTACGATATTGTTGATCAGACCATAGCGGCCAAAGAACAGCTGCAGCATACCTACGGCTACAACAAGGGAAATAAAGTGGGGAGCGTTGTAGATAGTCTGAAGGTATTTTTTTGCCTTCCGGTTCTGAACCGAGTTAATCATCAGGGCAACGATGATGGGAAGAGGAAAGCCGATAAGGAAACCTTCAATACAGATAAGGAAGGTATTCTTCATCAGTGACCAGAACTGTACATCGGTAAAAAAACGCTTGAAATTCTGAAATCCAACCCAGATGGTTGAGCTGGCAAGGATTTTGTCACCAGGCATAAAATCCTGGAATGCAATCAGTACGCCGTAAATCGGCAGATAATTGAACAGGAAAACAACAATGATTGCGGGCAATGCCATAATCAGATAAGGATAACTTTCTTTGAACTGCTTCAGTCTGGCAGTATTCTTCATACGTTCCTCCGCTGCATGAATTACAGTGGCAGTATATATGCGCCCTTTTCAGCCGTCAACAAATGCTCAATAAATATATTCAAATTTGTGCATTTGCACATATTTTTATCTACAATTTGTGCATTTTGCACACAAGAATTTGACACGCTTTTTTTGCGCAGTTATACTGACACTGAACGAGGCTGAAAACGGGAGTTTTTATGAAAGACAAGGTAACCATACAGGATCTGGCAGATGCATTGGGCATGTCCAGAAACACGGTTTCAAAAGCATTGAACGGGCAGCATGTTCCGTTAAAAACCCGCAACGCTGTTCTGAATGCAGCAATTGAAATGGGATACAAGGAATATAAACTGGCAGCAGCCAGTGAACGGGGCACCCTCCTGCAAAAACGTATTGTCCTGCTTTCATCACGGATGCTTTTGAACATGAATTACTACATGCACGTTCTTCATGGCATAGAAGAAGCCATGCTTGACCATGATATGGAACTGATTCAGTTCAACGTCACCAATCCCGGGTCTTTTGCCAAATTCAAGAATTACATACTGAACAATAAGGTTGACGGCATTGTCTGCATTGAATTCTGGGATTCTGCCTATGTAACCAATCTGATAGAAATCGGTATTCCTTTGGTTTTTCTGGATTTTCCGCTGATGACCACGCCTCCTGCCGGGAATTTTGATGTTATTCTGCCGGAAAGCCGTCATGCCGTTATGGATTTCTGCATACAGCAGCTGCAGACCCGCTCATGCAAAACCTTTGGCTTTGTGGGAGACTACCAGCATTGTCTTTCGTTCTTTGAGCGTTTTTCCGGCATGCAGGAAGCCATGGTTCTTTCCGGCATACCGGTTGATATGTCCTATTCCATTACCTACAGTGATGAAAAAGCGTATTCTCCGGAAAACCTGCAGGAAGCGTTGCAGGCTCTTTCTGCCCTGCCCGACTGCTTTATCTGCGCCAACGACTACATTGCACTGAATCTGGTTGCTGCATTAAAGGCGCAGCACATCGGCGTACCAAAGGAAGTAAAGGTTGTTGGTTTTGATAACATTGTTGACTCACGGATGATAAAACCGGAACTGACTACCTTCAACGTAAACAAAAAGGAACTGGGGCGCCAGACCATCACATTTCTGCTGGACCGCATTGCAA
>JAKSTT010000171.1 GCA_024413635.1 Treponemataceae bacterium | reverse complement strand
TTACAGCGGTTAAAGGTCTGTGAACGTTCGTAACCTACGCTGATGATACCAACGTGGGTTTCGGTGTACTGTTCAATGAATTCTACGTATTCGCGTGCTTTTTCAGGCATGCTTTCAAAGGTGCGGCAGTCTTTCAGGGACTGTTTCCATCCCTTGAACTTTTTCAGAACCGGTTTTGCCTTGTTCATTGCTTCAATAGAGGCCGGGAAGTCAGTAACTTCTTTGCCGTCGATTTCGTAGGCAACACAGGCTTCAATTTCATCCAGGGTATCGTAAATATCCAGGTGGGTCAGAACCAGTTCATCAATAGAGTTGGTCTGGCAGGCATAGCGCAGGGCTACCAGGTCAAGGTAACCGCAGCGGCGTGGACGTCCGGTGGTTACACCGTATTCGCGGCCGGTGTCACGTACGTACTGGTACAGTTCACTCTGGGTGTTTTCGTCAAATTCGGTAGGCATTGGGCCGTTACCAACGCGGGTTGAGTAAGCCTTGAATACACCAAGAACTTTGTCGATGGCACGGGGACCAAGTCCGCTACCGGTGGCAGCACCTGCTGCAGAAGACATACCTGATGATACGTAGGGGTAGGTACCGGTATCCAGGTCAAGAAGGGCACCCTGTGCACCTTCCATCAGTACGTTGTCTTTGCGGTGTTTCCACATTTCTGCGGTCAGGTTAACGCGCATTTTGATAAGCTGGTCTTTGTATTTGTTCAGGAACTCGATGTCTTCCGGTTCCAGATCGTTCATTTTTTCTTCCCAGTCAAGGTCTGCAAGACGGATACCGTCACGTTCAGACTTCATTGAGTAGGTAGTTCCGATACCGCGTCCGGTGGTACCGATGGGCCGTTTGCGGGCTGCATCACGTTCTTTGTCCATCTGGCGGTAGCGGGGGAGTACAATGTGTGCGCGGTCAGAAATGAATACGCGGCCTTCCCAGTTTACGCCACGTTCTTTCAGCATGGCCAGTTCTGCAAAGAGAGCTTCGGGGTCAATAACCATACCCATACCAAGGTATACGGTTTTTTCAGGATAGATAATTCCGGATGGAACCAGGTGAAGAGCATACTGCTGGTCGCCTACAACGATGGTGTGACCTGCGTTTGCGCCGCCAGAATAGCGGACAACATATTTTGCATCATCAGCAAGATAGTCTACAATCTTGCCTTTTCCTTCATCGCCCCACTGGGCACCGATTACTACAACGTTCATGAGAGTCCTCTCTATGCATTTGATTGTATTCCGTTTCCGGGCCGTAGACGGCCGTTGCTGCTGCAGTCAGCATATGCAATTATTTGCGAAATACGTAGAACTATAGCATGAAACTGTATAGTTATGCGATAGGGTGGAGCGTTATTTAAGGATTTCGCGGGCAGCGGCCTTGAACTGGTTTCCCCGGTCAAACTCGTTCTTGAACATGCCGAAACTGGTGGCACCGGGAGAGAATACGATGACGGTGTCTGCGGAATCGGGGCGTACATCTGCCCGGACAGCGTTCAGCATATCGGTAACACTGGCAAAGGGGGCACTGTGTGCTGTTCCGGCTGTGTCCAGTAATTCCATGAGCATGTCAGTTCCATTGCCGGCCAGAAGGTATACGCTGTCTGCCAGGGTACAGGCTTCTGCAGCTTTTTCGTAGGTCAGACCCTTGTGGGTTCCGCCGGTTAAGAGCACAACCCGTTTACCTTCAAAGGCGCGTACTGCTTCAAGAACAGCTTCCGGAACGGTAGCAGCGCTGTCGTTGTACACCGGCACGGTACCGTAGCTGTGGAAATACTCCAGACGGTGTTCAATGCCGGGGAATTGGGCCATAACGGCGCGGGCTTTGTCCTCCGGAACGCCCATTAAGCCAAGAACCAGAACGGCGTTGGAAATATTCTGCTTCATGTGGAAGCCGGGAACAGCAGTTTCTTCTATATGAAGGTCACTGGCGCTGTACCATACGACCGTTCCGTTTGTTTCTGCAGCAAAGGTCTTGCCCCAGTCATCGTCACTGGTGCACAGGGTGTACTGGTCCGGCGTCTGGTCAGCGTAAATCAGTTTTTTGTCGGCAACGTAACTTTCCATGTTGCCGTACCAGTTCTGATGGTCCGGTACAATCTTGGTAATCAGGCTGATTTTTGGCTTCAGGACACCACGCCCCCGCAGGTCTGCCAGCTGCCAGCTGGAAAGTTCCAGCACAACGGGCGTTTCTTCGGTGGTTTCTTCCAGAAAGGTCAGGGGGCTTACGGTAATGTTGCCGCCCAGAAAACTTTTGAAGCCGCAGTGGTTCAGTCCGTAATGGATGGCACTGACGGTAGACGATTTTCCCTTACTGCCGGTAACGGCAATGACGGGTGCTTTGGTAAAGCGCAGGAACAGTGAAACGTCAGATTCAATGGCACGGGCGGCGGCAAGATACTTGTTGCCGTCATATTTTACGCCCGGATTCTTGATGACCACATCGGCACTTTCAAAGTCCTTCAGGTCATGCATACCCAGAACAAACTTGATGCGGCCGTTTTCAATGGCCTCGCCGCAGATGGGGTCTGAGCGCAGGGCTTCAATGGTTGGCCACAGATCATTTTCAGTCTTCATGTCGGTTACGGTGATGGTGGCACCGTAGCGGGCAAAAAAGCGGACGGTTGCTTCTCCGCCGCCGTTAAGCCCCAGTCCCATGACGGTGACTTTTTTGCCGGCAATGTCAGCAAGTGAAGAGAACGGACAGGTTGATGAATATGAGTGTGGCATTTTTTTATTCCTTGATTAGCGGCTGGTGGCCAGAGAGCGCATGTCGGTAAAGCGGTCAATGGCCTGCTTGATCAGCAGTTCAATAACGTCTGCATAGGGAGTCCCTGCAGCTTCGCACAGTTTTGGGAACATACTGATGCTGGTAAAGCCCGGAATGGTGTTCAGTTCATTAAGCCATACCTGTCCGGTGGTCTTTTCCTTAAAGAAATCGATGCGGGAAAAACCGCTGCCATCAAGGACCTTAAAGGCACGAACGGCAGTCTTACGGATTTCTGCAACCTCTGCATCGTTCAGGTCGGCAGGAATCTTCAGTTTGGCACCATCGGGATCAATGTATTTTGCTTCGTAATCGTAGAATTCGTGGTCACCGGTGGTAGAAATTTCACCAACGGCATAGGCGGTAACGGGTGAATCTCCGTATCCGGTAACGGAACATTCAATTTCGCGGGCATTGATGCACTGTTCAACCAGGATTTTGGTATCCCAGCGGAATGCTTCTTCTACAGAGGCTTTCAGTTCAGCTGCATTGTGGGCAATGCTTGCGCCGACAGAACTGCCGGCCTTACAGGGTTTTACGAACAGCGGATAGCCGAATTCCTTTTCTGCCTGTGCTATGGCTGCCTGATTTGCCTCATCATCGTGCTTTCTCAGGGTTACCCATGGCACAACCGGGAGCCCTGCTTCCTTCCAGACTACTTTTGTTTTTTCTTTATCCATACTTACGGCGCTGGCAGTAACATCACAGCCCCAGTAGGGCAGGTCTGCCATTTCACGAAGTCCCTGCATGAGGCCGTCTTCGCCATAGGTTCCGTGGGTTACATTCAGAACTACGTCGGTAGGAATCGGTTTCAGGGATCCATCGGCCAGAACGGCACAAAGTCCTTTTTCCTTACCGCCTGCGGGAATTACGGTGATGCCGGTTCCGCTTGGTTCGTCGGTAAGGTGTGCGTTCAGGTCTGATTGTATGCGTGAAAGTTCGGACTCTGGCTGCAGGAACCATTTTCCGTCTTTAGAAATGCTGATTAAGGTAATGGTGTGTTTTTGAGTGTTGATGTTGCGTGCAACAGAAGCGGCCGAAACCTGGGAAACTTCGTGTTCGCCTGATTTGCCGCCGTAGATAACAGTAATATTCATGGTGAAATTATAGCACTTTGATATGGCTTAGGGTATAGTGAATATATGTTCAGACCAATGAGAAGACCAAAACAGGCACTGGCAGAAACCGAGTGCCACGACATACTGCTGCGGGGAAAGACTGCCGTAGTCAGCCTGATGGGTGATGACGGGTATCCCTATGGTGTACCGGTCAATTATCTGTACCGGGACGGAAAACTGTATTTTCACTGTGCTACAGCCGGACACAAAATGGATGCCCTGAAGTCAAATCCAAAGGTATCAGTCTGTGTTATTGATGCCGATGAAGTCGATGTTCCGCGGCTTGCCACGTCATATAAAAGCGTCATCATGTTCGGGAAGGCACGGCTTCTGGAAACTGATGAAGAAAAACTGGATGCCATCCGTGCTTTTGCCCACAAGTTCAGTGATAACACTGAGCAGATTGAAGAAGAAATCGTGCGGGAATGGAATGGTCTTGCCGTAGTGGAAATTTCGATTGAACACCTGACGGGAAAACGGGGCATTTATGT
>JAKSTT010000170.1 GCA_024413635.1 Treponemataceae bacterium | reverse complement strand
TTGTCACGCAGGAAGTTGATGACTTTTTCCGTCAGATAGGCGTCTACCCACGGATCAGTCATATCCCAGAACCGGCTGCCCCCAACAGACAGGGGAACGCCATCCCGGTGTACCAGGTGGTCAACTTCATGAAAAGCGCTGACACCTTTTGAAGCAATTTCCATTTCAAACCAGATGCCGGGAACAAGCCCTGCTTTCCGGATAGTATCGGTTACGGCCTTCATGCCGTGGGGAAACAGCGTCCTGTTAACAGTCCAGTTGCCCTGATCGCAGAACCATTCTTCATTTTCCTTGTACCAGCCGGCATCAATGACAAAATACTTAACCGGTCGTCCTTTCAGGGTTTCAAGGATTTTCAGTACGTTTTCTTCGCTGGGGTTACCCCAGGTGGTACAGTACTCATTGTAGATAACGGGCATACCATCATCTACGGATGAATAGTCCGGCGTCTGGGCTGCAACCAGTTTGGCGCAGACATCTTCCAGGGAGGATCCGGCGGCAAGGTATACGGAATCAGTGGTAAACGATTCTCCGGCTTTCAGGTTCTTGCGCCAGTGGCCCACATCAGAATCAGCCGGCCCGCAGACCAGATGATACCGGTCTACCCGCCAGAACAGTTCAATCTGCCAGGGATTCCCGCCGCCCATCATCAGGGCCAGAAACTCACCGGTTTCTGAGTTTTCCAGGCAGATAAACGGATGGAACTTTTTGTTGGGCGCGGAACTGGCATTATAGAACTTTTCTATGCGCACCCCGTTGGCCCCCCAGGCAGGACGCAGCTGCAGGGTATCAAGGGTATCGGTTTTCAGCGTGCACTCTTCGCTCCAGAACGTCATAAGCCGGTGGACCCTGTCAAACTGCAGGTCTTTCAGCGCCAGGGCACTGATCATCTCTATGGTCGTATCCTGTGCTGCCGTTACCGTGGTAGAACAGATGCTGGCACCGGAAGTACCGGCATCTGCCATGGAAAGAGTAAACACATTGCCTTTGGCATCCTTACCGGCCTCATCAATACTCAGCGTAGTGCTGCTGCCGGTTAGGGTCAGGCCGGAAGCAAAGTTCCAGTCATAATCATCGCCGGTAAACCGGGCTTCAAAATACGTGTTATACTTCATGATTTCAGCATCATATTGATGATCTCTTTATCAGTCTGCCGCATACCAACCTTACCGATGTAGCCAACACAGGTGATGGTTTCTCCGGCGTCTTCCTTCAGAATACCGGTATAGGCTTCGTATGCCTTTCCGCGCATGGCAAGAAAGTGGGCCATCATGGCAGCATCAACGCTGGAAGCGATTTTTGCCGCACAGGAGATTTTTGCACCATCGCAGATAATGCCGGGAATGTTAGCCAGGGTATTATCAATGGTATCGGTAATCTGTTTAATGGTTCCGCCGCACATATAGGTAATGGCAGCCCCGGCAGCACAGCTGGCAGAGACAGCCCCGCAGAAGGCAGACAGTTTACCGATGAACTCTTTCTGATAAATGGTCAGCAGGCTTGAAAAGCACAGGGAGCGGTACAGTTTTTCCTGAGGGATGTTGTTTTCGCGGGCATAAATGATGACGGGAACCGAAGAGGCAATTCCCTGGTTACCGCTGCCTGAGGTGATGATAACGGGCATGTCACAGCCACTCATACGTGCTTCAGAAGCTGCAGCCGCATAGGCCTTCATGCGGGTTACAACACCGTCGGTGTACTGCTCGCGGATAGTGCGGCCTAAATTCAGACCGTAATCACCGGAAATGCCTTCGTAGGCAATATCCATGTTACAGCGGATCTGCTTGTCATACATGGATTTGATATCAGCAATATCAACGGTATCAACAAATTCCTTAATGATTTCAATGGAAAGAACACTGCGGTCAGTTTTTACGTCAGCATCTGCGCCATCATCACCGGTAGCAGCATGTTCCAGCTGTTCAACGCCGTTTACCTGTACTGAAACAATGTTGGTGTGGCCGTTGCGGACTTCTACCCGAACCGTATCAGAGCCGCAGACTGCTTCAATAACAAAGTGCAGCGGAATTTCTGAATCCAGGTATTCAACAGTGCATTTACCGGCTTTTATATATGCACGGGTAGCTTCTACATCTGCCGGCTGTACGGCCTCAAGAACTTCCATAACCCGGCTGGCATCTCCGCCAATCATACCAAGAACAGTAGCAACTTCAATACCCACCATGCCTTCTGCATTGGGAATGGTAACACAGCGTACATTTTTAATCATGTTTCCGCTGCAGTACGCTACCACAGAATCCGGCAGTGCTTTGCAATATGAACGGGCAGTGGCAGCTGCGTAGGCCAGAGCAATCGGTTCCGTACATCCCATGGCAGGAATCAGTTCTTCCTGCAGGATCTCAATCAGTTGTTTCTTCAGTTCATCAGTTATCATACAGACCCTCACTTTTCAAGTATAAATCCAGCGCTAAGAAGCTGTCATCCGGTAATCAGCAGCTGTTTAGCAGCAGCCTGTGCCATGGCTTTATAGGCTGTTCCGCTGGGGTGCAGGTGGTCACCGCTGTCAAAACCGGATGCAAACTGTTCCGGATGTGCGGCATCCCGAACTGCAGCATCAAAGTCAATGCAGCCGTCAAAGTCGTCTGCAGTACGGAGCCAGTGGTTAAACTGGCCCCGCAGTTCTTCGCGGAACGGTGCATAGGTGCGCCAGCCGTAAATGGGGAGTAAGGAGCCGCTGAGTACCATCAGATTACGCTCACGGGCATAGGGCAGATAGAACTTCCGGTATCCGGCAATCATATCATCTACCGTGGGCAGGTCGCTCATGGGGCGGAACCGGTTCACTTCTACACCTACCGGATGAATAATGTCGTTTATGCCGTGCTGGATGATGACGGTGTCGCAGCCGGCAACATTTATTTCAATGGGAAAGCGGGTTTCTCCCTTCAGTCCGTAAGCCTGATACGTGATGCAGTCATACTGGCGGAGGATGCGGGTACCGCATACGGCACGGCGGATAATGGCAGTATTGCGGCAGCCGGCAGTTTCCAGTTCCTGCTGCAGATAGTCCGGCCAGTCCTGTGCCGTAATGGAATCTCCATAACAGCATATGGCCCGGTTTTCCTCTGAGGTCAGAATATCTACGGTGTTCAGGAAATAGTACCAGTTGGTGTTGCGGCATACCTCTGCCGGAAACGCTTCTGAAAGAGCAAAGTCACCGTAGGCATACTGCCCGCCGGATAAGGGACCGGTTACCAGGGTACCGGCGTTCATCTGAGTACAGTCAGCCAGATACATACTGATGACAATGGTGGCTCCTGCTGCAGCAGAAAAGGGTATTTCGTCAGAAACGATTTCACATCCCGGCGGAATAACCAGTTCCGTATTTCCATTCATCGTCACCGGAGTTACATCGGCATATACTTTTGAAATAACTACCGGCTCTGTTCCCGTCAGGTTTGAAAAATGCAGGCGTATCTTACAGCCATCAAAGCAGCAGTGGATGGGATAGCGGAGCGTAATATCCTTGGCATACACACATTCTTTCCGGTCAGTGATGGAAGTTGCGGTCCCCCAGGTGGCTACCCATTTGGTATATTCTTTCATGCCGGAATCCCCCATCAATAATCGTACCAGCCCGATGCGCTCTGATCCGCAAGCTGAATCAGAATAACCAGCGGGTTAGAAAGAAAGTTGGAGTAATTCATTTTCTCAGTATCAGTAACATCGCTGAATCCCATATGACGGCTTACGGCTTCCAGAACCGGACGCTTTTTGATGTACGACGGCATGGTTTCCAGAATCAGCAGTACGGATTCATTACCGTGGCCCAGATTCCGGACGTCTGATTTTACTGTGTAATAGGGAGTTTTTTTCCAGTTGCCGAAAATGTCTTTGGTATTCCGATAGCTGGTAGCATAAAAACCGGCTTTGCAGAAATCGTGGGCAATAGCAGAAACAAAAATGTCCTCTGCAGTAAAGGGGAACTGATCTTTGGCGGCAGCTTTGGACTTCATCCAGTCTGAGAACACTGCCGGAGCAAGCTTCAGCGCCTGATAGGCAACCATCAGGGAGTGAACCGCAAGTCCGCCGGGGAAATCGCCGTGGAATTTGGTAGAGGCCGGAGACGTATAGAATTCATGATTTTCCATCCAGGCAAGAAAGGCATCTCGTTCTGTTTCATTGGCAATGCAGCCTGCCATATCGGCAACGCACGTCTTTATCTTTTCAATATCAAAACCATCATTGGTAATGGGCACCTGTTCTTCAAAAATTGATACCAGTTCCTTAGTACCAAGGGTCAAAATTTCCAGTTCTTCTTGTGTCATGGCCCTATTGTAGCAAAATATGCGTATTTATTCTGCTTTATCAGACTTTTATATGATGCAATACAATACAACGGTTTCAGAGTATAAGGAATATCTTGAAGCAACCCATTCCTCGTATCCAT
>JAKSTT010000017.1 GCA_024413635.1 Treponemataceae bacterium | reverse complement strand
CAAAGAACATGAGCACGCAGCCCACAGTGCCGCGGAGTCCCAGGGTTTCTCCCAGAAGGATAACGCTTGCCAGCATGCCGAACACGCTTTCAAAGCTCATGAGGATGGCGGCAGTAGAGGCCGGTACGTATTTCTGGCACACGTTCTGCAGCAGGTAGGCCAGCATGGTGCTGCCAAGACCAAGATACAGAATGCCTCCTACAGCACCGGAATCAGTAAGGGCTGCAGCAGGGAATCCGCCTTCCAGAATGGGGGCAGAAATCCAGGACAGAACAGCAGTCAGAATCATCTGGATAATGGCCAGGGTTATGGGGTCACAGTCTTCGGCGTAGCGGGCAATATCCACAATCTGCATGGCGTAACAGAAGCCGCAGACCAGGGTCAGTACGTCGCCAATGTTAACGCTCAGGTCCCCCTGCAGGCTCAAGAAACCGATACCGGTAATGGAAAGCACTGCTGCCACCACCGTAAATCCGTCGGGCTTTTTCTTAATCAGCACCCAGTTGATGAACGGTACCAGAATAACGTAAATGGTCGTAAGAAAGGCGTTCTTGCCGGCGGTGGTATATTTGCAGCCATAGGTCTGGGTAACGTATGCAAGGAACAGCCAGATACCGATAACGATACCGCTTTTCAGTTCATGCCGCGAAGCGTGAGCCAGTTTTTTGCAGAACACCAGCGAAAGACAGATGCTGGCAACGGTAAAGCGGAGTGCAACCATCCAGATGGGTGGAATCAGGTCAAGGCCGTTCTTTACAAAAACAAAGGCAACTCCCCAGATAACGGTAACCAGAAGAAGTCCCACGGAACAGATGACGGTACGTACTTTTGCGTTCATATCACCATGGTATAACAGTACCTTTGCGATGTTCAATCACGTGGTATACTGAAAGCATGATTATTTCACAGAACAATGTGTTTACCATCCATACGGACAATACGACTTACCAGTTCAAAGCCGGTGACTACGGCTATCTGGAGCATATATATTACGGCCCGCGCATTTCCGGTACAGCAGAGTTTCTCGTTATACCCCAGGACCGGGCGTGTCAGGTAAATCCCCGGCAGGCAGAAAATAACCGCCGGTATTCCCTGGATACCCTTCCGGGAGAGTACGGATTTCAGGGGGTGGGGGATTTCAGGACACCGGCCTTTACGGTGCGGTATGAAGATTCCAGCTGGGGAGCCGATCTCCGGTATGTGGGATACGAAATCCAGGGCGGAAAGTACCGGCTTCCCGGAATGCCTGCTGTCTATGCTGATCCTGAAGATGCCGATGACTGTGCACGGATTGAAAATGAAGATGCCCAGACCCTGCGGGTGTTTCTTGAAGACCGGGTTTCCGGCATAGAAATTACGTTGTTTTATGGCGTACTGCCCCATCTTGATATCATTACCCGCGCGGCTGCCGTTACCAACCGGGGCAGCCATCAGGTAACCCTGACAAAAGTACAGTCTGCCTGCCTTGATTTTGTGGGCGGCGATTTTGATACCATTACGTTTTATGGCCGCTGGGCACAGGAACGTCACCTGCAGCGAGCTGCCGTCCAGCATGGGCTTTTCAGTATCGGTTCCAGCCGGGGTGGATCAAGCCTGCACTATAACCCCAGCATGTTCCTCTGCGACCCTGACACAACAGAACAGACTGGTCTTGCCTATAGCATGACGCTGATGTGGAGCGGAAACTGGGCAGCAGAAGTAGAAAAGGACCAGACCAGCGGTACCCGTTGGACCATGGGGCTTGGTTCCCAGAATTTTGCCTGGCCGCTGAACCGGGGAGAAACATTCTGGGCACCGGAAGTCATCATGAGCTGCAGTACAGCAGGCCTCAGCGGTCTTTCCCATAACCTGCACCGCTGTATCCGCCGTCATGTCTGCCGCGGCCCCTTCCGTGACGTCCGCCGGCCGGTACTGGTAAACAGCTGGGAAGCTGCCTATTTTGACTTTACCGGTGAAAAAATCATTCAGTTTGCCAAAGATGCCGCAACCTGTGGCGTTGAAATGCTGGTTCTTGATGACGGCTGGTTCGGTAAACGCGACAACGATGAAACCGGTCTTGGCGACTGGTTTGTCAACGAAACAAAACTGGGCATGTCCCTGGCTGAGATGGTTGGTGCCGTAAACGATGCCGGATTGCAGTTCGGTATCTGGTTTGAACCTGAGATGATCAGCGAGGACAGTAATCTGTACCGGGCTCATCCTGATTATGCCTTCTGTTTTCCTGGCCGTGAGCCGGTCCGGGGTCGCAGCCAGCTGGTACTGGACTTCAGCCGTGAAGAAGTACGGGCCTGCATCTTTAACCAGATGTGCGCCGTCATTGATGCCGTCAACGAGGGCACAGGGGCTGCTTTCCCCGGCAGTAACGGAGTGCCCCGCGGAATCCGCTACATAAAATGGGATTTCAACCGGGCCATTAACGATGTATTCTCTGCATCTGCTGCTGACCAGGGGCAGGTATGTTATAACTACGTACGGGGGCTGTACGATTTTCTGGAGCGTCTGGAAAAACGGTATCCCCAGATAATGATAGAGGGATGCAGCAGCGGTGGTGGCCGCTTTGATGCCGGTATGCTCTATTACACGCCGCAGATCTGGTGCAGCGACAACACTGATGCAGTGGACCGCACCTATATCCAGTATGGTACCAGTTTTACGTACCCCGTCAGCACCATGGGCTCTCATATTTCCGCCTGTCCCAATCATCAGACCGGCCGGAATGCACCGCTGTTTACCCGCGGCGTTGTTGCCATGAGCGGTTCTTTCGGCTATGAACTTTCCATAGGAAAACTCAGTGCAGAAGAGCAGGATATGGTCCGTAACCAGATGGCAGTCTTTAAAGACCTGCAGCCGCTGCTTCATGACGGAGATTACTATCGGCTGACATCACCGTTTACCAGTCCGGTTGTTGCCTGGAGTATGGTATCAGATGATAAATCCCGGTTTATCCTGAACTTTGTTTCCCTGGAAGCCCATGCCAACCGGAATGCCTGCTATATCAAATGTGCTGGATTGAAACCGGGCGTCATGTACCGGGAAGAGCAGAGTGGCATGCTGTATCCGTCAGAAGCACTGATGTATGTAGGATTCCCCGTAACCGGATACCGCCCCAGCACGCAGTATGAATACGGTGCAGAACAGCTGCTGTTTACGGAACAGGGATAAGGAACGGTACGTCAAAGGAAAGGTATACGGTGACTCCTGAGCGAAAAGGGTATCTTGATAACATCCGTTGGATTACGGTGGTGTTGGTTGTACTGTATCATGTCATCTATCTGTATAATGGTGTGCAGCCAATGGGCGTTTTTGGCCCGTTTCATGCCGGTCAGTGGCAGGATGCATACCTGTATCTGGTCTATCCCTGGTTTATGGCGCTGCTTTTCATCGTATCCGGCATGAGTTCCCGTTTTTATCTGGACTCCCATACGCATCAGCAGTTCCGCCAGAGCCGTACAGCCAAACTGCTGGTTCCTTCAACCGTCGGACTGTTTGTGTTCTGGTGGGTTCTCGGCTACTTCAATACGAAAATCGCCGGCGCTCCCTTCTATGACCTGGAAATTCCCGGCTTTGTCATCTACATGATTCTTTCCGTGTCAGGCATTGGCCCTCTGTGGTATATCCAGACCCTGTGGCTTTTCAGCATGCTGTTGATTCTGGTCCGCACCATCGAAAAGGACCGGCTCTGGAACCGCTGCAGCCGTCTGACATCTCCCCTTGCCATCGGTGCCATCATCGTACTCGGATCCATTCTTTCCTGGCTTACGGCTCAGGTTTTTAATGCACCGGTTATCACCGTATACCGCTTTGGTATTTATGGGTTCTGTTTTTTTGCCGGCTATTTTGTGTTCAGCCATGACTGCATCATGGATTCTCTGGAACGGATTGCCCTGCCGCTGTGTATTGCTGCTGTTGTTCTGGGGATTGCCTATACAGTACTCTATTACGGACAGGAATATGCCATGGAACCGGTTATCAATAACCCGCTGGCTTGCGTCTACCTGTGGATCATGTGCCTTGCCATGCTTTCCGGCTTTAAAAAGTGGGGTAACGGCAGTAACGGTTTTACCCGCTGGATGGGAACGTTCAGCTGGGGATTGTATCTGTTTCATTACCTGTGTCTGGCAGCCTGCGGATGGTACCTGCATCTGTACGCGCCGGATACGCCGGCTGCAGTGGTCTACCTGCTGGGAATTACCGCCTGTTTTGCCGGCTCCTGGGTGCTGGATGCAATCATCTGGAGAATTCCGGTCTTCCGCTGGGCTGTCATGGGCATTCAGTCATAGTGGCATCTGGTGCGGTATGCGCTATACTATAGCCGTTATGAAATCACATCAGCGTATTTGTACCTCATTTGTCTTGTTTCTCTGTGTCCTTTGTATCTTTACGACTGTCTGTACGTCATGCCGTTCCGTACCACCCCAGGCCCGGCAGTCAGATTCACGCATCTATCTGTATGGCGAAACCCATGGCCAGCCGCATATCCTTCAGCAGGAACTGGCGTTGTGGCAGCAGTATTACCACGAACAGGGATTCCGCCATCTGTTCATTGAAGTCAGCTATTTTATGGCCCAGTACCTGAATCTGTGGATGCAGTCAGATTCTGATGACTACCTGTACTATATCTATGACTGCATTGACGGAACCCAGACTCATGTTCCTGCGTTCCTTGATTTCTACAAAGCTATCAAGGAAACCTGTCCGGAAACCGTATTCCATGGAACCGATGTGGGCCATCAGTACTGGTCCATGGGCGATGCCTACATCGAATATCTTGATGCTCTGGGGCTCCGGGATTCTGAGGAATGGAATGCCTTTGCTGAAAACTATACCCAGGGCTGGAATTTCTACAATGAAGGAGAACAGTATGATGTGTTTGCCTACCGGGAAACATGCATGGTTCAGAACTTCATCCGTGCATTTGATGCGCTTCCGGCAGATGAAAAAATCATGGGTATTTATGGCAGCCAGCACACTATCCGTAACGGACGGGCCTGGAACTCTGATTCTGAGCCTAATATGATTACCCAGCTCCGGACTTATTATGCAGACCGGTACGATTGGGACATTTATGCTGACAGCTTGAAGTAAGAAAACACAGAAAATCGTTACATTCTGTTTGCGCTATGCAGAATACCAAAGTACCATTAGGTGGAGGTGTCTATGGCAAAAAAGGCCGTATCCGGTGCTATCAAGACAATTGTGCTTTTGGTAATTCTGCTTCCTGTCTGTATTCTGTATCTGAACTGGGGCGCTAAAAGAGCGTTTGAATCAAAATACGGTTCCTTGCTTGAGCAGACGGCAAAGACCAAGGGGCTTGAATTCAGTAACGGCCTGACTCCACAGATAAAACTGGCAACCCAGATGGCTAATACTGTATCCATTGTGGAATACATGCTTGACCCTGTGGACCGGGAAAAGAAATCCCGTGCCCTCTCAGAATTCTCTGCGTATATGAATACGCTTTCCGGCAAGAATGTATTCTGGGTAAATGATGAGGACCATGATTTTTACCAGGACTGTAAGTTTGCCTACCACGTAGATGTGTCCAAGCCTGAAAACGACTGGTACCAGAAGACCATGTACCAGACCATGATCTTCAACTTCAACATCAACTATAATCCGGACCTTAACTCAACCAATCTGTGGTTGAACGTTGTTGTCCGGAACCATAATACGCCCATCGGTATCTGTGGTACCGCAATTCCCCTTGATGCCCTGACGACCCAGATGTACAAGGATCTTGAAGGGACCGGCATCCAGATGATGTTCTATAATCAGGACCTGGAAATTACTACTGCCCAGGATCCATCGCTGGTTGAGAACAAGGTGAAAATTACTGACCTCTTTACCGAGGTGCCGCAGAAGGCATTACTGACCAATAACTCCATTGACCGGTATTCTTCAAGCCATGGCATTTATGTACTGTATCCGCTCCGTGAAATCGGCTGGAATCTGGTTGTTTTCAAACCCTATGGAGTTATGGATTTCCTTCTGAGTACCGGTACTTCCCTGTTGACCCTCATAATTGTAGCCTTTGTCATTGCAACAATTATTCTGGTAAGCCGGGCGCTCCGTCCATTGAAAGACATGCGGCAGGCTATCCAGTCCATGGCTGCCGGAGACGCTGACCTTTCACGCCGCATGAAAAATCCGAAATCCGGAACCATGAAACTGATTGTTGATATGGTTGTGGGCTTTAACCAGTTCCTTTCCAACCTGCAGGAACTGGTAGATTCAGTAAAAGGATCAAATCAGGAACTGGTTGCCAGCCGGAACAAACTGAACAGCGGTATTCAGAATACCTCTGAAGCAACGGAAAAAATCGTTTCCAGCGTTGATCAGTTCTCCCAGGCGATCGAAAACCAGTCGGCCAGCGTCAGTGAAGCCAGCGGGGCAGTCAATCAGATTTCTGCCAACATTGAATCTTTGAGCCGTATGATTGCAACCCAGGCCCAGAGCGTTGATACGGCATCAAGTGCCGTAGAAGAGATGGTTGGCAATATTGATTCCGTTAATAAATCGGTAGATTATCTGGCACAGTCCTTTGATAAGCTGGAAAGTGAATCTACCGCCGGTATTGCCATTCAGGAAAAGGTAAATTCCCGGATTATTGAGATTGAAAAGCAGTCGAAAATGCTGCAGGAAGCCAATAAGGTTATTTCATCCATTGCCAGCCAGACCAACCTGCTTGCCATGAATGCTGCCATTGAAGCTGCCCACGCAGGCGATGCAGGACGGGGATTCAGCGTTGTAGCTGATGAAATCCGTAAGCTGTCAGAAACCTCTGCCGGCCAGTCAAAGACCATCGGGCTGCAGCTGAAGCAGATTCAGCAGTCTATCGGAGGCATTGTAAACGACAGTATAAAATCCCGTGAAACCTACGCCGGCGTAACGGAAAAAATCGGCCAGACCAGTACCCTGGTACAGCAGATTTCTGCCGCCATGGAAGAACAGGAAGAAGGTTCAAAACAGATCGTACAGGCACTTTCTACGCTGAATGATGCCACTGCAGAAGTACGGACTTCTTCTACCGAAATGGCAGCCGGAAGCCAGACGATTCTGGATCAGATGCGGAACCTGCAGGAGGCAACGGCTGTCATGCGTGAAGGCATGAACGAGATTTCTTCTGATACCGGTGAAATCCAGAATAACCAGACGCAGCTGAATACCTACAGTAATGAAATGAACGACAGCATCGACAGTATCGGTGAACGGCTGTCACAGTTCAAATAATAAATAAGATGTTGTCCCGCAAGTATAACTCATAGTGTCATTCCGGACTTATGGGACAGCACCTGTATTATTAGTCGTTGTGTTGAACGTTCAACGTTGGTATACTGGATATATGCCCACCATCAAAGATATAGCCCGTGAAGCCGGCGTCAGTGTTACCACCGTCAGTAACGTCATCCATGGAAAAAGCAGCCATGTTGCTCCGGAAACCGTAGAGCGCATCAACAAAATCATGGATGCCTATCACTACACGCCCAATATGTCTGCCCGTGCTCTGGTCAATAAATCATCACGTATCATCGGACTGATCAACCACCTGGTTCCGCAGACCCATGGCAACTTCATGATTGACCCGTTTTTCAGTGCAGTATCCGGTGGTGTAGAACGGGAAGTGCGCACGCGGGGCTATTACCTGATGATGCGTACCGTACAGAATACGGAAGAACTTATGTCCCTGTTCCGCAACTGGAACCTGGACGGTCTGATTATTCCCGGTGTGTTTCAGGATACTTTTTACAGTGCCATCAAGAAATCCGGCATACCGGCAGTATTTCTGGACAGTTATCTGAATGATACATCGGTCCTGAAAGTAGGCATCAACGACTATCAGGGCGGCTATATGGCCACCAAGCATCTTATTCAGAAAGGCCACCGGAATGTGGTTTTTGTATCACCCCACTTTGACGGTGATGAGGGCGTAATTTACCAGCGGTATTGCGGGTATCGGGATGCCCTGAAAGAAGCTGGAATCCCCTTTGATAACGCCAACGTATATGCGGCTGATATCAGTGTCGACAGCGGTATTGCCCTGGGCCGCCAGCTGGCAGACCGTACCGATGTTTCGGCAGTATTTGCTACCGCTGACGTTCTTGCCGCCGGCATTATGAGCGGTCTGCAGCAGAAAGGAGTGCGGGTTCCCGATGACAAGTCAATCATCGGCTTTGACGATGTATTTCTGAGCCAGATAACGGCGCCTCAGCTGACCACCATCCATCAGGATGCCGATGAAAAGGGTTCGCTGGCTGCCGGTCTGTTAATTGATCATATCGAAAAGCATTCCAGCGGAAAAAGCGTTACCCTGCCTATTTCGCTGGTAGAGCGGGAAAGCGTACGGCAGCGGTAGTGAAGTCTACCCGCAGAAAGTAGACCTGCTGACGTGCGATTTACGTATCCGCCGGCAGCTTCGTGGCCGCGGGGATACGTAACCGGCCGCCAAAACGTGAAGTTCACCGGCAGAACGACATCCCTCGAAAATTCGCAGAAATCGAAGAAATAAGTGTTGACAGAAAAAAAAGGCGGGCCTATAGTAAAGTATAACGTTTAACGTTAAACCTATGAATAAAGGCCTCAGAAAATCGAGCAGTTCTGGATTGGCCTTTTTTTAAGGATTGAAAGTAAAACGTTAAACCTTTTTGAAAGAAACAGTTTCCTTCCTTTCTGTGTGCAAAAGGTTTAACGTTAAACTTTTATAACAAGAAGCAACAATTCCACCTGGAGGTGTCTATGAAGCGTAATAACAAAGCAGCCCGGATTTCCGTTGCCACAATACTGTGTCTGGTCAGTCTGAATCTGCTGTCCTCCTGCGTAACCGGATCTGCATCCGGATTATCTGCAGTGGAAACCTCAGTAACTGAAGGAGTAATTGATTACGATACTATGTACAACGAAGCTGTATCCCTTTTGGCTGTTGACCCGGGCGTACGTTCTCGCCATCAGCCAAAAGTTCTCGTTCACTATATGCCCTGGTTTTCTGCACCAGATACCTCTGATGGCTATGGCTTCCACTGGCATCAGGGCGGAACTGCCTTTGATCCCTATACCGTTCTTGATAACGGTCAGGCAAATATCGCCAGTCATCTCTATCCGCTGACCGGCCCCTATGACAGCCGTGATACTGCAGTTCTGGAATATCAGGCCGCCCTGATGAAAGTATGCGGCATTGATGGCGTCATCTTTGACTGGTACGGCATTCACAACGCCCTTGATTATGCAGAAGTGCATGCCAACACCATGGCCATGATCGAAGTGCTCCGTCGCGCCGGACTTTCCTACTGCATCTGCTATGAAGACCAGAGCATCAAGCACATGATTGAGGGCGGCGTCATTGCTAAACAAGACGCTGTCGCTACTGCCCGTGAAGTCTTCAACTTTATGGAAGACGAATGGTTCCACGATCCGTTGTACGTAATGCATGACGGCCGGCCGGTGGTACTGTGCTTTGGCCCCCAGTATTTCTTTCAGCAGAAGCAGTGGGATGAAATCTTTGGCGGCTGTGAAAACCGGCCCTGGTTTGTCTCCCTTGAAGACCACAGTAATGAACTTTCTGACGGACAATACAACTGGTTCAACATGAACGGCGAGAAAACACCGAAAGACCTGGTAAAACAGATTAACCGGTTCTATGAGAACCAGTCTGAATCTGACTTTCTGGTGGCAACAGCCTTTGCCGGCTTCCATGATATTTATGCCCAGACGGGAGCCACCAGTTACGGCTATCTGGATTATGCTGACGGCCGCGCCTTTGACCTGACGCTGCAGGCTGCCATAGCTGCCAATGCTGATATTATCCAGATTGCAACCTGGAACGATTACGGAGAGGGTACCTGTATCGAGCCGACGGTGGAACATGGCTATAACGAACTGACTGTCCTTCAGAACCTTCGGGGGGCAGCCGCTGCCGGATCTGACCAGCCGTTCCCCTGGCGTGCCCAGGATATCCGTGGACCTCTGGCTGTATACCGTATCCTTGCCGACAGCACAGCCGATGATGCAAAACGGGAAGCTGCCCGTGCTGCCATGGACGCCCTGCTGGCAGGTGATGCTGCAGCTTACCGCAGTGCCATCCGTGCCGGCAAAATCACCGTTGATTTCGCTGTCCGCCCCATGCTCCGTACTCCCACCAGCGGCGGTACAGAAAAACCGTTCTTTGACAACGGCGGCCGGACCAATGTGGCCCTGGGAGCTCCGGTTATCGTCACCAGTCATATCTATGACTTTACCGGCAGAAAAGCCTGCGACGGTGATGTTACCACCTATTGGGAAGGTGCCGCCGGTGCCTGGCCGTGTTCCGTAACGCTGGATCTGGTTTCAGAAAAGAACCTTGATGTGGCAGTCGTAAAACTGAATCCCAAGGCCGTGTGGGGCCCACGTTCCCAGACCCTTGCAGTTGAAACAAGCACCGATAACGAAAACTGGACCATCATTATTCCGGAAACCAGTTATCAGTTTGATCCGGCAGAAAACCAGAATACGGTGGTATTGCCACTGCACGCGGCTGCCCGTTATGTACGGTTTACGTTCACGGCAAATACGGGCGCCACGGCAGGGCAGGCTGCAGAAATTGAACTGTACCAGGAACCGAAATAAAAACACCAAAACGAAACCTGACACTCTAGGGTGCGGGAAACAAACGGATACAATACAAGGATGGTTCGCATGACAGCGGAGAATCCTGGTTGTAGATATTAACACCAAGTCATACGCCGTAAGGCAAAAAGGAGAAAGTATGAAAAAGTTGGTAACTGTACTGTGTGCACTGCTGTGTGTATGTGCACTGGGCTTTGCAGGTGGAAAGAAAGATGCTGCAAAAGATTCTTCCATTAAGTTAGGTATCTGGCCGGAAGATACCCTGACCGGTGATATTGCACTGCATGAAGGCTATGTAAAAACCTTTAATGAAGTGTATCCTGGTATCACCGTTGTTCCTGCATATTACAAATATGCAACCGACACCTTTGTTCCACTGGCACAGAGTGGACAGCTCCCTACCATCTATGATACCTGGTTTACCGAACCACAGAAAATCATCAGTCAGGGGTTTGCAAAAGACATTACCAAAGAAGTTAAGGCTCTGGGCTGGGATGAAAAAATGAACCCCGGCGTTCTGGAACTGCTGTCAAAAGACGGAAAAATTTATGGTGTTCCACGCGATGCATATGCTCTTGGCTTGATGCTTAACGTAGAACTGTTTGAAGAAGCAGGCCTTGTAGATGCAGAAGGACTCCCTGTATATCCAAAAACCTGGACCGAACTGGCTGAAACCGCAAAAATCATCAAAGACAAAACCGGTAGCGCAGGTCTTTGTCTGCTGGCAAAAGACAATGCCGGTGGCTGGCACTTTACCAACATTGCATGGGACTTTGGTGCTGTATTTGAAGTTCAGAAAAACGGTAAATGGGTAGCTCAGGTTAATACTCCAGAAGTAGTTGCTGCCATGCAGTACGTAAAAGACCTGAAATGGAAGTATGACGTTCTTACCGCTGACCCAACCAACGAAGACTGGGGAACCGGTTTCCGCGCCATCGGTACCGGCACTGCTGCCATGTACATTGCTGCCCAGGACGCTGTAAACCAGCCGACCCAGGTTAACGGTCTGCCGGTAACCAGCCTTTCTCTGGCTCCGCTGCCAGCAGGTCCAAAAGGCCAGTACTCACTGATGGGTGGTACTCCATACATGTTCAGCCCGGATGCAACTTCTGAACAGGTTGCAGCCTGTCTGAAATACCTTGAAATCATGGGTAAATCACCTGAAGTAACTGATGCTGCCATTGCTGGTCTTGCCGCAGATGCTGCAAACCGCATGAACGAAGGAATTCCTGTAATTTCACCATTCCCGGCCTGGTCTTCAGAAGAACTGGAAGTTGCCCGCAAAAAGGCAGAAGATCCATACCGCAACGTAGATATGCGTCTGTACCAGGCGTACTACGACCAGGTACTGGTTGCCGGTAACGTAAAACCTGAAGAACCAATGTGTGCCCAGGACCTGTACGCAGAGCTGACCAAAGTTATGCAGGCTGTTCTTACCGACAAGAACGCTGATGTCCAGGCACTGCTGGATCAGGCTCAGGTTAACTTCCAGAGAATCCTGGACCGCGACGCCAACTGATTGTCACCGGTCAGCGCATTGCACCGCTGACCATCGTATATGAAAAAATGGAGCTGCCTGATAGTGCAGGGGAAATCAACTTTCCGACGGTGGCTCCATTTTTTTATGTCCCCAGCCTGCCGCCATCAACCCGGCGGTGCCTCAATGAGGAAGAAAATCATGGAAAAGAAAAAAAGTAGAGTACATACTTTTATGACAAAAAACGGACCCGGCTACCTGATGATGCTTCCCAGTATCATTCTTTTCAGCTTTTTTGTATGGGTCCCTCTGGTAGAAAGCGTGCGTATTTCTCTGTTCTCGGCACGTGGATTTACCCTTCAGAAGTTCGTGGGATTCAAGAACTATCTTGATGTCTTTATCGAACCCGACTTTATTCCCGCATTACGCAATACCTTTTCGTATACCCTCTGGTCCCTGGTCATCGGTTTTCTCGTACCGATTCTCCTGGCCCTCTTCATCAGTGAAATCCGCAGAGGTAAATCTCTGTTTAAGGTAGGTATCTATCTGCCTAATATCGTTCCCGGCATGGCCATGGTCCTCATGTTCGGCTTTATCTTCAGACCCGGTCCTACCGGCATCCTGAATATCCTGCTTGCAAAAATGGGACTTCCTGCCAGTGCATGGCTGACAAACCCAAAACTGACCAAGCCGCTTATCGTCATTGCCCTTACCTGGAAAGGTGCCGGATCTACTGCACTGCTGTACATTGCAGGCCTTCAGGGTATCGATCCTGAACTGTATGAAGCCGCCATCATCGACGGTGCCGGCATCTGGAAGCGTATCCGCTACATCACCATTCCCTGCATTTACAATCTGGCCCGCACCCTGCTGGTCCTGCAGATCATCAGCGTATTCCAGATTCTCTATGAACCACTGGTTATGACCAATGGCGGTCCCAACAACGCTTCCATTTCGCTCATGCAGCTTATGTACCGCTATGCCTTTGAACGCTACAACTATCCAAAAGCCAGCGCCGTATCAGTCATCATCTGTCTGATTCTTATGGTACTCACCTGGTTCAACAACCGGCTTACCCGCCGCAGCGATGCCTGATTCCCAAGGAGACTTTCATGGCAAAAAAAGAAGAATATACCGGCGTTATCCGTGCCTTTGACATGCGGAAACTTGATGTCCGCCTTATGTACTACCTGATTTACGCCATTTCCCTGGTGTTCCTGGTAGTCTGCTTTTTTCCGCTGGTCTGGGTTGTCCTCTCCAGTTTCAAAACCTTAAAGGAGTTCGTAAAGGAGACCACCATTCTGCCCCAGCAGTACCAGATTTCATCCTTTCTTGAAACCTGGCGCAGCCTGAAATTCAGCAGATATTACGTCAACAGCGGTATCAGTGTGGCAGGCAGCTGCATTTGTGCAGTCCTTTTCAACGGGCTTTTCGGCTATGTTTTAAGCCGCATGAAACCTGCCGGTCACAAGGTTTTTGAAGCTCTGGTCATGTGGGGACTTCTTATCCCGTCTACCATGAGCATCGTGCCCCTTTTCATGCGCATTGCCCGCCTGCACCTTACAGGCAGTTTTGTACCCCTGTGGCTGGCCATGGGCGCCAATGCCTTCTACGTTGTCCTGTTCAGAAACTTTTTTGACAGTCTGCCCAATTCCCTTATAGAAGCTGCAAAGATTGACGGTGCCACTGATATGCGGGTGTTCATGCAGATTGCTGTTCCCTTAAGTAAATCAGTTGTCATGGTTGTCATTCTGTATGCGGTAACTGCCAGCTGGTCAGACTTCCTGCTGCCGTTCCTGCTGCTGCAGAACACAAAACTTGAAACCGTTATGGTAAAACTGTTCAGCCTGATGCGCGGTGCAAAAATCAATGATGTTGAAATGCTCCGCTCCATTGTGTTTGCAATCATTCCACCTATCGTACTCTTCATCATTTTCCAGAAGCAGATTACGCAGGTAACCATTCAGTCAGGAATCAAGGGGTAACCAATGGCCAAGCAGGCAGATATGTTTATAGAAACTGATCCCTGGATTATCCGGGAGAAGGGATGGCACGCCGACAAAAACCAGGTGGCAGAAAGCCTTTTTTCCCTGGCCAATGAATATCAGGGGGTGCGCGGCTATGCCGAGGAAGGCGTGTTGGGGGCGGAATGCCTTTTGGGCGTGTACTTTAACGGTATATATGATTATGCAAAGACAGCTGAACCACCCTACAAGGGAATCGTAGATAAAACCCATTTCATGGTGAACAGCGTAAACTGGTTGTGGACGCAGATAGAAATAGATGGAAAACAGATTTCCATGAGCGATTCGGTCACTGATTCTGTCAGGGAGCTGGATCTTCGTACCGGGTTATTCCGCAGATGCTATTCTGTTGTTTTATCTGAAGGTAGAACGTTCAACCTCTCTTTTGAGCGGTTTCTTGACCGGTCTGATGTCCGTCTTGGCTGGCAGCGGATTACGGTAGCGTATGCCGGATCTGGAGCGGAGTCCCAGGTAACGCTTTCCTGCGGTCTTGATTTTGATGTATGGCAAACCACCCGTAAGGCACAGTTCTGGACGGTAACGGACCGGCATAGTGAAGCAGAACCGGCAACGGCCGGCATTGCTGCCGTAACCTCAATCAGCCGGCAGACGGTAACGTCAAAAAGCCGGATATCGGTTTCCGCCCCGGGTGAAACTACCGCTGCCGTTATTCCATTTTCTGAAGAAAAGCGGGTAGGCCACACGGTCCATGCCGTGCTGCAGCCGGGGCAGCGTCTGGTGATAGAAAAACAGGTCAGCAACAGCCATGGCTCTGAGGATGCAACGTTATCATCCGATACTTTTGCTGCAGCCCTTGCCCGGCAGAAAGTGTACTGGGATGGTGTCTGGTCCCGCTCTGACATAGAGCTGGAAGGCGATCCGGTGCAGCAGCAGGGAATACGGTTCTGTATTTTCCAGATGCAGCAGACCTATAGCGGAGTAGACGGCCGTAATAACATCGGGGCAAAAGGCCTGACGGGCGAAGCCTACAACGGCCATGCGTTCTGGGATACAGAAACCTGCTGCTTTCCATTCTATCTGTTTTCAAACATGCAGGCTGCAAAGAACCTGCTGGAATACCGCTATACCACGTTGCCCCAGGCAAAGGAACGGGCCCGTATGCTGGACTGCCGCGGTGCCTGCTATCCCATTGCCACCCTTAACGGGGAAGAAGGCTGTAACCTGTGGCAGCATGCCAGCCTGCAGTTTCAGCCTACCAGTGCCGTGGCCTATGCCATAGCCCAGTACTACACCTACAGCGGAGACAGGTCATTCCTTTTTGGCCACGGCATTGAAATGCTTATTGAGTGTTCCCGCTGTCTGTACAGCCGTGGATCCTGGAATCAGGACCATACGGGATTTGGCCTGTATGGTGTCATGGGACCGGATGAATTCCACATGATGGAGAACAACAACTTCTATACCAACTTCATGGTGCAGAAGACTTTTAACTATACATTGCAGACGCTGGAACAGATGAAGCAGACTGCTCCTGACCGTTACGACGCTGTGGTGCAGGCTACCGGTTTTTCTGCTGACGAAGCCGGTGAACTGCAGCGGGCCTCCGATAAAATGATTCTGCTCTATGATCCGGCAACGGAACTGTTTGAGCAGCAGGAAGGGTATTTCGGCCTGCCCCACATCAACGTCAATGAAATCCCGGTAACGGATTTTCCGCTGTACAGTAACTGGTCCTATGACCGCATTTACCGTACTGATATGGTAAAGCAGCCTGATGTGCTTATGGCCATGTACCTGTATCCCTCCCTTTTTACAAAAAATCAGCTGGAAGCAAACTACCGCTATTATGAAAGCCGCACCATCCATGAGTCTTCGCTTTCTCCGGCCGTTCATTCAGCCCTGGCCTGCCGCCTTGGTGACATGAACGATGCTGAACGCTTCTTTGGATTTGCCACCCGGCTGGACCTGGATAACTATAACCGCAATACCTCAGAAGGCTTGCATATTACCAGTATTGCCATGACCTGGACCAACATTGTCCTTGGCTTTGGCGGTGTCAGTTGTGAACCTCAGAACACCTGCTGCCAAACCCTGTCTCTGGCTCCCGTCATTCCTGATGGCTGGAAATCATACCGGTTCAGTCTGGTATTTGCCGGTGTTGGAGTACAGGTTACCGTAACAAAAGAAACGGTTACCGTAACACGCCGTGAAGGTACCGGTTCCCTGGAGTTGTCCCTGTATGGCAGCCACTTTGTGCTGGATGAAAGTCCGGTAACCGTACCGCAGGGAGGCCGGAAATGACTTCTTCTGAATGGACTTTCACAAACACCGGCTATAGTGCCCAGGATATTTTGACAGACGGTAACCGGCTCATGACCGGTAACGGCTACATGGGGTACCGCGGTACAACCGAAGAAGCAGAAAAACAGGATATGCCGGCCATCATCATCAACGGCATTTATGACCAGCAGGGCAGTGGCTGGCGGGAACCGGTAAACTTTCCGGATCCCCTCCGGGTAGTCTGCACTGCCGGCGGTACGGTTCTCAACCTGCGTCATCAGTCGCTGGTACGGCACAGCTGTTCCCTTGACTTCAGAAACGGCGTATACAGCCGCCGGACAACCTGGAACTGCGGTACGGGAGCTGTAACGGTAGAATCCCGGCGGTTTGTCAGCATGCAGCGTAAGGAACTGCTGTGCCTTGAGTATACGGTCAGTGCCACAGCCCCTACGATGGTAGACATTGACTGCAGCATTGATGCTGATGTCTATGACATTAACGGTCCCCATTTTGCCCTTGATAAGCGCAGTGCCGATGCTGCTGGTGTTTCAATCCTTACGGGACACAGCCTTGAATGCGGCATTCCTTTTGCTGCGGCCCATTGTTCTTCTCTGGCTGACGCCGTGTCTGTCACGGTGGGCCCGGATTCTCCCTGCAGGTTTACGGTATACGGGGCAGTGTCCGTAGAGCAGACAAACCGTACAATGACCGGAGAGCAGCTGGCAGCCCGTGCATCCGCAATGGTTCAGGCTGCAGCACAGACCGGTTTTGAAGCCCTTCTGGCAGAACAAACCGATTTTTGGGACCGTATCTGGCTGGATGGGGATGTTGTTATTACCGGTGATCCGGAGGCGCAGAAAGCGTTACGGTACAGTCTGTATCACCTGCAGGTCATCGCCGGCCGTGACAATACCGGATTGAGTATTCCTGCCCGGGGTCTTTCAGGGCAGACCTATAAAGGGGCAATCTTCTGGGATACTGAAATATTCATCCAGCCTTATTTTCTCTATACCAATCCGGAACTGGTAAAGAACTTTCTGCTGTACCGCATACACACACTGCCGCTGGCACTGGCAAAAGCACGGCAGTATGGATACAGCGGTGCCTTCTACCCCTGGGAAAGCCAGGAAAACGGCGATGCCTGTTCTGATTACAATGTTACTGATGTGTTTACGGGCCGTCCGGTAAAGACCTACTTCCGGGACAAGCAGATACATATTTCTGCAGCGGTTGTCTATGCCCTGGAACAGTACACCAGAATCACCGGTGACATGACGCTGCTGGAACAGGGCGGTTATCAGGTCATATTTGAGTGTGCCCGTTTTTACGCCAGCCGTGTGGTATATATTCCGGGCAAAAAGCGGTATGAACTGCATGATGTCATTGGCCCTGATGAATACCATGAGCGGGTTGATAACAACGCCTATACCAATGCCATGGCTTTGTTTACCGTGCAGCAGGCTGTGGATTACATCAGACAGTGGGAGACTCATGGTGGTGTCAGCCTGGACCAGGCAATTCATGATACTTCCATTCTTAAGGAGTATGCACTGCTTCAGGATATTGCTGCAAAACTCTATGTGCCGCAGCCCGGTCCGGACGGCGTTATCCAGCAGTTTGACGGCTATTTTGAAAAAGAGGACTGTTCTCTGGCTACGGTACGCAGCCGGCTTCTGCATCCGCAGGAATACTGGGGCGGTACCCACGGTGTTGCTTCCGAAACCCGCATCATCAAGCAGGCTGATGTGGTTACCCTCATCAATATGCTGCAGGATCAGTACGATGACCAGGTGGCTCTGGCTAACTTTGAGTTCTACGAACCGCGTACGGAACACGGTTCCAGTCTCAGTGCCTGTATGTACGCGCTGCTGGCCTGCCGCATCGGCCGCTCGGACTGGGCCTATCCCTTCTTCCGGAAAACGGCTGAAACAGACTTGAGCGGTAACAGTAAGCAGTGGGCAGGTACCATATACATCGGCGGTACCCATCCGGCTTCCAGCGGTGGTGCCTGGATGAGTGTAGTGCAGGGCTTCTGCGGTTTTACCGTATCGGATGACGGGCAGGTTTCAGTACATCCACACTTACCAAAGGGCTGGCAGAAGGTTGAATTTACCGCATATGTACGGGGAAAACGGCAGCAGATTACTGTTACACCGGTATGATTTCTTCATCCTATTGCAACATATCGTTCTTTACTGTATAGTGCACACTACTGAAAATTTTGCAAACATTGCATTTTTTTGCAAATAAACCATATTTGAGAGGTACAAACAATATGAGCTTCGATATCAGCAAAATGCGTAATATCGGTATCAGCGCCCACATTGACTCTGGTAAGACTACCCTGTCAGAACGCATTCTTTTCTATTGTGACAAAATCCACGCCATCCACGAAGTTCGTGGTAAAGACGGTGTTGGTGCAGTAATGGATAACATGGAACTGGAACGTGAACGTGGTATTACCATTGCATCAGCATCAACCCAGGTTCAGTGGAAAGATTACACCTTCAACGTAATCGACACTCCCGGACACGTAGACTTTACTGTAGAAGTAGAACGCTCACTCCGCGTACTTGACGGTGCAATCCTCGTTCTCTGTTCAGTAGGTGGTGTACAGTCACAGTCAATCACTGTAGACCGTCAGCTCAAACGCTATCACGTACCTCGCATTGCATTCGTAAACAAATGTGACCGTACCGGTGCAAACCCATTCCGTGTATGTAACCAGCTCCGTGAAAAACTGGGTCTGAACTCACACATGATGGAAATCCCGATCGGTCTGGAAGACAAACTGGAAGGTGTTGTTGACCTGATTACCATGAAAGCCATCTACTTTGAAGGCGATTCAGGTACCGAAATGCGTTATGCTGAAATTCCTGCTCACCTGGTTGATCAGGCTAACCAGTACCGCGAAGAACTGCTGGACGCTGCATCAATGTTCTCTGATGAACTGATGGAAGCAATGCTGGAAGGTGAACCTTCACAGGAAATGATCGAAGCTGCTATCCGTAAGGGTACCCTGGCTGAACAGTTCGTTCCTGTATTCTGTGGTTCTGCATACAAAAACAAGGGTATCCAGCCTCTGCTGGATGGTGTTGTTAAATACCTCCCTGACCCAACTGAAGTTAAGAACATCGCTCTTGACCTGGACAACAACGAAGCTCCTGTTGAACTTTCTTCTGATGAAAAACACCCAACTGTAGCTCTGGGCTTCAAACTGGAAGACGGACAGTACGGTCAGCTGACTTACGTACGTGTTTACCAGGGTTGTATCAAGAAGGGTGAAGAACTCTATAACACCCGTGCACGCAAAAAGTTCAAGGTTGGACGTCTGGTTCGTATGAACTCTGCTGCAATGGAAGATATTAACGAAGGTGTACCTGGAGATATCGTTGCACTGTTCGGTGTTGACTGTGCTTCTGGTGATACTTTCTGTTCTGGTGGACTGAACTATGCAATGACTTCTATGTTCGTTCCTAACCCTGTAATTTCTCTGTCTATCAAACCAAAAGACAAGAAATCTGCAGACCAGATGGCTAAAGCTCTGAACCGCTTCACCAAAGAAGACCCAACCTTCCAGACTTACGTAGATCCAGAATCTAACGAAACCATTATTAAAGGTATGGGTGAGCTCCACCTGGACGTTTACGTAGAACGTATGCGCCGCGAATACAACTGTGAAGTTGAAACCGGTGCACCACAGGTAGCATACCGCGAAACCATTACCCAGCATGCAGACTTCAACTACACCCATAAAAAACAGACTGGTGGTTCCGGTCAGTATGGTCGTGTAGCAGGTTTCATGGAACCAATCGCTGATAAAGACTACGAATTCGTAGACAACATCAAGGGTGGTGCTATTCCTAACGAATACATTCCTTCTTGTGACAAAGGTTTCAAGAAATCAATGGAAAAAGGTTCTCTGATCGGATTCCCTGTTGTAGGTGTTAAATGTACCATCAATGATGGTCAGTTCCACCCAGTAGACTCTTCAGATATCGCATTCCAGGTTGCATCTATGGGTGCTTTCCGTGAAGCTTACGAAAAAGCAAAGCCATGTATTATGGAACCTATCATGAAGGTATCTATCGAAGGTCCTACCGAATTCCAGGGTAACATTTTCGGTCTGATCAACCAGCGCCGTGGTGTTATCGTATCATCTACCGATGAAGGTAACTTCTGCCGCGTAGATGCTGAAGTTCCACTGAGCGAAATGTTCGGTTTCTCTACTCTGCTGCGTTCTAACACCCAGGGTAAAGCTGAATTCTCTATGGAATTTGAAAAATACGGTAAAGTTCCTAACTCAGTATCAGAACAGCTGATTGCTGAATACCAGGAAAGAAAACGCAAGGAAGCTGCAGGTAAATAACCGGCATGCAGACTGACTCTTCCCGGAGTTAGTAAAAAATTGCGAAAATAATTAATAAAACCAGCACAAACATTATGTTGTGCTGGTTTTTTTTTATTTTGTGGCACGATTTACCATTGCGTGAGATAATGAACCTAGAGCAAGGCACATGGAACAGACGGAAAATTCTATGCGGCTGCTCCTTACATTAGTATATTTTCATCATAAAGGAGTTAAATACTATGGTTAAACAGGAATTTATTGAACGCAGCCCAGTACGCGTTTTTGAAAAATCTCTTGACGGTGGTCTGAAAGCCGGAGAAATCGGTGTCATTACCTCTCGCAAGGGTCTGGGAAAAACTTCAGTACTCGTTCAACTTGGTCTTGATATGCTGCTGCAGGACAAAGTTGTTATCCACGTTTCTTTCAACCAGCAGAGTGACTATGTAATTACCTGGTACAACGACATCTTTGATGAACTGTCAAAGAAAAAGAACCTGGCAGAAGCTGCAGATGTTAAAGATGAACTGATGCGCAAACGCATTAACCTGAACTTTAACCAGGATTACGTTAAGGCAGAAAACCTTATCAATACCCTGAAAGCTCTGGCTGCCGGTGGTTTTGCACCAGCCTGTGTAATCGTTGACGGACTTGATATGTCAGCCGTAACAAAAGCAGATCTGGATTCCCTGAAAGCATACGGAAAAGAAGCCGGTATCTGCATGTGGTTCAGCTACAATGCAGAATCAGAAGACCTGAAAGCCGTATTTGGTGACATCGCAGATTCTATTGAAAACGTTGTTGCCCTGGCTCAGGACGGAAAAGCTCTGGTACTGAAAGTGCTGAAAGCCCACAGTGCCGCTTCTACTACAACTCTGAAGCTGGATTCTAAAACCCTGCTTATTTCAGAGAAATAACGCCACTTCTGTATCATCCTGATACAAAAAAGGGCTCTGTCCGGAAAAGATGGACAGAGCCCCTTTTTTTTGCGAGAATAGTTTGCGTAAAAGCAAAATAGATGATACTATGAAATAGTAAAGCGGTTTACTAAATCGATTTACCAATCTGGATATAACATTTTTTAGAGGTATATATATGAATCTGCAGCGTTCCAGCGGTATTCTTCTGCATCCTACATCATTGCCGGAAACAGCCGGTATTGGAACCATTGGTAAACAGGCGTATCGTTTTGTAGATTTTCTGGTAGAAGCAAAACAGAGTTTATGGCAGATTCTGCCCATCGGACCAACCGGCTATGGCGACAGCCCCTATGCTTCCTTTTCTACCTTTGCCGGTAATCCGTTGATTATTGATCTTGATATGCTGGTACAGGAAGGCTGGCTCAGTGCAGATGACATCCAGTGTCCTGAATGGATTTCTACCTCCGGTCCCATCGATTTTGGCAGTGTTGTGTACTGGAAAATGCCACTGCTGAAAAAAGCTGCCCGTACGTTTATGGACGAAGTTTCAGCAGAAGAACGGCAGCAGTATGAAGTATTCAAGAAGGAAGAAAAACTGTGGCTCTCCGATTACGCCACATTCATGAGCATCAAGGAATTCTATGATGCAAAGGCGCAGGAAGAAGACCGCTTTGGCGCCATGTGGTCAAACTACTGGCCCCATGATCTTGCCGTTCATGATGCAGCTGCCGTAAAAGCCTGGAATAAGGCTCACCGGAAAGACGCTGAACTCTGGTGTATCATCCAGTACTTCTTTTTTACCCAGTGGCGCAGTCTGAAAGCATATGCCAATGAACATGGAGTATCCATCATCGGTGATATTCCGATCTTTGTTGCTCCGGACTCTGCCGATGTCTGGTCAAACCAGAACCTGTTCCAGCTTGATGAGAATGGCCGTGCCACTGCTGTTGCCGGGGTTCCACCGGATTACTTCAGTGCTACCGGACAGCTGTGGGGCAATCCGCTCTATGATTGGGATGCCATGGAAAAAGCCGGCTACAAATGGTGGATTAACCGCATCGCTCATCTCATAAAGCTGGTAGATTACGTCCGTGTAGACCATTTCCGCGGCTTTGAAGCCTACTGGCGGGTACCCGCCGGCGAAGAAACTGCCATCAACGGCGCATGGATTCCCGGTCCTGCCCACAAACTTTTCAAAGCCATCAAGAAATCCCTGGGTGATATCCCGATTATTGCAGAAGACCTTGGTGTCATCACCGAAGGTGTAGAAGCCCTCCGTGATGACTTTGCGCTTCCCGGCATGAAGGTTCTGCAATTTGCCTTTGATGCCAACGAAGCCGGAAAAGGCGGATTTACCAATCCGTTCCTGCCGCACATGTACGGCACTCACTGTGTCTGCTACACCGGTACCCACGACAACGACACCCTTGCCGGCTGGATACACAATGCCTCAGAAGCAGAGCGTGACGTTGTCCGCCGCTATGTCTCAGGCGGCATCAATACAAAAGACGTAAAAGATGAGGATCTCTGTCCTCTTCTGATCCGTGCTGCCATGGCCTCCACCGCAGCCTTTACCGTCGTTCCCCTTCAGGACATATTCGGCATCGGCTCAGAAGGCCGCATGAACATGCCCAGTACTTCCGGCACCAACTGGCAGTGGCGCATGTCCGCCGATATGTTCAGCAGTGAGAAGGCGAAGTGGTTGCGGGAACTTTCCATTATCTACGGCCGCAACCTATAGGATGGCGCGCTTAGCGGCTATGACTGCGTTGCTCACTCGTTGCGCGTGCTCAACGGCCAGCAAGGCCGCCTGCGCTGCTCACTTGCTCGCGCCTTGTCCTAGCCGCAAATCGCACCATCCTAATTTACATGCTTTGCGGCTATGACTGCGTTGCTCACTTGATCGCACCATCCTAATAGACGTAATTGCGGCTATGACTGCGGTGCTCGCTTACTGCGGGGGGAGGATATTTTGCTCAACGGGTATTTTGAAGATAACGAATACGAAAAGACCTATATTGATCACGTCCGCCATACCGTGCGGGCCATTCTCCATACCCAGAATGATACGTACCTTTTTGTGAAGGTTAAGGGCGCAGACCTTTTTGGAGAGCGCAACCACATTGAAACTATCGGTGGTGGGGTGGAAGAAGGAGAAGACCTGGAAACCGCCCTTGCCCGTGAAGTTCTGGAAGAATCAGGCTATACCGTTGTTTCTGCACGCCCTCTTGGCGAAATAACCGACTTTTATAACCTGATTCACCGCGAAACCCACTCCCACTTTTTTGCCGCAGAAGTTGATACAACCGTTCGCGGTGAAACCGGCTGGACAGATCTTGAAAAGACCCTGTTTGAAGGGGTTGTGGAGCTGACTGCGGACGAAGCCCTGAAAATCCTGCAGAATCCTCAGAATCCGGTATCCCGCCTCATCTACCGTCGGGATATCCTGGCTTTTACCGAAGCCCTGCAACTACGCAAGTAACGTGCGTTTCTTCCAGATTCCGCTGTAGTAATAAATCATTGCCGGTACGGTGGTAAAGTACGGTGCAATAAAGTATCCCAGGAAGAATCCTTTCAGCCCCAGTCCTGCTACAATACCAATCAGGTAGCTGAGGGTAATGCGGGCAACAAATCCGTCAAGAAGCGAAAAGAACAGTGACATCTTTGAGTTGCCGATGCCCTGGATAAATCCATTGTATGGTGACATGAATGCCAGGGCAGGAGCCCCAACGGCAATGCAGCTCATGAACATGGGGGCCATGGCAAGAACTTCCGGATCATTGACGAAAAGTCTGAAGCAGGCTTCCGGGAATGTCAGGAACAGTGTCAGAAGAATTGCCCAGAAACCGATGGTACAGGTAAGTCCCAGGTGTATTCCTTTGTTAACCCGGTCCAGTTTTTTTGCGGCAATGTTCTGTCCGACCATGCTGCTGACAAAGGAGCCGATGGCTCCTGACATGACAAAACTGAGGCTCTGTAATCGTGAACCGACACCGAATGTTGCAGAAGCTACAACACCAAAGGTGTTGACCAGTGCAGATACAAACATCATGCTGATGTCGATACTGCTGTTCTGCAGGGCAAAGGGAATGCTCAGTTTCATCAGCTGAACTGCCGTAGTATTCTCCGGAATAAAACTGTTCCGCTTAAAGTCAAAATGGAATGCTTCTTTGTGACGTATCAGGAATATGAGGGCGATGATGAAACTGACTGCCTGGCCCAGGATGGTGGCCCATGCTGCACCGGCGGCCCCCAGTTTGAAATAGCCAACCAGCAGCAGGTCACCGGTCAGGTTTACTGCTGTAGAAATAAGGATGAAGGTCAACGGGCGTTTTGAATCACCCATACCGCGGAGGATGGCAGAAACCATGTTGTACCCATAGGTAAAGAGAACGCCGCCACTGCAGACCATCATGTAGGATTTTGCCATGGCAAAACTTTCTGCCGGTGTATTCATCAGGTTCAGGATGGGTTCTGAGAAGAGGAATCCTACCAGGCTCATCAACAGACCCATAATGCCAACCAGCGAGAATATGGTTCCGATGGTGTGGTTCAGACGTGAATATTCTTTTGCACCAATCAGCTGACTGATATAAACCTGACCGCCAACAGAAAAGCCCATGGCCAGGGTGGTCATCAGGTTGAACACCTGGCTGCCGATGGTAATGGCAGAAAGTCCGGCACTGCCGACAAAGGTCCCTACGATGACCATATCGATCATCATGTAACACAGCTGTAATGCGTTGGCAAACATAACGGGAAGGGCAAAGGTAATCATCTTTTTGAACAGATTGCCCTGAGTCATATCATTTATAATTGCTTTAGTTTCACTCATCAGCAATGAATATACTATAACCGGGCCAAATCTGCCAGTGAAACGGTTTCCAGGTATCCGGTAATGCGGTTGTTCAACTCTTTCCACAGCGGAAGGGTCCGGCAGTTTTCTTCCCTGGGACACTTTTCTGCATCACATTCCAGACAGGCAACGGGTGCAAGGGATCCTTCCGTTAATTCAAGCAGTTCCCTGACCTTATATTCTGCCGGTGACCGGTTCAGCCGGTAGCCGCCGCCTTTTCCGTGCATGGCATCAACCATCCCAGCCTTTGAAAGCAGGGTCATAATGGCCTCGATGTATTTCTGGCTGATTTCCTGCCGTTCCGCAATTTCCTTCAGGGGAATATATCCATCCTGCTGGTGTTCTGCCAGGTCAATCATTACTCGAAGTGCGTAGCGTCCGCGTGTAGAAACAATCATGATTACCCACTGTACTACAAGGTAAA
>JAKSTT010000169.1 GCA_024413635.1 Treponemataceae bacterium | reverse complement strand
ATCTTCTTCTTCAAAGAGTTCCAGCCCCAGAACTTTCAGGCAGAAGCTGCCGTCCTGGGGGATACACTGAAGATCGGCACTGGCAAGGGCTGTATCCCAGCAGATTTTCTTAAAGGCTGCACAGAGTTCGGCATCTGTATAGGGACAGGAAGCGGTCTTACCCAGCGTAATACCAGCGACAGGAGATTCTGACGCATCGGCGTAGGGTAACGCAATGTCAAAAATCTTCTGACATACTTCAGATAATTCCATATACAGCACCTCCTGTAGTTATCGTATGCTTTCAGTCTGCCCAGTTGATGGTCACTCTGATGGAACCAGTGGCTTTCCGTGTTTCAGCAGGAGCAGCTGCCTGGACAGGAGCCTGTGGAACAGATGCAGCAACAGATTCTGTTGTACTTGGGGTAGTAGTAGAAGAACCAAGGGAAGTAGCAGCTTCTACTGCAGTCTGCTGCGGAGTATTCAGGGCAAAAGTACCGCCGGCTGTTGTTGCAACGGTAGATGTTTCACCTTCGTGAACCAGAACACCTCCGGCAATCTCCAGTGATGAAAAGAGTTCTTCAGTATCCGTAACAGCGGGGACTTCTGTGGCTGCAGGAACTTCCTGGCTCACCTGTTCTTCCGGAACTGCAACCGGGGATTCCGGCTCTTCAGCAGTTTCAGTTGTTGCTTCTGATGCTTCAGATACTTCAGGAACTTCCGCAGAACCTGCGTCTTCTGCAGCAGGAGTTTCTGCCACTGCCAGAGCTTCTTCCTTTGCTTTCCGTTCAGCTTTCAGAATGGCTTTTGCCTCATCGGCCAGCAGTTTGATCAGTTCCTTTGACATCTTTGGTTCCGGAGCAGTCAGCAGCCATTTACCGCTGCGGCCTTCTACACGGTTAATGTACACGTCACCATCAGTACCACGTACCGATGCAGTTACGGCCGGTGTCTTTACCTTAAAGGCAACCTTTTTATCTTCTTCTGAACGTACGCTGGCACTGATGGAACCGGCATCAAGGTACATGGTAGATGCCTTGTTTCCGTCCTGTTCAAACAGCTGTTCCAGCGTCAGACGGGTTAATGCCTTTACCGTCAGGGTTGTTTCATCAAGAGCAATGACACATTCAGATTTGAAACCGGTAGAAATTACAGCACCGGCATCAACAATGTCATCTTCTTCCAGCGGAATCCAACTGTCTCCATCCTGGATTTCTACTTTTCCTTCAACTGAAAGTACCACCCCTTCAAGGGCAAAAAGGCTTGCCGTACAACACAGACAAAACAGCAGGGCCATCAGTTTTTTCGACATTTTCATTCTAGTATCCTCCTTAGAAGGCCAACGTGGCACCAAATGAACCGTTCAGATACGGACTGGTGCTTTTGCTCAGCGGAACAATTTCACCGGCAGATACGGTAAGGGCAAAGTCGCTTACAACCTGGATATTACCCGAAAGTTTCCACTGGAATGAGTGTAATGAGAGTGCACTGTCATTGTCGCCGGCAGCAATAATGTCAGCAGTCAGAGAAACCAGTGCCACAGAAACCGGCTTGCATGATGCGCCAAACTGGGCATCAACAACGTTACTCCATGGCAGTGAGCCGTCCTGACTTGGCCCACCTGCGGCAAAGGTGCTGAAACTTTTTGTTGTATACGTCAGGTTTCCTGACAGTGAAGAAGACAGAACGCCGGGATACCATACCATGTTCCCTTTGCCCATGAGGCCAAAAGAACCGGGTGTTCCGGCAGGTGAATCCTGGATAACGGAGGCCGAACACATAAGACCGTAGTACAGCATGCGCACTACCGGCCCGTTGGCAAAAACAGTTGCATACATGCGGTTTGCCTGTTTCTGGTCAAGGTTGACGCAGGCAAGACCGTCAACACCAAAGGTCTGGCCTTTAATCAGGCTTGGCAGTGAAGTACGGATCATTCCGATGGCATATTGAGGGGTTCCGGAAATATCATAGGGCAATGCGGATGAAGCATAGTCACCTTCAGTGTCCTGCAGGGAAATGGTTCTGCTGTTCAAAAGTCCGGTGTATGCCCCGTACAGATTTGCAGCAAAATACCGGCTTGCATAGGTAATATAGGCGCCGTCAGCAGGCATGCTGTAAATAGTACCGGTGGCATCTGCAACGGAAAAACGGCCGGCTTCTACTTTAACCGAACCGTAATTCAGTGTTGATTTCAGCAGGGTAAGGTCAATAACGGCGTCATCCGGAGTAACCCGGTAATCGGCTTCTGCGGCAAACGACCCGACGGTGCCCATGGGCTGACGCATCCAGCCGGTAAAGGTAAATGACGGTGCCATACCAATGGATGTAGGAGTATTGGCAGAAAATCCGGCATTGGCAGCAAGGGTACTGCCAGCATCAATGGCAAATATGAAACTTGCCGTACAAAGCAGTACCGCAAGCAGGGAAAGCAGTTTTTTCATAAGTTACCAACCTCCACCGCATGAATACATTCGGTAATCAGAATCAGTGCATTGGAACCGGTAACGGTAGCAGAAGGGTCAGCATTTTTGGCAATAAACCCTTTTGCCTGCATTTCACGGAAGGCATAGTGATTTGACTTGGTAATGGTGTACATAATTCCGCCCTTCAGATTAAAGGTTCTCATACACATACCGGCAAGCTCGCTTAATGTAATCAGCTTTTCCGGATCAGAAGGAATTGAACAGAGTCCTGCATCAATGCAGAAATCAAGTGCTTCTGCTTCAGAGATTGCATCAGAATCTACCGCATATACCGCCATAAAATAGGCTGCCTGACAGAAACTGACTGCGGGAGTTTCAATCATGGCAGAAACGGCATCGGCACTCTGGGCACTTACTTTTGCTGTGCCCAGAAAAAATACGCAGGCTACGGCTAAAAAAATTTTTTTGACACTCATGGGATGAAGTATAGCGCACAACATCGATAATTTCATGAAATTTAAAGACATAGTGCGCTATAGAAAACAAATGTGTTCTTTTTAATAAGATACTCGCTATCAGACAGCAGCCAGAGCCGTATCGATATCGGCAATGATATCTTCTACGTTTTCAAGACCACAGCTGAAGCGGATAAGACCACCATCGATACCGGCAGCAACCAGCTGTTCTTCAGTCAGCTGACGGTGGGTAGCACTGGCAGGATGCAGTACACAGGTGCGGATATCAGCAACATGCACTTCGTTGGAAGCCAGTTTCAGGGCATCCATAAAGCGTACGGCTGCCGGGCGGCCACCTTTGATGGAAATACTGATAACGCCGCAGGTGCCTTTCGGCAGGTATTTTTTAGCCAGTGCTTCGTTTTTATCACCAGGAAGTCCCGGATAGGTAACGCTGGCAATTTTGTCTGATTTCTGGAAGTGTTCAGCAACCGCACGGGCATTGGCACATACCTGGGGCATGCGAACTGCCAGGGTTTCAAGACCCAGATTCAGCAGGAATGCACTGTGGGCTGCAGGATAACAGCCAAAGTCGCGCATGAGCTGCATGCGGGCCTTGATGATATATGCCTGGTTTCCAAAAGATTCTACATATTTAACGCCGTGATAGCTTTCATCAGGTTCAATGAAATCGGCAAACAGGCCGGTAGCCTTATGGGCAGCAGCCCAGTCAAACTTTCCGCCGTCTACAATGACACCACCACCCTGGGTAGCGTGTCCTTCCATGTATTTGGTGGTTGAATGAACAACGATATCGGCGCCCCATTCAAAAGGACGGCAGAGGATAGGAGTTGCAAAGGTGTTGTCGATGATAAGGGGTACGTGATGGCTGTGGGCAACGCGGGCCAGTTTTTCAATGTCACATACGTGCAGGGCCGGGTTGGCGATGGTTTCTCCAAAGAAACACTTGGTATTGGGCTTAAAGGCAGCCGAAAGTTCTTCTTCGCTGGCGTTCTGGTTAACCCAGATACATTCGATACCCAGTTTTTTTAAGGTTACGCCGAACAGGTTGATGGTTCCGCCGTAGATTGAGGTTGAGGCGATAAAGCTGTCGCCGGCAGAACAGATATTCAGGATGGAAAGCAGGCTGGCAGCCTGGCCGCTGGAAGTAAGCATGGCACCGGCACCACCTTCAAGAGCCGTAATTTTCTTTTCTACGGCATCGCAGGTAGGGTTGGCAAAGCGGCTGTACATATATTCAGTAGGCATGTCAAAAAGGGCAGCTACGTGATCGGTAGAATCAAAGCGGTAGGTGGTGCTCTGAACAATAGGAACTACCCGTGGTTCTCCGTTTTTTGGGGAATATCCGGCATGCAGACAATCGGTTTCAATATTCATTTTGTACTCCTGATAAAAAAAAAGGGACTGGTACAGCTACTATATCACAAACCGTTCATGTAAGGGTCGCAGTTATGAAAGTTTAATGATACTTAATTTAATGCAGCTGTACTTAAGTTCCTTGTTCACATAATGCCGTAATGCCCGTAAAAGGTCAA
>JAKSTT010000168.1 GCA_024413635.1 Treponemataceae bacterium | reverse complement strand
CCGATGGCAGCAATGGTCTTTTTACCGTTAAAGTAACAGTTCTTTGTATCCAGAAGGACCGTATGGCTTTTGCAGGCATTCCCGTTTTCGTCTTTTGCATTGATTTCCCACAGGGCACTCCAGGAACCTACATCATCCCAGCCGGCATCCAGACGGATAACCTTGCCCTTTGACGTTTTTTCCATGACGGCATAGTCAATGGAGTTTCCCGTAATCTGCGAGAAAAAATCAGCCTTGATTCTGATAAAGTCAGTTTCTACGGCAGCCTTGGTATAGGCTAAGGCACACAAATCAGCCATAACCGGTTCAAACGATGCCAGTTCATCAAGAAACGTCTGTGCCTTGAATACGAACATACCGCTGTTCCACAGATAACTGCCTTCTGCCAGATACTGAACGGCGGTATCGTAATCAGGTTTTTCGACGAATTTTTCCAGGTCAAGGGGCTGCATGTCGCCGCCCTTTCCGGTTTTGATATAGCCGTAGCCCGTGTGTGGCTGGGTCGGCACAATACCAAAGGTTACCAGAGAACCGTTCATGGCTTCTTCTGCAGCAGCAAGAACGGCTTTCTGGAACGTAGCCGTATCCGCAATAACGTGGTCACTGGGGAGCACGACCATTACGGCTTCAGGATCCTGCTGCAGGGCCTGCATGGCACCAACGGCAATGGCTGGTGCCGTATTCCGGCCCATAGGTTCCAGCAGGATGTATGGCTTCAGATGAGATACTGACGAAATCTGTTCCGCTACGATAAAGCGGTGAGCCTCATTACAGATGATGATGGGATTTGCTGTTTCAAGGCCATCAAGGCGAAGCAGCGTTTCCTGAATCATGGAACGTTCACTGGTAAGGGGCAGAAACTGTTTTGGACAGGTTGCTACACTTAACGGCCACAAACGGGTACCTGACCCACCACTCAAAATTACCGGAACAATTGCCATATTACCTCACGTTATCTTTTCCGCCGCCAGCCAGGAAGTCCTGGTATGCAATGCGGATACCGTCTTTCAGTTCAACCTGTGGTTTCCAGCCCAGTGCCATCAGGCGGCTTACGTCACACAGCTTGCGCGGGGTGCCGTTTGGCTTGGTAGGATCCCAGTTCAGGGTACAGGTGCGGCCAGTACCTTCATATACGATATCGCGGACGGTTTCGGCCAGTTCCTTGATAGTCAGTTCTTTTCCACTGCCAACGTTCACAAAGTCACCGGTTGGCGTGCGTACATCTTCTGCATGCTTGTTCTGCATCAGATAGACAACAGCTTCTGCCAGGTCATCACTGATGAGGAATTCGCGGAGCGGAGAACCGTCACCCCACAGTTCAACAGCATCTTTGCCGGATACCTTGGCTTCATGGAATTTACGGATCATGGCAGGCAGTACGTGGCTGCCAAAGGCTTCGTAGTTATCACCGATACCGTACAGGTTGGTGGGCATAACGCTTAAGAAATCAGTACCGTACTGCTTATTGTAGCTGGTACACAGTTTGATGACACTGATTTTTGCCAGTGCGTAGGCATCGTTGGTCGGTTCCAGGGGACCGGTCAACAGTGATTCTTCCCTGATGGGCTGTTCTGCCATTTTCGGGTAGATACAGGTAGATCCCAGGTTCATCAGTTTTTTAACGCCGGTTTTGCGGGCTGCTTCTACTACATTGAACCCGATCATCATGTTCTGATAGATAAAGTCTGCAGGATAGGTAGAGTTGGCACCGATACCGCCAACGTGGGCAGCAGCCAGGAATACATATTCCGGTTTTTCGGTTTCAAAAAACTCCTGTACCTGAGCCTGATTCAGCAGATCCAGTTCCTTATGGGTACGGGTAACAATGTTGGTGTACCCTTTTGCCGTTAAGTTACGTACGATGGCAGAGCCAACCAGTCCGCGGTGGCCTGCAACATAAATTTTTGAAGACTTGTCCATAGTGTTCTACAGGTACCTTATCTCTGGCGCAGAACGCGTTCGCCTTCTACGTATTTCATATCATGTTCCATCATGATGTGAACCAGTTCCTTGAATGAAGTTTTGGTCGGGTTCCAGCCCAGGGTTTCCTTAGCCTTGGTGGGGTCACCCAGCAGGGTTTCAACTTCTGCAGGACGGAAGTATTTGGGGTCAACTTCAATAACAACTTCGCCGGTAGCTTTGTTGTATCCTTTTTCGTTTACGCCTTCGCCTTTGAATTCCAGTTCAATACCGGCTTCAGCAAAAGCCAGCTGACAGAATTCACGTACAGAGTGCTGTTCACCGGTAGCAACAACAAAGTCATCCGGTTTATCCTGCTGCAGGATCAGCCACATACATTCAACGTAGTCTTTTGCATAGCCCCAGTCGCGCAGTGCGTTCAGGTTACCCAGGTACAGGCATTTCTGATAGCCTTTGGCAATGCGGCTTGCAGCCAGGGTGATCTTACGGGTTACGAAGGTTTCACCGCGGCGTTCTGATTCGTGGTTGAACAGAATACCGTTGGAACAGAACATGCCGTAGCTTTCGCGGTAATTCTTCATGATCCAGAAACCGTACATTTTTGCAACGGCGTATGGGGAGCGGGGATAGAACGGAGTAGTTTCTTTCTGTGGAATTTCCTGAACCAGACCAAACAGTTCAGAAGTAGAAGCCTGGTAGATTTTACAGGTCTTTTCCATACCCAGGAAGTGCACAGCTTCCAGAATACGCAGTACACCGGTACCTACACAGTCTGCAGTGTATTCAGGTACTTCAAAAGAAACCTGAACGTGGCTCTGGGCACCCAGGTTGTAGATTTCAGTAGGGTTGATTTCGCGGATCAGACGGATAAGGCTTTCTGAATCAGTCAGGTCACCGTAATGCAGGTGAACTTTGCGGTCTTTGTGCATGTCTTCGATTAAGTCATCGATATACAGATGCTCAATGCGGCCAGTGTTAAAACTTGAAGAGCGGCGGATAATGCCGTGAACTTCGTATCCTTTTTCAAGCAGGAATTCTGCCAGGAACGAACCATCCTGACCGGTAATACCAGTAATAAGTGCAACGTTCTTTGCCATAAAAATGCGCCTCCTAGTAAATTGCATCTGTATTGTAATTCACTCTTACTACGGAAGCAATGTCACATATTGCTCAATTATAGCACAATATTGACTTTTGCCGTCATTACCAGTGTTTCCGGTATTCACCGGGAGTAGTCCCCTCCACTTTCCTGAAGGCACGGATAAAGTAGTTGGCATCAGAAAAACCGCAGTCCTGTGCAATGGTTTCCAGGGTATTCCGGGTGAACCGGAGCTCGCTTTTTGCCTTCAAGACCCGCTGCTGGGTAATGTAACTGGTAATGGTGGTACCGAAATCGTCTTTAAAACAGCGGAGCAGGTAGAATTTGTTCAGGTTAAACCGTTCTGCCAGGTCATCAAGGGAAATGTCATCAGTAAAATGTTCATCAATATAGGATTTTATTGCACTGGTATCTACGGATTTTGACCGCTGAGTCACGGCCGCTCCCGGATTCCAGGAAGCAACCATCAGCCGGGTCAGCAGGGAAGAAAGCTTTTCATTGATGATCATGTCACGGACATAGGATGAAGACGAGGCTTCTTCCAGCAGGGAATCAAGCACTTCCGAAAGGGCTTCTTCTTCTGTCATGCGGAACACACACTGGCCGCCACGCTCCAGGTACTTGTGGTAAATGCCGCTCATGGAGTTACCGTCAAAATGCACCCACTTCAAGGACCACAGGTTATCACGGGAAGACCCCTGGGAATACGGCAGGCGGCAGTCTATAAAGACACAGTCTCCGGCGGAAAGGGTATAGGTACGCTTGTTGTAGACCAGAGTACCAGCCCCTGCAGTAACGTAGATGAACAAATAGGATGCCAGGTCCTTGCGGCTTGAAACGTGAGGTTTAACGGCAGAAAGAGATCCTGTTTCCTGCAGATACAACAGATTCTGCAGGGCAAACTGGGAAGGCTGGTAAATAACGCGGCGGGAATGTACTACATCGCCGGTAAACAGGTGCGGAGTTGTCTTCATACTGAAAAGCCTTTATAGTACTTATACTATATGAAAAAGCAATTATCTTCCATTCAGGATACTTCCCTCTTGATCATCGGCATCACCAAAGACGGGGGGAAACGGCTTAACAGAAATATTCACAGACTTTTAAAAATCCGCAGGTATATTAAAACCTGCGATTTCCTTATTTACGAAAACAATTCCAATGCCCTGACAAAACAGGTACTGAAAGACCTGAAGTCGTCGGTTTCCGGCTTTGATTACCTGTCAGAGGACCTGTCAAAAGAACAGATTGCAGCTATCTGCACCACGCAGAATGATGCCGGGAAGCCCTGCCGCATCGAACTGATTGCCTACGCACGGAATACCCTGCAGGCCAAGGCAAAAGAAAAACAGGACCAGTATGACTACATCCTCAACATCGATCTGGACGTGCTCCTGTTCAATCCGCTGGATGCCTTAAAATCGCTGGT
>JAKSTT010000167.1 GCA_024413635.1 Treponemataceae bacterium | reverse complement strand
CCGGATCTTTGCCAGCTTGTGCACAGAATCGGCCCTGTTGAAGGTATGCCGGTTGTTACAGATCCAAAAATCATTTCACCTCAGGAATTTGCTGATGAGGTTATCAATGTCCGGCTTCCAAACCCATTTATGCCTGATGCGCCGCAGCGGATTGCCTGTGATACATCACAGAAAGTGGGAATCAGATTTGGTGAAACCATCAAGGCATATGTAGCTAAAGACGGAAGTGCAGCAAAACTTGAAGCAATTCCGCTGGCAATTGCCGGATGGTGCCGGTATCTTCTTGCGCTGGATGATAATGGAAAATCATTTGAGCTTTCACCGGATCCAATGCTTGATGAGCTGACTCCAAAACTGCACGGAATTGAACTGGGAAAACCGGAAACCTACACCGGTCAGCTGAAGCCGATTCTTTCCAACGCAAATATCTTCGGTTCAGATCTGTATGCAGCTGGAATTGGAGAAAAAATCGAATCACTGTTTGTTGAAGAGCTTGCAGGAGTAGGTGCAGTCCGCCGAACCCTGCAGAAGCATCTGCAGTAGTGCTGATACAGCGTTGTCTTGCCAGCCTCCGGCAGGGCAACGCTTTTTTTATGCACCTTACCCCCGCTGAAATGCATCTTACCGAAAAGCTGATTGTGGGCGGTGTTTGTTCAGAATATGCTGAAATCATGATGATTGAAGCAATGATTTTAGGACTTTCCACGGGAACCTACTGCACCATGTATTGTGGGCCCGTACTGATTCCTTTTCTGTGTGGAACAGAAAAGACCGGCTATAAGCGGAACAGTGGCCTTATCGGCACCTTCCTGGTTTCCCGCTTTGCCATGTACTGTCTGCTGGGCTGTATCTTTGCAGCCATGGGCTATGTAGTCAACGAATTCTTTGATCCGGTACTGGCCCATCAGCTTTCGGTGTATGCCTACATTTTCTGCGGCGCATCCCTGCTGTGTAACTCTCTGGGTGTAAAGTTCCCCTGGGGTTGCGGAGAAGCAGGCGGCTGTAAAGCACCAAAGCTGCGCCGTATCGGTAACGACTGGGTAACCGCCATTATCACCGGTCTTGCCGTTGGGCTCCATATCTGTCCTCCCTTATGGACTGCCATCATCCGTTCCATTTTTGGCGGCCATGGTCTTTCCGGCCTGCTGTATTTTGTCTTTTTCTACATCGGTACACTGCCGTTCTTTATTCCGTTGTTCGGTATGCCTTTTGTTGCCAAACGGTTGCCGGCCCTCAGACGGGTTGCCCGGGTTACCCAGTTTCTTGTGAGCCTGTATTTCCTGATTTTTACCGGCTTGATTCCGCTGTTTTTCGGCTATTGATTGTGGAGTAAAAAATGACTGCCAGCATTATTGTGTGTGTTTTAATGACGTTCCTGATCCTGTTCTTTATTCCCTTGATGAACAGTTTTTCACTGACCAGCGTTCTCTATGCGCTGTTCCTTATGTTCCTGTTTTACCGCATGACCTTTGCAGAACGCAAAGAGAAGGGGAGCGGTGTTATCTACCGGCGGATTTTCCAGGTTGTGTTTGCCGTAGGTTTCTGTATTGCCTTTATTGCCGACCTGTATGCTGAACGCGGCAGTATGACTATTACCGACAATGCCATGAGCAGCTCAGAACTGCCCTTCTGCCATATCGCCATCCCGCAGATTCTGGTGCCGTTCCTTATTACGAAGTCCATTATCTTTCCGGCACGTATTACCGGCCATTACGCCGCTGTCAGCAGCATGCTGGTTATCTGGCTTATCTGCACCATTACGGTTGGCCGCGGCTGGTGCAGCTGGATCTGCTTTTACGGTGGCTGGGAAGAAGGGTTTTCTCACCTGGGGAAGAAGCGCAGACTGAACCTGCTGCCAAAGAACCGGGAGCTCCGTGAATTCCAGTTCGGTTTCTTTGCCTTTATTCTGCTGGCATCCCTGTGCGAACTTGCCTGCGTGTACTGTGAATGGTTCTGTCCTTTTAAGCTGGTAACCGAGTTCAGTCCCATTACCTCTATTCCCGGCCTTATTGCAGCCGTTATGTTTATCGGCCTGTTCCTGGGACTGGTTGTGGTTCTGCCTGTCCTGACCAGACGCCGTGTCCAGTGCAGTACCCTGTGTCCTTTTGGCGCTTTTGCATCCCTGACGGACGGAATCAGTCTGTTCAAGATGAAGATTGATACGGACAAGTGCAAAGGCTGCATGAAGTGTGCATCGGCCTGTTCCTTTGGTGCCATCGACATCAGAACCATTCAGGAAAAGAAAGGTCGGCCTGAACTGACCTGTGCAAAATGCGGTGAATGTGTAAAAGCCTGCCCCGAAAAAGCTATTTCCTATGCGTTCCGGTTTGACCACAGCTGCGGCTGCCAGAGTGCCTCTGCAACAAAACGGGGAAAAGTGCTGCAGGAATTACTGGATCCTGCCATGCTGTTCCGTTTTGCAGCCTTCAGTTTCAGCGTCATCATGTCATCAGGTTTTATGATTAAAGCTTTGAATCTTCTGCTGGGGGTACTGGTAAAATGAGAAAACTCCGTGTAATCGTAACTGCCATCATCTGCTTTTGGGGTATCCCCCTGTTCTTTATCTTTTCCAGCGGACTGGCAGATCTGCTGACAGAAAAACTGAACCTGCACGTATTACCGTCGTATACCGGCGGTGTGGTTATCGGCGATTTTACCGATGATACCGGGGATGAACTGCTGCCGTACCCGGATCATGCAGCCTTTACCCCCGGCTCCCTTGACCTGGTCCGCTATACAGTCCATGAACCGGTATATGGCGCCAAGTGGCAGAAACACGCTGAATACTGGCAGCTGGATCTGGAATATAAAAGCGGTCCCGCTCTGGTGCGTGACATCAAAATCCATATTGATGCTGATGCGGTACAGCTGCTGGTGTGGATTCAGAACGGCAGTGGAACCGTGTATGACGGCAACGGAAGGTTTCTGTGCAATACGGAATACTACGAACTGAATGACGGCAGGACCATCAGAATCCGCATCCCGCTGGCACAGAAGGAACTGCAGCCGCTGTATACGGCAAAGACCATGCGGCACTCTGTTGAAACCGGCAACTATGCACCCTTTGGTACGCCAGACCTGTTTGATATTCTTGGGAAAGGACCGGTAGAAGTGATACAATAAGGTATCATGAAAATTACGATTTTAGAAAAAGGGCCGGATGAAGAAGAGGAAATCATCGTGAAATGTGATTACCTTGATGAAAACATCACCCGGCTTTTGAATCAGTTTAAGGCCGGAAAATCAAAACTGTCATTTTATAAGGATTCTCAGATTGTGCTGCTTGAGCAGTCTGACATTTTCTATTTTGAATCAGTAGACGACAAGGTATTTGCCTATACTGCAGACAGTGTTTTTGAAACAAAGTTAAAACTGTACCAGCTGGAAGAAGAACTGCCGGCCAATGTATTCTTCCGGGCAAACAAGGCGGTCATCGTCAATCTGGATAAAATCAACAGCCTGTCGCCGGCATTTGGCGGCCGTTTTGAAGCCGTGCTGCAGAACGGGTATAAAGTAATGATTTCGCGGAATTATCTTGCCCGCCTGAAGGAGATTCTTGGGTTATGAAAGAAAGCGTAAAGGAAAACCTGTCAGTAATGTGTAATATAGCTACCAGAGTTTCTACACTTATCCTGCTGGTGAATGTGGTGCTGTTCAAAGTGGTATTCAAAGCAGACATTGCCATGTCCATGGATGATATTCTGGCTATCCTGCTCATCGGGCTTTTTTCCGGCATCATGAACTACCCGCTGCTGGCATTGCGGTCTGTTGGAAAGGTTGTCATGCTGATTCTCCACTGTCTGTATTTTATTTTCATCAATGCTATGGTTCTTCTGTTTGGCATTCATCAGCACTGGTTTAATTTTCACAGCGTTGCCTCCTTTGCGGTCATGGAAGGCATGATTATTTTTATCTATGTCATTGTTACGGTGTTGAGTTTTTCGCTGGATTACCGTGAAGCTACTGCCATCAATAAAATGCTCGACAGCCGGAAAAACAGACAGGAATAGTCTTGTTGAAAAAATGGTGATTTAATGTCATGCTTATAAGACAGACCCGGCAAAGGAGAGATTGTTTATGACACTACTGGAATCAGGCGAAATGTATCTGGAAACCATTCATGTGCTTTCCAAAAAACTACCCGTTGTGCGTTCCCTTGATATTGCTGAGTATATGAGCGTTTCAAAGCCCAGTGTTTCCCGGGCTGTGGGCCTTTTAAAAGATGATGGATACATTACCGTAGAAAAAAGCGGATTCATTTATCTGACGGAAAAAGGCCTTGCCGTAGCAGAAAAGATTTATGAGCGGCACCAGCTGTTGACCTGTATCCTGACCGGACTTGGTGTTGCAGAAGATATTGCGGAACGCGATGCCTGTAAAATTGAACACTATTTGAGCGAAGAAACCTTTACCGCCATCAAGAATCACGTAGAATCACACAACTGACAGTAGATGCTGTATCAAGCTCAGCATGACAGTGCGGGAAAATTCAAAAAAAGTTAGCAGTATCTAACTAATAGTAGTTGACAGTAACTGTAAGTTAGCGTAATCTA
>JAKSTT010000166.1 GCA_024413635.1 Treponemataceae bacterium | reverse complement strand
ATCCGTGGGTAGACGCCTATCTGACGGAAAAAGTCATCAACTTCCTGCGTGACAATAACTTCGGGTATATCAAGATTGACTATAACAGCCAGATTCCGCTGGGCTGCGATGGCTATGAATCAGTAGGAGAGGGTCTCCGTGCCCAGATGGCTGGAACCCGCCGGTTCTTCCGGAAAATCAAGCAGGAACTGCCGGATATGGTCATTGAGCTCTGTGCCTCCGGCGGACACCGCATGGTCCCCGATTTTCTGCAGCTTGCCAGCCAGGCAAGTTTCTCAGATGCCCATGAGTGCGACTACATTCCGGTGGTAGCAGCCAATGTACTTCGTGTCATGCCTGCCCGGCAGAACCAGATCTGGTGTGTACTTCATGGCCCTGACAGCCGGGAACGGGTTCTCTGGCAGCTGGTAAACTCCATGCTGGGCCGCATGTGTTTAAGCGGTGACGTATATACCCTGGCAGACTGGCAGTGGCAGCTGGTTGATGAAGCCATTGATTTTTACCGGGAAGCAGCTCCCATTATTGAGCATGGAACGGTGACCCGCATTGAAAATACCTCATCACGGACTTCCGGTCCCACCGGATACCAGATTGTGGAGAAAGTGTACAACGGAAATAAACTGTCTGTAATCCACCGGTTTGCACAGTCACCGGACGTTATGCCGCCGGACGGAACTATTCTCCGTCAGTTTGGCTCACTTACCGGCGACTGGACGGCAGCTGCTTACATTACCGTTCTGTGAATAACCTGGCGGACTGCTCCCGGGCCGCTGCAGAGTTCTGCAAAAAGCTGCTCTACGGTGGCTGCCAGAGGAGTTTCGTACAGATTCAGACCGAAAATATCTGCGCGGCTTAAAATGGGCTGGCAGACGGTATGGGCGTCAAACGGCGTTCCCAGGGATACGCCGGCAACCAGTGGTGTTACTTCCGGCAGCAGCGGATCAGGACTCAGTTCAAACGCAGTGCCGTTGTCGTCAATGGCCATAAGGTAGCGGAGCCACAGGGCAAACACCAGCGGAATGACGCGGAGATTTGACAGATTCATACCTTCTTTCAGGTACGCTTTGACCGTTTCGCCAAAGCGGATGGGCAGCTTCTGGCTGGTATCGCAGGCAATACGCTGCGGGGTATCCGGCATAAAGGGGTTGGGAATACGGGTAGTTACGACCTCATCAATAAACTGACGTGGTGAAATAATACCGGGATCAACTACCACCGGCAGCCCTTCCGTATAGCCAAGAATTTCTACCATCGTTTTCAGGTCGCTGTCGGCCATCTCTTTTGAAATCAGGGTGTAGCCTAACAGACATCCGCTGATTGCCAGGGCTGTATGCAGCGGATTCAGACAGGTACAGACCTTCATCTTTTCTACTTTGTCTACGGTTTCCCGGCTGGTAAAGATGATGCCGCCTTTTTCCAGTGGAGGGCGGCCGTTGGGGAACGCATCTTCTATTACCAGGTACTGACATTCTTCTGCGTTGACAAAAGGGGCCACATAGGTTTTTTTTGCCGTAATGACCGGAGTCAGTTCTTCAATCCCATCAGCTGCAAGAATTTTCTCAATGGCAGCATCCGGGCGGGGCGTAATTTTATCAATCATTGTCCAGGGGAAAGTTACTTTTTCAGGATTGGTGCAGTAGGCAAGGAAGCCCGGTTTACAGAGTCCGTTTTTCTCCCAGGCTTCGGCAAATCCCAGCACGGCGGCTTTCAGTTTATCGCCGTTGTGTGAACAGTTATCCATGCTGACCATGGCAATAGGTGCACCGCCGGCCACATACCGCTGGTAGAGCAGTGCCACAACTTTTCCCATATAGGACCGCGGTTTATGGGGTACCGATATCATATCTTCATCAACAAAGGGCGCTGTCAGCAGATACCCTTTTTCAGTAATGGTAAAACTGACCATCTGCAGGCTGGGGTTTGAAAAAACAGCAATAAGACGCTGCCAGTCACCGGTATTGCCGGTATCAGCGGTCAGGCTTTCCATAATCGATGCCACAACGGTTTTTTCTACTGATCCGTTGGCTTTCAGTGTTACCAGGGCGCCAATGTTATCGTGGGGGCGGTACATCTTTTCAATGATTTCATAGTCATACCCTTCTGCAACGATCAGACCCCGGTCAAGGAGTCCAACATTCAGCAGATTCTGTACTACGTTTGCCTGAAAGGCTCGGAAAATATTACCGGCACCAAAGTGAATCCAGCAGGGCTGTTCTCTGGTGGCGTTCTGAACGGTCTGATAATCAAAAGTGGGAATCGAGTATCCCTTGGCGTTCCATTCTGAAGAAGCAGAGAGTCCTTCCAATGATAATTTCATAATAACTGTCCTTCTAACAGGTACCATGATACTTTTTTTGCAGTTTCAGAGGTACCCGCGGATTTTACAATACATCCCCGTAGACTATGGAAAAATCATGTGCTGTGCTATGATGCCAGTGGATAAGGAGATTAGTATGGTTGATTTTTCAGCATATGGAGATTTTATTGCAGAGAAAGCCGCTGCATTACTGAATATTGATTCCCCCACGGGATACACGGCAGAAGCTGCTGCCTGGGTACGGAAAGAATTTGAATCGCTTGGCTGCACCGCCGTGATGACCGGAAAAGGTGGTGTTCTGGTTACGCTGAATGAGGGAACGTCAGCCGGAAAGGAAAACGGCATTCTGCTGGAAGCCCACTGCGATACGCTGGGCGGGATGGTTGCCTCGGTAAAGGGGAACGGTCGCCTGCAGCTGACCAACATTGGCGGCATGAACGCCAATAATGCTGAAACTGAGAATGTCCGGGTAGTGACCAAATTCAACGGCGTGTATGAAGGAACCTGCCAGCTGGCAAATGCCAGTATCCACGTTAACGGAAAATACGGGGAAACTCCCCGTAACTGGGATACGGTAGAAATTGTGCTTGATGAAGACGTAAAGATTGCAGATGACGTAAAAAAACTGGGCATCAGTACTGGCGATTTTGTCTGCTTTGAACCCAATACCCGCATTACCAAGACAGGCTACATCAAAAGCCGCTTTCTTGATGACAAACTGTCGGTAGCAATTCTCATGGGATACGCAAAATACCTGAAGGACAACGGTATTTCACCGGAACGTGCCGTTTATGGCCATGTAACCGTGTATGAAGAAGTTGGACACGGTGGTTCTTCCAGTGTACCTGCCGGCGTAACAGAAGCCATTTCTGTTGATATGGGCTGCGTTGGTGACGGCCTTACCTGTACTGAACGCCAGGTAAGCATCTGTGCAAAAGACAGCCGGGGCCCGTACAGTTACGATGTGGTAAAAGGCCTTGTTGAAGCAGCAAAAGCTACCGGTGCCGATTACGCCGTTGATGTATATCCGTTCTATGGCAGTGACGTTGAAGCAACGTTGAGTGCCGGATATGACATTAAGCACGGCCTTATCGGTCCCGGGGTATATGCCAGCCACGGTTACGAGCGGAGCCATAAAGACGGCGCCGTAAACACCCTGAAAGTTCTGGCCGGATACATTAAGTAAGACTCTGACTGACAGTCAGTCAGGGACCATGAAAATACGCAAAGGAGGGCAGCGGCTGGCAAAAACTGTTGCAGGCCGATTCAATATATGCTGATACCAGAAGAAACTTTTACCGCAGGTAATGGAAAACCGCTTGAAATCCGCAGTGTTACTGCAGAGTATGCGCTGCAGCTGGCCCAACACCGTACGGCAACATCCCGGGAAACGTATTTTATGGCGCGGTACCCGGAAGAATGCCGGATTGATCTGGCAGAACTGAGTGAAACGGTCCAGTGCCTGGAGGACAGCGAGACTGAATTTGCCGTAACAGCATTTGACGGCGAAACCATTGTGGGCGACTTATGCGTGCGTCATATCAGCAGCCACATTAAGACCCGCCACCGGTATGGACTGGGTATTTCCATCAGGCAGGAATTCTGCGGTCTGGGACTTGGCAGCCGTATGCTGCAGATTGCAGTGGAAACCGCCCGGAAAAACGGCATAGAGCAGCTGGAACTGGGCGTATTTGCTGATAATCCGCGGGCCATTGCCTTATATGAAAAATACGGATTCAAGGAATGGGGACGGCAGCCCCATGCCTTTAAGCTGAAAGACGGCACCTACCGCGACGAAATAATGATGGTGTTATTCCTTGACCAGGCTGACTAAGCAGGTATATCATTTTTCTTAGTCAGGTTAGTCAGCCTGACTAAGAGGAGATCGGTATGTATCAGGTAAATGTGCTTGAAGCAAAAACGAATTTTTCCAAACTGCTTGCAATGCTGGAACGGCGGGAAGAAAGTGAAGTAATCATCTGCCGGAATGGGACCCCCGTAGCAAAAATTACGCCTTATGAACGGGACCGTTCAAAAGCGTTTGGCATTGCAAAGGGTACGTTTACCGTACCGGATGATTTTGATGACATGATGGCTGATGAAATTGCTGAACTGTTCGGTATGAATGGCAACCACTATGATGACCTGCTTGATGATATTTTTACCGGTCGGGAGGAACACTGATGGATTTCCTTCTCGATACACATATTGCAGTCTGGTATCTGCAGGGCGACCAGCGGATTTCGCTAAAAGTCAGGGAGATTGTTGCAAATCCCCGTAACCGGATTTACTACAGCATTATTTCCATGTGGGAAG
>JAKSTT010000165.1 GCA_024413635.1 Treponemataceae bacterium | reverse complement strand
CCGTGTCCGTACAGGGAAATATCCTGGAACGGATAGTAAATGGCCTGCTTGATGGCTTTTCCGTTTTTCTCAGTGAAAATCGGTGCAATAACGTTCACCAGCTGTGCAAGGCAGGCAACCTTTACACGGTCTGCATTATTCAGCAGGGTAATACCTAAGCCGCCGACAACCAGGGCGTCCAGCAGACTGTAGTGGTCTTCCAGAATAGATGGAGCAGTCATCCAAGGGTGGGACTCCTGTTTGCTCTGATACCATACATTCCATTCATCAAAGGAAAGGTACATGGTTTTCTTGCTGCGTTTCAGGGCTTTTACATAGTCAGCTGTAGCGCATACCGATTTGATGAAGTTGTTCATATCAACAAAACTGGCAAGGAAATCGTCATCGTTGCCAAAGTTTTCGTAGTACCGGTGCAGCGAAAGAAAATCCACGTTTTCATAGGTGTGTTCAAGAACAATCCGGTCCCATTCAGGATAGGTGGGCATGCTGGAAGAAGCACTGCCGCATACTACCAGTTCAACACTGTCATCAACCCATTTCATCATTTTGGCAGTTTCGCGGGCTTTCTTTCCGTAATCAGCTGCTTCCAGATGACAGATCTGCCAGGGACCGTCCATTTCGTTTCCAACGCACCAGGTTTTGATGCCGTAAGGGTCTGCATGTCCGTTTTTCTTCCGCAGGTCAGACCAGTAGGTGCCGCCGGCAAAGTTGCAGTATTCCAGCATGTTGGCAGCATCCTGTGGTGTTCCCGTTCCCATGTTTACGGCGCCCATGATGGCTGTTCCGGCTTTCCTGCTCCAGTCGTAGAATTCATCGATACCGATGATGTTAGGTTCCAGTGAATGCCAGGCCAGATCCAGGCGGGTAGGACGCTGGTCACGGGGACCGATGCCGTCAGTCCATTTGTATCCGGAAAGAAAGTTTCCCCCCGGATAGCGCACCTGGGTAACATGCAGGTCTTTAACCAGCTGGATGACATCTTTCCGGAAACCCTGCTCATCAGCCATGGGATGGTCCGGTTCATAAATGCCGTCGTATACGGCGCGTCCTAAATGCTCAATAAAAGAGCTGTACAGCCGGTCATCAACTTTTGCCAGCGTAAACTCCTTTTCAACAGTAATCTTTGATTTTTTCATATCTTACTCCGTCTTCCATTTATCGTTTCTAGGATAGGGACAGGTGGCAGCGGTTCCACGGGCTCGTAATGCAATATAACAGCCGCACCAGGAGCACATGGCTCCACCGGCCAGCGACTCACACTGCCGGCAGATTTCCCGACGCCGTTTCTGCTCGTCAACAGCAGCAATAGCCGGATCAGAAGCAGATTCATTGTTCAGACTGTCTGCCAGTTCTGCCAGCCGGTCCGGCGACAGTACGCTGCCGGACTCCAGCAAAGCCCGTTGTGCTTCACACTGTGGACAGGGCGGTCTCATTTTGCCCGGATTACTGCAACGGAACGGGGTGGCAGTACACAGGTAACGGTGGTGCCGTTTACGCTTGTTGCCAGCGGTTTTGCCACTACAGCATCAGGGTTTTCAAAGGTGTTGCAGGTATTCATGGCTTCTCCTGAGAGAACCTGTGCATCAAGAACGGTTACGGTTCCATCAAGTCCCCGCAGGTCTACGGTCATTTCAGAAGCAACTTCCAGGTCAGTATTACAGAACGTAACGGTGTAATTACCCTCAGCATCCTGACTGGCAGATACGTTCATGTTCGGCAGGGTAACACCGTCCATACCGGTACTTACGGCAGTGCTGGCAGTTTCAATCAGGGTGGCGTTCTGGTGGTATTTGAACATGTTCAGAACGTGCCAGGTTGGAGTTTTAACCAGTTTGTCGCCTTCGGTCAGAACCGGAGACTGCAGTACGTTTACTGCCTGTGCCAGGTTGGCCATCTGAACGCGGTCAGCGTGGTTATTGAAGATATTCAGGGTAATGGCTGCAACCAGTGCATCACGTACGCTGTTCTGCTGGTACAGGAATCCCGGGTTTGTATCCGGTTCAACTTTGTGCCAGGTACCCCATTCATCAACTACAAAGCCCACTTTCTTTTCAGGATCGTATTTGGTCATGATCTGGTCATGACGGGTAATCAGTTCATCCATATAGAAGGCGTTTTTCAGACAGGTGTACCACTGTTTTTCGGTAAATTCACCGGCGGCACCTTTATGGTCCCAGTCCTGTTCAAAGGTGTAGTGGTGCAGGCTCAGACCGTTCATCATTTTTCCGGCTTCGCGCATCAGTACTTCAGTCCAGTGATAGTCTGCTACGCTGGGGCCACCGGCGATTTTGTAGATGGGCTGGTCAGTGTACTGGCGTACATAGGTCTGGTAGTTCCGGTACAGGTCAGCATAGTGTTCGGCAGTCATGTTGCCGCCGCATCCCCAGTTTTCGTTACCGACACCAAAGAACGGCAGTTTCCATGCAGCCTTGTGGCCGTTGGCTTCACGCAGCTTGGACATGGGGGATTCGCCTTCAAAAGTAATGTATTCAATCCATTCAGACATTTCCTGAACGGTCCCGCTGCCCACATTTCCGCAGATGTACGGATCACATTCCAGCAATTCGCACAGCCCCATGAATTCGTGGGTACCAAAACTGTTGTCTTCTACAACACCGCCCCAATGGGTATTTACCATGCGCTTGCGGTTTTCTTTAGGACCGATGCCGTCTTTCCAGTGATATTCATCAGCAAAACATCCGCCCGGCCAGCGCAGGTTAGGAATTCTGATTTCCTTGAATGCTTCTACAACGTCCTTGCGGTAGCCGTCAATGTTTTCTATGGGAGAATCCTTGCCTACCCAGAAGCCTCCGTAAATACACCGTCCCAGATGTTCTGAGAAGTGTCCGTAAATGTGCTTGCTAATAGTCGATTTTTTCTGCTGTACATTAACAATAATAGTATCTTTTCTTGATTTCATAGGGAAATCATCCTACGGAATCACCCCGGTGTCAATACTTTATCAAATAAAAATGTTATATATCGAAAAAATATGATATATAACTGAGATAGATCAGTAATACAGCCGCAGGATAATCCCCTGGCCGTAATTTCCGAAGCCGCGGCCAAAAATGTTCATGCCGCCCAAATGCCGTGCATCTTCTTTAACGCCAATCTTCATCTTGATGGAATGATGGTCCGCAATGTGCAGGTCTGCCAGGGTAACATCACTGATTTTGACTCCGTCAACAAAGGTGCCTTCTTCCGTAATGCCAAAGGTTTTCAAAAGCCCGTACTGGCTTCCTTCCAGTTTCCACCAGCCGGGGGTAAATTTTCCCTGCTTGTCGCCAAAGTCACCGGGAGAAACCCAGGTCCCTGTCTCCACATTGTTTACCCACATGGTAATATCACTGGGCCAGTTGCTGTTGGTTCCGGGAGTTTCAGAAGAAAGTTCCATGGAAAACTCAAGCCGCTTCAACGGACGCGCGTCATAAATGCTGTTATTGGGAAACTTGTATTCAAACCAGCCGCTTCCGCACCATAAAAGACCCGCTTTCATGCGGTCAGGGTTCAGAAAACTGTCCATGGTGTCCAGATAGCCGATGACGCTTTCGGTAGAGCACAGTCCGCAGGGAGCTGTTACATGGAAATCATTGAAAATACCGATAGGCATTTCAACCTGTACATATTCTTCATCTTTTGTCTGCTTTTCAGGAAACTGAATCAGAATTTCCTGAAACGATGTCCTGCACAGTTTCTGATTTCCTTTTTTTGCCTTTGTAACATCAGTTACAATAAGACCTGCCTTCTCAAGAATGCCCAGGTGGGTAACCGTACTGGACTGAGGCAGTCCCAGCTGTTCTGCAATCTGATTTACGTTCAGGCTCTGGTCCCGCAGCAGATCCAGCATCTGGATACGGATTTCATTGGCAAGGGCCTTGATTTTGGCACAATCCGCAAGAGGGTTGATGGTCAGCAGTTTTTCCGGTGTATCACTCATGTAACGATCCTTCAGAAAGGAACTATATCATCATTTATTGATACAAACAAGATAAAGCAGGTACAGTCTGCTATCCTCACGTTGTACTATAAGGTGCTATACTGGAATCATGATTTTAGCAAAGAACCATCAGGATACCCTGAAGAAAACCGTTCAGGCATTGCAGAGCGGCTCTGCAGTCATCATACCTACCGATACCGTATATGGCTTCAGTGGAATTGTTCCGGAGACCGATTCGCTGATCCGCAGGATAAAGGGAAGAGCCGAAACAAAACCGTTTATCCAGCTTATAGCAGCGCCGGAAGATATTCATAGGTACACAGATGATGACATCCCGCCAGATTTACTTGCCTATTGGCCGGGACCATTGACCATTATCGTAAATAATAAGTGCACGGGATCAACAACTGCGTTCCGGTGTCCCGGGGATGAGTGGCTTCGCTCAGTTATCAGGCAGTGTGGTGCCCCGTTGTATTCATCCAGCGTAAACCGGTCCGGATGTCCGTTGCTGACCCATGTTGCAGATATGGAAACAGAATTCGGTAATGAAGTTGCCTGCATCGTAGATGACGGAGATCTTCCGGAGAATGCACTGCCTTCAACCATTGTTTCTGTTGCTTCGGGCAGTGTTCAGGTAATCCGCCAGGGTGCCATCAGTATTCAGTGAAAATCTGACAAAAATTCGTAAAATTTATCAAATATTTTATTGACAGATTTCAGTGGATTGGTATATATTCTTCATCACCGACGCAGTGA
>JAKSTT010000164.1 GCA_024413635.1 Treponemataceae bacterium | reverse complement strand
CCACCGCTACCCTGCCGCTGAAGATTACCCTGGGCGTAAACGAAAAACTGCCGGGTAAACCGGTACGCCGCATAGCCTGGAAACTGCAGGCTGTAGAAAACGCTGCAGACCTGGTTGCAGGTACTCCTACCCTTGCCGCTCCCGTTGCAGAAGGCGAAGAAACCCTTACCTGCTACTGGCGTGAAAACATGAACCAGATCCGCCCCGTACTGACCGTAGAAAACCCGGCCCTCTGGTCCAGCGAACACCCTAACCGCTATGTTCTTACCGTTACCCTGTACGATGGCGACCACCAGATTGAATCTAAAGCCTGTATCGTCGGTTTCCGCAGCATAGAAATTGACAACCGCCAGCTGCTGATCAACGGCCGCGCCGTGTACATCAAGGGTGCCAACCGCCACGAACACAACCAGCACACCGGTAAAACCCTGACCACTGAAGAAATGGTGCAGGATATCCGTCTTTTAAAGCAGCATAACTTTAACGCCGTGCGTACCTGCCACTATCCTGACGATGAACGCTGGTACGAACTGTGCAATAAATACGGCATTTATCTGGTTGATGAAGCAAACATTGAAAACCACTACTACTATGACCCCATCTGCCGCAGCGAAAACTATGCCAACGCCTACATGACCCGCATCCAGCGCATGGTCCGCCGCGACAAGAACAACCCCAGCATCATCATGTGGTCACTGGGTAACGAAAGCGGTCACGGCTGGAACCAGGAAATGATGTACACCTGGTGCCACAGCTACGACACCACCCGCCCCGTACACTACGAAGGCGGCATCCGTCCTGAATACACCCAGGGGAACCCGGACATCAACAGCCTGCAGCGCGGCAAGAATGTAACGGACATCATCAACCCCATGTATCCGCCCATCAGCCTGATCAAAGAGTGGGCTGACAAGGCAGAGAACCTGGGCGAATACCGGCCGTTCATCATGTGTGAGTACAGCCACGCCATGGGTAACAGTAACGGCAGCCTGGGAGATTACTGGCGCACCATCCGCAGCAATTACGGGCTGCAGGGCGGGTATATCTGGGACTGGATTGACCAGGGACTGTACGAAAAAGACGCCAGCGGCAAGGAATACTGGACCTACGGCGGCGATTACGGTGACCAGCCCTGTGACTACGACTTCTGTATCAACGGACTCATTCTGCCGGACCAGACACCAAAGCCGGTTATGAAAGAGTGCTTCAAGGTATTCCAGAATGCAGAACTGTATCCTGTTCACCCTGAAAGCGGCCTCTACACCGTTGAAAACCGGCTGGACTTTACCAGCCTTGATATTTACAGACTGCACTGGCAGCTTTTGAAAAACGGCGTCCCCACAGCCAGCGGAGAATATGACCTGCCACCGGTTGCTCCCGGCGAAAAAGCAGACATTACCCTGCCCTACGCAGGGATACTGGCCGCTGATATGGCTGCCGCAGCAACTGCAGGTACACCCCCTGCCGAATACGTGCTGCACGCGGACTTCATCTACACCCGCGATGACGGCATGCTGAAAGCCGGTACCACCGCCGGATGGAGTGAAGCCGTTATCTCCGGATATGCCTGGGCCCTCCCCGTTACCGGAAAGCCATCAGTGCCATCGTCATCGGCTCCTGCCATCAAGCCGTTCCTTGCACCTCTGGCACTGCAGCTGTTCCGGTGTCCTACGGAAAACGACCAGCAGAAAACCATGATGCCGGTAACAAATGACTGGACCGACCGCATCGGTAAAAAGTGGGTACAGGCAGCACTGGACACTGCCACCGTTGACGCTGATGGAACCATCGTTACCGGCAGTAAGAAAATCGGCACCTGCACATCTGCCTGGACCACCAGCACCACACCGGACGGCAGAACCATCGCCGACCTGCATACCGTCATCAGCCTTGAAAGCGGCAGCGAACAGCTTACAGAGTATCCCCGCATCGGCTTTACTACCCGTATCCCCGCAACCCTGGCAAAAGCACGCTGGTACGGAAAAGGTGAACATGAATCCTACAGTGACCGCTGTGACGGTTCTGCCCTGGGGCTGTACACCAAAGACCTGCACGACATGGAGCAGACCTACGTGGTACCCCAGGAAAACGGCAACCGCTACGGTGTACGCTATGTAGAACTGCTGGATGCCGCCGGTGTGCCTGCCTTGCGCATTGAAGCCGACGGAGCCTTTGAGTTCAGCATCCACCACCATGAAGTGGAAAACCTGTGGAAAAGCGCTCATATCAATGAACTGAACGATACGACAAAAACAAGTGACACAAACAAAGCCGGATATTATATTCTTAATATCGATATTGCCCAGCGCGGTGTAGGAACAGCAACCTGCGGACCTGATACCCTTGAGCAGTACAGAATCCGGCCGGGTGTGTACCAGCGTACCTTCCGGTTCATCTTTTGAGGAATGAATGAAATATAAGTATCAGTACAAGTTTACCAGACAGTCGCTTCCCGTATACCTGATTGTGGCAGCCGCCATTCTGGTTGCCATCAGCTCGTTTTTCTGGAGCGAAGGTATTCTGGTTCCGCTGCTCTGCTGTGGCGTTGCCGGGTACATCACCTGGACCGTGGCAAAAACCCTTGCCAAGATGATTGCCAGCAACGTCAACACCTATGACACCGGGTTTACCGTAACCCTGCCAACCGGTGAAAAAAAGCAGTTTGAGTGGACCGAGATAACCCACGCCGGAAAAATCATTACCGGTAAACATGCGGGGGCAGTGTTCTGCTATAACGAAGATATTGATACTTTTACCCAGCTGACTCCGGTCTTTTCTGACTTTGAAACCCTGGAAGCTGAACTGAAAGAGCATCTGAACTGCTTTTCTGACTATCATCTGGAACCGGAACAGACCATTTCAGAATACCTGCATGACCTGCTTGTTCCGGTAGATGAGGAAGAAGCTGATGACGGAACAAAGCCGGAAAAAGTTCAGAAGACTGTGGTTACAGAAGATGATGATGACCGGATTCCCAACACCGATGTTGATGACGATGATGAGCGGGAACCGAATACTGATCTGACTGACGAGGACTGAGAGGCGGCCATGACAACGGAAGAATACTGGAAGGATTTTCTGTCACGGAAAGGCCTGGACCCGCAGATGCCCCACAGCGGTGAAGTCAGTTTTGGCACTGATGAAGTGTCCTGTGCCCAGTTTCTGGCATTGATTGTCAGTGGAAAGAAAACGGCTGCCTTTGGAGCCCTGGAGTCTTACAGACTGGATAACGAAAGCCTTCCCAAAAAGGGCGCATTTACCATCCTGACAGACTATACCGGCAATCCCATAGGCGTTATCCAGACCCTGAACGTTACCATTCTGCCCTATAACGCCATTACCTGGGATATGGCCGTAAAAGAAGGCGAGTGTGCCGACTTTGAAGAGTGGCACGCCGCCTATGACGAATTCTTTGCCGACGATGCGGACATCATGGGCTACGATGTTACCCCCGATATGCCGGTGGTCTTTGAAGAATTCGTCCTTGTGGATAAGATCGGCTGCTGATCAGAACGCAAACTGGAAAGCCAGGAATGCTACGTAGATAGCCAGCAGCAGAATACCCTGCCAGCGTGCCAGTTTCTTGCTGGCAAGGGCCGGGCAGCACATCAGAAGCATTACAGCCAGCATAACCGGAATTTCCAGAACCAGTGACGCATTGTGACCTGCCAGCAGTTTTCCTACCGGTACCTTGAACGGTGCGATGGTTACGGCAACACCAGAAACCATTACCAGGTTAAATACGTTGGCACCGATTACGTTACCGATACCCAGGTGTGCGTGACCTTTCTTCAGTGAAGTAATGGTGGTAACCAGTTCCGGCAGTGAAGTTCCCAGAGCAACAAAGGTCAGGGCAATGACGGTTTCCGGAACACCTACTTCATGGGCAATGATGGTACCGTTATCAACCAGCAGGTTGGCACCCAGCGCAATAAGGGCAGCACCTACAATCAGCAGCACGATATCAAGCCACAGAGCATGTTCCTTGCTTTCTTCTTCGTCTTCCTCTTCTTCAATGCTGTCAGGGTTTCTCATACCTTCACGTACGGTAAGCCACAGATAGGTAAAACAGATTACCAGCATGATGACACCGATATACCGTGGGAATTCTCCCAGGATATAGGCAGAAATACAGTAGATGAGGGCACTGCCAAAGAAGAACAGTACCGGCATTTTCATGGATTTTGTATTAACCGGCCCTGGATTGAATGCAATGGAAATTGCGGCAATAAGGGCGGTGTTGCAGATGATTGAACCGATGGCATTTCCGTAAGCCATTGAGCTTAACCCCTGGATAGCACCAGTGGTAGAAACCATAACTTCCGGCAGAGTGGTACCGATTGAAACGACGGTAGCACCGACAACGATATCCGGCAGGTTGAAGCGTTTAGCAATACCGGTAGCTCCATCAACAAACCAGTCTCCGGCTTTAATCAGAAGCACCAGACCGATTACGAATAGAATAACTGCTTTAATCAAAGATGTATCTCCTCTCTATGTTGTGCCTTTATTGTAGTTATTTACTCTAAATCTGCAAGTAAAACCCTGGTAAACCAGTATTTTCGTATCAATTTTTCCAGAATTGGGGAACCCTGCTGCAAACTGAAAAGGCCGCCTCGTCAACGACGGAGCGGCCTTAATAAATTGGTTTGCATTTACAGAGGTTTCTGCCAGATATTATGCAATAGAGATGCGGCGGGCCAGAGATTCCTG
>JAKSTT010000163.1 GCA_024413635.1 Treponemataceae bacterium | reverse complement strand
TTCGAAGGGGCAAGCCCGCGGGAATACTTTAACAGTGCCGTTGTTACCCTGCCCGTATCTACCAGTTACCTGCCGCTGATTCTTGAAGCAGCCCAGGAGATTCTGCAGCGGCTGTACCGCCCCGGCTACCAGTACCGGAACATTATGGTAAATCTGCTGAATCTGGAAAACGACACTGATGAGCAGCTGGAACTGTTTGACCGTGAACCGCAGGAATTCCGGGCCCGGAACAAGGCGGTAATGGCAGCCATGGATACGGTAAACAGCAAATACGGGTTCGGCACGCTGACAACGGGCACCCGGTACCAGATGGGCGCCAGTGTTACCCGGCTGCACAGCCAGCAAAGCCACCTGGACAGTCCCGGCAACTGGATCATGCAGCGGAGCCTTCTGTCGCCGGAGTACACCACCGACTTTGCAGGAATGGCCTGCGTGGGATAACGCGTATTACCTGCTGATACTCCGCAGAAACTCCACCACCGGTTCAGGGTTCTCCCACAGGGGGCTGTGGGCAGCACCGGGCACCTTCAAAAAGCCCTTGGCCGGAGCCGCAAGCATGGCACAATAGTCTTCTACCAGGGGCCAGGGACTGTTGTAATCAGATTCACCGCTGATAAAGTAGGCCGGCACCGCAAGCTGAGGTATCAAGGTGCGGTAGTCCCGCCGGGTTACCTCATCATAAAACGGTGTAGTACGGTACATCTTCATGCCGCGGATATAGTTCATTTTTTCTTTTACGGTGTAGCAGCGGGCTTTCAGAATGGGGATGATGATGCCGTGGAACTCGTCTTTGTCTTTAATGGTTCCACCACCTGCCGTATGCACCAGATACACATAGGATGCCCAGTCGCGGCACACTACCCTTCCGCTGCCAGATGCGCCATCTGCCGGCTCCACGCTCTTTTCCAGCTTTTTCAGGCTTTTCCTGTCGCCCCGTTCCGTAAATACCTGCTTCATGAAATCATACATAACCGTATCGTTATCGGCGCCGCTGGTTACCGCCTGCGCCATACCGATGTATGCCGCATAGGATTCCGGATGGCGGGCTGCAGCTTCAAGGGCAATATGGGTACCGCCGGAAAATCCCATAAGATAGATGGTATCTTTGTGAAACCGTTCCTTCAGATAGTCCGTAACCGCTGCCGTATCCTGCTGGATAACCTCATTGGTAATGGAAGCCGGGTCCAAATTTCTGTCGTACACCATGCACATACCCCGGTAATCCCACCAGCACACAGTAAAATACTCTTCCAGATTCATGGCCGGATATGCCTGGTTCAAAAAATAGTCAGACGTTCCCGGTCCGCTTGAAACCAGCAGCAGCACCGGGTTATCAAGGTTTTTACCCCGGATTATGAGTCCGTTATCTGCCCCGTTCAGGCGGACAATGATTTTTTCAGAAATACTGCCGGGTAGTACCTTTCCATCGGCATCACGATAGGGCTCAACACGTCCGGAACTGACTGCAGCAAAAAGAGCAGTAACAATAAGCAAACCAAGCACCAGGGCCACTACTGCCCACAGAAGGATTTTTACCATCATACTTTTCATTACCGTTATTGTACCGCAAGAACAACCATCCGTCGCGAATTTCATACCACCTGTCAAAAAACACCCCACGGCGTCTCCCAGCTGCGGTATTCTGCCAGTGTCACTCAGACAGAGCGACACAACAACTGAATGACTGGGGCAGAACAGAAAGCCCCTTGGAGGACACAATGAAAGCAACACTCAAAAAGGTAGTAATGACAGCAGTTCTGGTACTGCTGGCAATGGGAACCGCAGCAGCAGAAAGTTCAGATGGATTCAGCTTTGCCGGCTTCTGGAAATCAGACAGCCTGCGTTCCGGTGGATCCATGGAACTGGGACTTCCCACCCTGTACGAAAAGAACGGATTCATCGTACGCAGTAATCTGGAACTGGCAGGTGCCGGAATCGGGCTGGACACTGATGCAGCAGGATGTACTACCCTCACTGCAAAAGTCAGCATGGGTGGCAAATATGAAAAAAACGGTCTGTACATGAAATCCTACGGATTCAGCTATGGTGGCGGATCACTTCTTTTCCCCGGCAGCGCAGTGGAATATGGATTTGATTTTGGTGGCGGCGGCGGTTTTGAAATCGGCTTTACCGACACCAAAGCAGCCTTTGTCGTTGAATACGGCGGTGGATGGTTCGGTGTTCCGGAAACCTGCTTTGACCGTAACCAGAGCACACAATCTTTCGGATACAACTTCCTTACCTTAGGCTGGAGACAGTATTATTGAGATATGAAATTATCAATAGAGACCGACGAGGCACTTCGCGATGACGAAATCTGCCTCCATGTTAAAAAAGTAACGGAAAAGGTAACCCGGATTGTGGACCGGCTGAACCGGGAGGAACAGCAGGCTTTCATGACACCGGTGCTTACCGGGAAAAAAGGAGAAACGGTGACCTTTCTGAAAACAGAAAACGTTATCCGCATCTACAGTCTGGATAAAAAAGTGTACGCCGTTGCAGCCGGTGACGACAGCGACGGCGATTACGAGCTGAACCTCCGGCTGTACCAGATAGAAGGCCTCATGGCCGAAGAGGAGTTCAAAAGCTTTATCCGGATTTCAAATACCGACATCGTGAACTTTGCGTATCTGAAAAACATGGATATGAGCCTGAACGGAAACATCATCATGAACCTGACCAATGGCGAGCGGGTCTTTGTATCACGCCGGTACATGAAAGACATAAAAGCTAAGTTGAATATCAGGTAAGACAGAAAACAATAAAAGGACGATAGAACTATGAAGAAATATGTATTGAGAGGATTAATCGGGATGTGTATTTCCCTGGCAGCAGGTCAGCTTATCTGCCTGGTGGTATCACTAGCCATACACAATGGCACCTGGTATGGCTACTGGCCGGTTATGGAACGCCAGTACGGCAGCCAGCTGGCAGCCATGCTGATACAGACCCTGTGCAATGCAGTTCTGGGTTTCATTTTCGGATTTATCACCGCTATCTGGGACAAAGACCGCTGGAGCCTGACCCGCCAGACCATTACTCATTTTGTGCTGGTTACTACCGTGTGTGTACTCAGCGGCTACCTGTGCTTCTGGTACCCCCACCGGCTTTCAGGGGTACTCATTGCACTGGCTGAATACATCATTATCTACGTTATAATCTGGATCTGTATTTACACCAACTACCGCCGGTCAGTAAACCAGATCAACAGTACAAAACGTTAACACCCCAGATCGTCGTGGCGTGTTCTCATGGCAAGGATGCAGTCCTGAATGATGCTGTTCAGATCTTCACCCATCATGGCTGCTCCTTTTGAGATCACGTCACGGTTACAGCCGGCTGCAAAGTTCACTGACTTGAACTTTTTGGTTACGGATTTTACTTCCATGTCGGTAACCGATTTTGACGGACGGGCCATGGCGCAGGCAAAAATCAGGCCGGTCAGTTCATCTACAGTAAAAAGCACCTTTTCCATTTTGTGAACCGGCTCAACATCAGCACAGATACCCCAACCGTGACTCTGAACGGCGTGTACCAGCTGGTCGTCAATGGCAGGGTTGGCAGCCTTTTCTGCATCGAAAATATCTACACAGGCAGTACAGTGCTCATCAGGATGCTGCTCATAATCAATATCGTGGAGAATTCCCACACTTTCCCAATAATCAGCATCTTCGCCGTATTTTTCGGCAAAATACCGCATGGCAGTTCCTACCGTGCGGCAGTGACGCAGAAGCGTTTCCCCCTGTACGTATTTCTGAAGCAGTTCATATGCGTTTTGTGGATTCATGATTCCGTCCTTTTTGAATAGGTGATGGTTTCATTATACGACGAAACGCCATGAGATGCGATTCCATCCGTAAAGTCAAAGCGTTTTTCAAGCCAGGTACTGCACAGGCCGATCAGTTTGCCGTTGAGCAGGGCACAGATGACGGTACCTGCTTTAATGCCTTCAAAGTGAAGGAATCCGAAAAAGATGAATGACAGGGCAACGGATACCAGGAAACTTGAAAGGTCGTAGATAGTTTTTACCCTGCTGATTGAAAATCCATAGGTGGCAGAGATTTCTTTTACTACCAGTTCGTAGGCTTCCGGCGCCAGATACGTGTGGAACAGTAAGGCAACGCCAAAGGCACCAAAAATCATGCCGATGCCGAAAAAGAGAGCGCGCCCCGCAATGGTTGCAGTGAAACCAGCAGACGGAATAAGGGATACCAGCGAGAGCATCAGGTCAAGAACGAGGCCGTAGATGACTGCAGTCACGAATGAAAGCAGGTACGATGGCTTGAATGATCTGAGGGCAAGGGAAAGGAGCACAATGAGAAGTGCCTGGATGCAGTATTCTGCCATGCCGAAGGTGAAAAACGGCAGCACTTGTGAGATTTTCAGTGACAGGATGTAGGCAGGGGCAACGATCATGGACATGCCGAAATCGGCGCGCTCCATGCAGGCGGTTCCCAGAGCAAGGATACAAAGTCCAACAGCATAAGACGCTTCAGTATAAAACGTCGTCTTTTTCATAATTCCTCCCGGAAGTTATACGCTGACGTTTGATACAGAAACGGCAAAAGATGTGATTGCTGCGCGATATGTGGAAAAACGCGCGACGCCCACTATACACGATTTTCCCCTGTTTGTAGAAGTAGCAGTTACGCCGGCTGCCGGTACGGCACCACTCCGGCAGCCACTACGACTGGCGGGGCCACGTAACCCGGTTTTCAGTCGTAATGCCGGCG
>JAKSTT010000162.1 GCA_024413635.1 Treponemataceae bacterium | reverse complement strand
TACCGCGACACCGTAAAGAACACCATGGAATTTGATCCTGAAGTTCTCAAACGCTTTGTAAACTTCATGAACAACCCGGACGAAGAAACCGCCGTTGCCCAGTTTGGTAAAGGCGACAAGTACTTTGGTGTCTGTACCCTGATGGTTACCATGCCGGGTCTGCCCATGTTCGGCCACGGCCAGATTGAAGGCTTTGAAGAAAAGTACGGCATGGAATACACCAAAGCCTATAAAAACGAAGAGCCCGACTACGGCCTTATTGAAGGCCACCGCCACGACATCTTCCCGCTGATGAAAAAGCGGTACCTGTTCAGCGGCATTGAAAACTTCTGTTTCTATGATGTTTGGAACGAGGGCGTTGTAAACGAAAACATCTTTGCCTACAGTAACCGCTACGGCGATGAACGCGCCATCGTGTTCTACAACAACAAATATGAAAACGCTGCCGGCTGGATTAAGGAAAGCTGCCGTTTTGCCGTAAAAGACGCAGACGGAAACATCCACCAGGAAACCAGAAACCTGGCCGATGGTCTGGGACTGAGTACCGCCCCCGACACATTCCTGATTTTCCAGGAACAGCACAGCGGACTCTGGTATATCCGGAACGTTGCTGAACTGCGGGAGCACGGTATGTTTACCATGCTGAACGGCTTCCAGTATCAGGTGCTGTGGAACATGAGCGAAGTCCGCGACGACGAAACCGGCAAATGGCGCACCCTGTGCACCACCCTCAACGGAAAAGGCGTAAAGAACATTGACGTAGCCCTGAAGGAAATCTTCCTGAAAGACCTGTATGCGTCACTGGAAAAATTCGCTTCTGAAGAGCTGATTACTGCCATTACGTCTGTAGCCGCTGGTAAAGAAAAAGATACTGTTCTGAAAACTGCCCTGAAAGACGCAAAGGAAGCAGGTACCAACTATTTTGATACCCTGATTACCTTTATCAACGGAAACTATGGTGCACAGAACATTCTGAAACCTGCAGCCACAGCAGCTCCGGCAAAGAAAGCTGTAGCCGGTGCAAAAAAGGCTACCGCAAAAACTGCCGCCGAAAAAGCCGCTGCATCCCTGGTTAAAGGTACCAGTGCCGACGCCTGGAAGAACTTTGAAAAGCGCATCAAGCTGCTGATAAGCCTTGCCCGGAATAAGGCACTGGCCAAAGAAGCAACCAAAGCACAGAAATCATTTGGCACCACCATGGCTGAAATTCTTTCTGATGAAGAGTACGTGGCTTCTCTTGCTGCCTACCTGATGGCCGTAAGCGTTCAGGATATTCTGGGCAAAAAGACTACCGCTGCTGATACCCAGAAACTCATTACCCTGTGGCGTCTGGACCGCAAACTCCGCGACCTGCTGGTAGACCAGGGCCATGATGAAAACAAACTGTTCACCATTTTCCGCAGCCTGCGTGAAACCACCTGCATTGCAGATATGGGCATCACTGCAGCCAGCTGGAAAAAAGATGCAGCACAGATTGTGGACTACCTGACCAGACACGAACTGGCATGGGAACTGCTGGGGCTGAACACCTTCGGTGACACGGTCTGGTACAACAAGGAAAAGGCAGAAGTAACCTTTGCCAGTGCTTTTGTTCTGTACACCCTGTGTGCTGCAAAACCTGCCCAGTATGAAAGCCTTGAAAAACTGCGCACACTCATTGCAGATGCTGCAGAAAAGTCTGAATACAAAGTGGAACTGCTGGTAAAAGGCGTTGGCCCTGCCGAAAAGAAGCCGACGGCAGCCAAGAAAACTGCTGAAAAGAAGCCAACGGCAAAGAAGACTACAGCCAAAAAGCCGGCCGCCACAACAAAGGCAAAAAAGACTGATAAATAAACAAAAAGGACGCTCAACAGAGCGTCCCTTTTTGTATCAGAACTGAACCAGTGCCAGCAAGGCAAGAATTGCTGCAGCACTGCAACTTACTTTATTTACTCCTTCTGGAGCGTCATACAAACCGGCAAATTCTTCAGGCATCTTGGGGGCTTCTCCACACCATTTCCGTACCTGGTCAGCGCTTAACGCCGGATGTTTCTTTGCCAGCAGCACCACCGTGCCGTCATCCTGTGCCACAATGTCCTGCCGTTTCTGGCTGGCAGCATAGGCGGCAGCCGTCTCCGGATCCATCAGATACCGGTATTTCATGAACGCGTCCTTGCAGGCCCGTTCCTTATCTTCTTCCGTAACAACAGCCGGATATACCAGTGCACGGAGCACCTGCGGACTGACAGCAAAAACCTGTTCCAGACGTTCCAGGCTGCTGGGGTTAGCAGGGTCGGCTTCGCCCCGTTTATGCAGCGGCACCACGCTGTCGAGAACACTGGCTTTTCCCAGGGTATCAACAACCAGAGAGTCAGTACAGTTAGCCACAAAACCCGTCAGCGGCAGACCGAATTTCCAGCCGTACAGTCCTGCTACCAGATTACTGTAGTTTCCGCTGTAGCCGCTGTAGTAAATATCACCGAACACTTTGGTCTTCAGACGGCTGAAGGCATAGGCATAACAGAAAGTCATGGGCATCAGGCGGCCAATATTCACCGTATTTGCCAGGGTCAGGTTGTACTGCTCAACAACCCGCTTATCCTCATAAATTTCACGGATAACATCAAAACATTCGTCATCGGTTCCATCAACTTCTACCGGCAGGATATTACCGCCGTTTTCAATCAGGTCGGCTGCAGTAAACCCGCGGGCAGGGCTTCCGTCACTGAACAGCAGGACTGCCTTCAAGTGCTTTTTGCCGCGGAAGGCTGATACAATGCTGGCACCTGTTTCACCGTTGGTAACGGCAAGAACCGTGGCGTTGGTTTCCTGCATGATGCACACATGCTCCAGGCAGGAAGCAAAATAGGAAATACCAAAATCCTTACAGTTTCCCGTGGGACCATGGAACAATTCCAGGACATACAGATTATCATCAAGTTTTTTCAGTTCCGGAGAAAAAGGGAACGCACGGGTCGCAATGGCCTCACTGATGATGGGGCTGAATTCTTCCTTGATGAGGCCCGAGGTAATGGATCCGGCAATGGACTGAAAGCTGGTTTTGTCGTTCATGTACAGAAGCCAGCTGCGAAGGTTTTCTTCAAAAGCTGGCACATAGAGTCCACCGTCAGATGGCAGCGGTTTGAGGATAGCATCGGCAAAAGAAACGGTTTCCTGCGCATCAGGAGCGCACCGGGTACTGATAAACTTCATTTGTTGTAAGAATACAAAGTCTGTGCTGAAAACACAAGAAAACTTCTATGGTAATAGGGAAAATATCCCGCTAGGCTCACGGCACAGAAGGGTTGCACCATGCTCACGGAGGAAAGATTCGCTGCGGAATCCCCAGGTAACGCTGATACAGGGAAGCCCGGCATTCCTTGCAGTCATGATGTCCTGGTCACTGTCACCGATATACACCGCCTCTTCCGGCCGGCTCCCCAGTTCTTTCAGAGCCAGAAACACCCCGGCAGGATCCGGCTTTTTCGGGATACCGTGGGCAGTGTCTTCACCCCGGGCAACCGGCACCAGACCGCCAAAAAAATGGGCACACAACGTCTTTACCATGGCATCATGCTTGTTGGACACTACCCCAACCTTCAGCCCGCGACGGCGGCATTCTTCCAGAAACGTGACAACGCCATCGTAGGGTCTGGTGCAGTCAAGGCCATGTTCACCGTAATAGGTTTTAAAGTCAGCCAGCACCTGCTGCACCAGCTCTTCAGACGGTTCAATCCCGTCAGCACGCAAAGCCCTGAGGCACAGATTCTTTACACCATCGCCTACAAAGCCCCGCACCGCATCACGGCTGTGGGGTGCAAAACCATGCACTTCCAAAGCATGATTCACCCCGGCAGTAAGGTCGTCCAGAGTATCAAGAATAGTGCCGTCTAAGTCGAGAATGAGGGTGGTAGTGTGCATATCAATAAAACTGCTTCGCTTTACCAGGCTCTCCTGGCTCAAATGAAACCGAATCCGTCTGTTTGTTTTCCAAGTATAAATACTCACCAGGGGTTACATAGTAATTTGTATACTCTCCAATCCAGCGATTCTGTGCATTAACCCCATACTGAGGACCTTTTATATCTGCGTCTTCTGTCATCAATCCAGCAAAAGGCATAAAATAAAACTTCTCAGAGGTTATACTCCAGCTGATGATAGTATAAGTTTTTTTATCACCACTTTCCTCAAAAAACAATGCAGACTCAGATTCTGTAAAGGTCCAGTTAGTCGGCAGCCCCTCTACAGTATTCGGTCCAACCGGGTTATTACCACCACGTAAAAACAATCCAAGTTTCTTACTGTCTGTTTTTTCCTCAAGCATGCCTTTTCCAGGCCAAACAATGACACCGTTAATTACTTGATCCACAGCCATCTTGTTTACTCGGAATTCCATCTTTCCAGTATCATTGTTTATCTGAATAACAGTCCGAACAGCTTTCTCATATCCATTTTCACTAAATGTATCAATTGTTGCCGTTGCTGTAATCTCAAAAGTCTGTCCACTGACCAAGTCATCCCCTAAGTCTTTTGTTACAGAGGAATCTGAACTCTTGATTTCCTCTGCATTTCCAGCTGTTGCTCTCTTCCAATTGGAACCAGCTCCAAATGTATACGTACTCTTATCCTTTGTCACTTTTCTATACTGCCAACTAACTGTTGTATTGGGAGTTTCACAATCAACCTTAAAGGCACTTTTCCTCCGTTGACTTGCCGTCCAGCCATTCCAAGAACCATCCCCCGCAGCCTGTTTACTCCAAGTACTTCTATGTTTC
>JAKSTT010000161.1 GCA_024413635.1 Treponemataceae bacterium | reverse complement strand
TAGCATCTGTTTCAGGTTCTGCCCTGAAATTCTGGATAATCTTGATACCAGAAAGGTCTTCATTAATGAATGCAGCCAGGTTGGAGCTCTTCTTTCTTTTTGCCCGCCAGTGTTTTGAACTGTTCAAACTGATGACAAACAGCCCAACCATCATCAGTGGCAGACTGCATAATGCAGCAGCAGCCAGCCGGGCATTGGTAGTAAACATAATCACCACAACCGCAATAATGGTTACCAGATCCGGAATGAACGTAGTAACGGCGTTGTCCAGAACTTCCTTCAGACTGTTTACATCACCGATGATACGGGCAAGAATCTTTCCCATAGGACGGCCATCAAAGAAAGTCAGGTCCAGCGTCTGAATATGTTCATACAGTTCCTGACGCAGTTCCATCAGAACCGTATTACTGGTTTTAGACATAATGAGCATCCGGACCTTGATAGCCAGAATCATGATGATGTTGATGACTGCATAAATCACAGAAATCTTAATGAGCCCCGGAATATCTTTTCCGGCAATAGGGCCGTCAACTGCCTTCTGTACCAGAGTCGGGTTCAAAAGCTGAACCACGGTTCCAACCAGCATCAGACAGAATACGGCAGCAACCTGAATCTTGTATTTGAACAGGTATTTGAACAAGCGGGCAAGGGTTGCCAGCTTTGGTTTTTCAACAATATGTTCGTCGTCTTTATAACTTGTAGCCATTTTTGCCCCCAATCCTTACCCGCGTTCCGGGTATTGGGTTTTATACGTTTCAGCATACAGACCGCCTTTAGCCAGCAGTTCCTCATGGGTACCGCATTCGGCGATCGAACCTTTTTCCAGTACGATAATCTTATCTGCCCGGCGAACCGCACTGATACGGTGCCCGATAATGATTTTCGTCATTCCTTCCATGCCAGCCAGGGTCTTCTGGATTTCCTGTTCGGTCTCACTGTCCAGTGCCGAAGTTGAATCGTCCAGAACCAGTACCGGCGCATTGCGCACAAAGGCGCGGGCAATGGTAATACGCTGTTTCTGACCACCACTTAATCCGATACCGCGCTCACCGATAACGGTATTGTGCTTTTCTTCCATTTTTGAAACGAATTCAGCAGCACAGGATTTTTCCATAGCCTTGGCAACCTGATCATCTTCCAGACTGTTCTTCTGGCCCAGTTTTACGTTGGCATCAATGGTATCACTGAACAGGAACACATCCTGCATGACACAGCTGATGGACCGGCGGAGTACGCCCAGGTCGTAATCAGTAATGGGGATACCATCAAGCAGAATCCGGCCACCGGTTGCATCGTAGGTACGGGTCAGCAGGTTGATGATTGATGTCTTTCCGGCTCCCGTAGCACCCATGATTCCCAGAGTCTGACCTTTTGCAATATCAAAACTGATGTCCTTCAGGATATCCAGATCCTTATCGGTCTTGAAATCAACATGCTCAAAAGTGATATTTCCTTCTACCGGCTTGGTTACCGCATCTTCTTTCTGGGTAATGGCAGGAATTTCGGCATAAATCTTGTTCAGACGGCCGATACTTGCCTTACCGCTGGCAACTTCCTGAGTCAGCCAACCAAGCATTTCCATAGGCCACATGATATTCATGGAATACTGGATGAATGCTGTCAGCTCGCCGACCGAAATCTCATCCTGAATTGCCAGAATACCACCCTGCACAAATACAATACAGGGAAGGATGTGGGTAATAGCCTGAATGAGAGGATAAAACCGAACGAACAGTTTTGACTGGTTGAACCGCAGGTCCCGGTACCGGGTATTGTGCTTACGGAATTTTTCAATCTCGTAATCCTCACGGACAAAGCTTTTTACGATACGCACTGCAGAAAGGTTTTCCTGGGCCGTATTGTTCATTTCTGAGTTTTCCTGGGCAATGTTTCCCCAGTTGTCATCCAGAACCTTTTCCATTTTCAGGGCAATGACTGCACCGATAACCATGGCCACCGTCGGCAGGATGCTCAGTTTCCAGTTCATGCTGAACATGAAGGCCAGAATTACCGTGCTGTGCAGCACAACCTGTGCCAGAAGAATCAGTACGTACGAACCCATATCCCAGATGTGGTCTACGTCATCGCGTACCCGTTCCATCAGTTCACCACTGTTGATGCCGTCAAAGAAATTGGCACTCAAGCCCTGGATTTTTCCAAACAGGTTGATGCGGATATCGGATCCCATACGGCTTCCGGCCCAGTCACAGCAGAATTCTTTGGTATACTGAAAGATGCAGCGTCCTACGCCGACGCCGACAATGCCCCACAACAGTGGTGCCAGTTTTTCAATCTGCTTTGCAACGATAACATCGTCAACAATATGCCCGATAATGCGGGGAGAAACCATATCCAGCAGAACCGCAATTACCATTGAAACAACACCAAACAAATACACTGGTAATACGCGTAAAACAAATTTTGATAAACGCAGTTTAGTTTCCATAAGTTCTTTCTATTCTATATCTCCACATTTTTCTTTCAATAGGATTTATCCAAGCCGTACTTTAATTGACGGTACCAACCCTTAACCATAACATTGCGACTTGCTATACTCGAGTCATGACTAAAGAGTTTACAAAGACCACATTAAAAATGCTGATACCTCTGGTTCTCCAGAGTCTGTTTTCTGCCATGATGGGTAGCGTTGACGTCATCATGCTTAATGCTGCAGGTCAGACCGCCATTGCAGCAGGTTCCCTTGCTTCCCAGTGGGGAAACATCCTTTTTATGGTACTGTTTGGTGCCTGCTCTGGTGGTGTGCTGCTTTCATCCCAGTATTTCGGCAAAAAGGACTTTGAAGCCATTAAAGCAATTGAAGGTATTACCTTAAAGGTAACCTTGATATGGTCTACCATTCTTGCCCTGGGAGCCGTGCTGATTCCTAACCTTATGATGCGGGTCTACACCAACGAGCCGGTTCTCATTGAAGAAGGTGCCAAATACCTCCGGGTTATCTCCCTGTTTTACGTATTCCAGGCAATTTCAACTACCTACTTCTATCTGCTCAGAAGCGTTAACCAGGTAAAGATCAGTACCATTCTCAATGCAGTTGCCTTTGTCCTTAACATTATCCTGAATGCTGCGTTCCTGTTCGGCTGGTGCGGACTTCCCAAACTGGGAATTACCGGTGTTGCACTGGCTTCTACCATCTCCAGCGGTATCATTACCATTTTTGGCTGTGCATGGATTTCAATCACCAACAAAGACCTTAAACTTGACTTCCGCTATATGTTCATCAAAAGTAAAACCCTTACCAAAGACTTTTTCAAAATGTCTGTACCGGCTCTGCTTAATGATGTTTCCTGGGGACTGGCATTCAGTGTCTATGTTGCCATCATGGGACGCCTTGGTTCAGATGTAGTAGCTGCCAACTCACTGGTTACTGTTGTACGTCAGTTTGCAACTGTCCTTTGCTTTTCTGTTGCCAGTGTTGCCGGCATCATCGTCGGAAACCTGATTGGCGCAAAGAAAATGGAAGAAGCCGAACAGGCTGCCAGGGATTACATGATTATTACTGTCATCACCGGGGCTATCGGAGGACTTCTGGTTCTTGCAGCAATGCCTTTTGTGCTTGATTATGCATCCCTTACCCCAACAGCCCTCAAATACTTAAAGGGTATGCTCTGGATTAACACCTACTACTGTATGGGGCAGGCAGTAAATACCACCCTGATTGCCGGTATCTTCCGGGCCGGAGGGGACACCAAGTTCGGTCTTATCTGCGATACCATCGATATGTGGGGATACGGAGTTCCCGCCGGTCTTATTACCGCCTTTGTTTTCAAGCTGCCGGTTATGTGGGTCTACTTCTTCCTGTGCCTGGACGAATTTGTCAAATGGCCCTGGGTACTGAAACATTACTTCAGTAAGTCATGGCTCAAGAACATCACCAAAGAAAACGTCATCGACCAGTAACAAAAACAGCCGCCCCACATTGGAGCGGCTTTTGCTTATTTACCGGCGAAATACTTAGCCATACGGATAACGCGTGTTGCGTTGATTTCCAGTTGCTTTCTGTTTACTTTACCTTCTTTCAAGCCTTTCAGCGTTGTCTGCCAGTTGTCGTAATTACCAGGCATCATCAGGTCATTTCCGGCGGCAGCAACAAGGGCTGAATCCGGTGAACGGTATTTGTCCTTCTTGCTTACCATCATGGAAATAACCCAGTCGGTCATTACGACGCCCTTAAAGCCGAATTCTGAACGCAGAATGTCTTCAATCAGGCCACGATGTTCAGAAGTATGGGTACCGTTCAGCAGGTTATAGGAAGTCATAACTGACTTTGGCTGAGTTTCCCGTACACAGATACCAAATCCGCGCAGGTAGATTTCACGCATGGCACGTTCAGATACGTGTGCGTTATTTCCGTAACGGTTGGTTTCCTGGTTATTGGCAGCATAGTGTTTGATGGTAGTACCGCAACCTTTATGTTTCTGAACACCTGCAGTAATGGCACCGGCAAAACGACCGGCAATGAGCGGGTCTTCTGAGAAGTACTCAAAGTTACGTCCACAAAGGATACTGCGGTGGATGTTCAGGGCAGGAGCAAGCCAGTAGTTTACGTTCATCCGTTCACATTCATCGCCGACAATATCGCCGCAGGCTTCTGCCAGGGCAGTATTCCAGCTTGAAGCGATAGCGGTACCAATCGGAATGGCAGTACACCACTGGTATTTAACTTCAGCATTTTTCGGAGCTTTTGGCGTCATCATCTTCAGGATGAAGTTCAGGAAGCCGCCCATCAGTTCTGACATGGATTCCGGTAAGCCGGAAGTCAGACCATG
>JAKSTT010000160.1 GCA_024413635.1 Treponemataceae bacterium | reverse complement strand
TCCAGCAGCTGTTCCACTTCATGGATGTTTTCTTTCATGCTCAGCCGGTAAAAAATCTGCGTGCCCTGCTTAAAGGGGACGATAAGACCGGCATCCTTCAGCACCTTCAGATGATGGGAAATAGCCGGACGTGAAAGGTGAGAAAGGGCAGAAAGATTCGTAACGTTCAGACCATCAGACCCGGCGTCTGCAATATCAATGATAAGCTGCTGGCGGCAGGCATCGCCCAGAGCAATAAAGATAGGGGCACAGACATTAAAGTGCTTCAACAGTTTCAGCTTTTCAGCAGGATCAAATAACATACGGCATCTCCACAGAAGAAGTGTAAATAGAAAGTCGCTCCTTTGTCAAATAATTAAACGATTAAAAAATTAAACGAATAATCAAATAAACGGTTGACATTTTTGAACGGAGTATCTATATTCTGTTTATGCGTTTAAGTAATTAAACAAATAAACAAGGAGAGACATACTCTATGAAACTTGCAAAATCATTTTTCAAGCATCCCTGGATCATCATTACCCTTTGCGTGGTACTGACCGGATTCCTGGGATACTTCATCAAGGACCTGCAGATTGACAACTCAATCCGTCAGTTCCTTCCACAGAAGGATGCTTCCTATACCCGCCTCACTGAAACTGAGAATCAGTTTGGAAGCATGATTGTTATTGGTGTCAGCCTTGAAGATACTGATGGAGATATTCTGACTCCTGAAAACCTGGCTGTAGTACGGGCCATTTCTGACCGCTGTCTGCAGTTTGCCCAGGTTGACGGAGTTGATTCCCTGACTCATATCGATTACGTATGTAATGCTGACGGTTCCATTTCTGCAACCCAGCTGATTCCGGAAGATTTCACCGGCTCTGCTGAAGACATCACCCAGCTGAAAGGCCGTCTGACTGAATGGTCTGAAATGTACAACCGGGTAATCATCAACGATGATAACTCTGCAACACAGATGCAGATTACCATTGCATCCCATGATGCCGAAGAAGGGGCAGAGGGTGCCAAAAAGATGACTGATGCTGAACGCCAGCAGAAGGTTCTTGAAGACATCCGTCAGGTAGTTATTGAAGAAACTGCAGGTCATCCAAACCTGGTATTCAAAATCTTCGGTGACCCCGTTGTTGCAGAAAGTGCCCGTTCCTTCATGCTTTCTGACCTGCTGCGCCTTATCCCGCTGGTAGTGCTGGTGGTACTGCTTTCTCTGTACTTCAGCTTCAAATCACTGGAAGGAACCCTCCTGCCTCTGATTACCGTCTGCATTTCAACCGTCTGGACCATGGGCCTTATGGCCATGACCGGTGTAACCTTTACCCTGGTATCAAGCGTTATTCCTGTATCACTGATCGCCGTTGGTTCTGCCTATGGTATTCACGTACTGACCCACTATGCCGTTGCCCTCAACGCTATTGAAGGTCCCATTACTGAAGAAACCCACCGGGAAGCCGTATTTGCCGGTCTTGAAGAAGTAAAGAAAGCCGTAATCCTTGCCGGTATTACTACCATCGTCGGATTCATTTCCCTGGTATCAAGCCCCATCGATCCACTGCACAGCTTTGCCATCTTCACCGCCATTGGTGTCGGTATTTCCCTGCTGCTGGCAGTAACCTTCATTCCAGCCGTCCTGCTCTGCAAGAACGTTGAAAAACTGAATGCACAGCGCAGCAGAAAAAGCGTACTGTCTGAAAAACTCAGCGAAAAACTGAAACACCAGCTGCGCCGCCGCCACGGCCTTACCAATAAAGAAGCCAGCGGCAATACCATGTTCAACATCTACCGGTTCTTCTGTGGTACAACCCCACGTCTGGTCCTGTTCATCATCGTCATCATCGGCGTATCCATCATGGGCCTGTCCCGCCTGAACATCGATACTGCACTGGTCAACTATTTCCCCAAGGACAGTGACCTGCGCCAGGACATTGACTATGTAGACCGCCAGTTTGCCGGAACCAACAGCGTATACTTCACCATTACCGGCGAAAACCCCGGTGACATGAAGAACCCTGAAATCCTGAAAGCCGTTGACGACATGCAGGCATATCTGGCAGACCGCCACGAAGGTATCGGTAAAATCGTTTCATTCACCACCTTTGTAAAACGCATCAATCAGGTATGGTTTGCACCGGTGTTAGCAGATACTGACTTTGGCTATGACGATGACTTCAGCTTTGGATTTGATGACGACTTTGGTTTTGGTGACGATGACTTTGGCTTTGATGATTTCGGATTCGGCTTTGAAGACGACAGTGCTGCCGCTGATGACTATGTTGATCCCAACGTTGCCTATGTTGCAAAACTGAAGGAAATCACCACCGTACAGGATGTACTGAACATGCTCAGTGATGCCTATGTAAAAGCCGGTGGTCAGAATGCAACCGTATCCGGAATGATTGACGTTATTGAACGTGAATACAACTACAACGGAAAAGCCTACTACGAAATTCCCTATGACCCGGCAAAATATCCGGTTGTTACCAGAGAAGAACTGGAAGGCGTTGTAGACGGATACCTGACACTGCTTTCCGGTTCCCTGGAACGGTTCCTGGACGATGAAATGAATCCTATGGTAATGCGTGTTACCTGCCAGCTCCGTAACCATTCAACCCAGGAAACCGGTGACATCATTGCTGATGCAAAAGCCTTTGCTGCCCAGCATTTCCCTGCCGGCTACACCATCGAAGCTACCGGCGCCGGTGAAATGGAATACACCATGACCAACATGATCGTATCAAGCCAGATTTCAAGTCTTCTGATTTCTCTGGTTTCCGTATTCATCATCATCACTCTGTCCTTCGGTTCCGGATGGGCAGGCTTACTGGGGGCTGTTCCTCTGGCACTGGCCATTATCCTGAACTACATGGTCATGGGCTTTACCGGTATCAACCTGGACCTGGTAACCAGCATCATCGCTTCCGTTGCCGTTGGTGTCGGCATTGACTACACCATCCACTTCCTGACCACCTACCGCGAAGAACGGACAAAAACTGATGATCTGGAAGAAGTTACCAAGCAGACCTTCATCAAGAGCGGTCACGGTATCGTTACCAACGCCCTGGCTGTAGGCTTCGGATTCCTGGTCCTCTGCTTCAGTAAATTCGTGGTTCTGCGGTACATCGGTATCCTGGTTGCCATCGTCATGTTTACGTCAAGCTTCCTGGCCATGACCGTTATTCCCGGCTGTCTGAACGAATTCAACCCTAAGTTCATCCGGCCAAAATCAGAAAAATAAGCATCTGACGGGGCTGCAGCCGGTAAGTACCTGCAGCCCCTCTCAATACACATCTTAAGGAGATACTACTATGAAAAGAACACTGAAAACCGTACTGGCACTGGTTGCCATGGCACTTGTCGGAACTTCTGCCTTTGCAGATGAAAAAGGATATGAAATCATGAAACAGGTTGCCGATTTCAAGGAACCGGCATTCACCCATTCTGTTGTAACTATTTCACTGAAAGACAAGAACGGACAGGGCGAAACCTGGACCGTAGAAGAATACGGTAAATCAGAAAACGGACTGGCTTCACTGGTAATGATTTTCCAGGCCGGTTCAAAAAAAGGAACCCGCTTCCTGCAGATTGAAAATGACGGTAAAGCTGATGACAAATTCATTTACCTGCCAAGCCTGAAACAGGCACGCCGCGTAAACTCTTCTGAAGGTTCAAAATCATTCCTGGGTACTGATGCCACCTACGACGACCTGACCACCCGTACCGTTGACCAGGATGAACACACCTTTATCTGCGAAGAAAGCAAAAACGGCTATGACTGCTACAAAATCAAGGAAGTTCCCTATGATACTGCTTCAAGCCAGTACGCATACCGCATTACCTGGATCGACAAAGTTTCCATGTATCCTATCTACACTGAAATGTACAACAAGAACGACAAACTGGTTAAAACCCTGACCGTAGAATCAATTGTACCGAACCAGGGGTACGATATTCCAATGACTACCACCCTGTGTGATGTAACAACCGGTCATACCACCACCATGGCCATTACGAAAATCGTTATTGACCAGCCACTGCCAGCCCGCGTATTCACCCAGTCTTTCCTGGAATCAGGTAAATAAGCGGTCACGAAAATACTGGAGGTTGTTGTATGAAACTGAATAAACTGGCAGCTGCAGGCCTTATTTCCCTTCTTGCCATGGGAACTGCTGCAGCACAGGAATTTGATGATTTTGATTTCGGCATGGATGACTTTGGATTCGGTGCCGATACGGGAATGGGTAGTGCGGTAGAAATTACCGGTGTGCTGTCTGCTGATGTCCGCGCCTATGTGGCTGATGAGAAAACAGACAGCCTGTCTGATATGGCTGTGAAGGGATCTGCAGACGGTTCATTGACCGTACGCTATTCCGGAAGCCAGGCCGATGCAGAAATCGTTCTGAAAAATGATCCGGAAGATGTTGTTGAAGAAGCCGTTCTTACTGCCTATATGGGAAACCTGAGACTGGAAGCCGGAAAGATGAAGGTTGTCTGGGGAAAGGGAGATAAACTGCACGTCATTGATAACTGTAATGCTGATGACTACAGTGACTTCATTTATCCGGACTACCTGGACCGCCGGGTTGCAACTCCTATGGTACGTGGTTCCTACAGCTTTGACTATGCCGGAAACCTGCTTTCAAACATTAAACTGGAAGGCGTATACACTCCGACCCTGCCGGTAGACCGCTTTGCTGAATCCGGCCGCTGGACTCCGGCACAGGTACAGGCTTTGACCGGTGCAGTAACTGCCAAAGCCACCGCTGAACTGAAAACTGCTGTTTCTGATCTGGAACAGGCACGGATGCTGGCAG
>JAKSTT010000016.1 GCA_024413635.1 Treponemataceae bacterium | reverse complement strand
AAAGCCCCGCACCAAGTACTCCCAGTTTGAACACAAAAATCAGCAGGGCATCGCCGGCAATGTTCAGCACGGCTCCGGTCATAAGTCCAACAGTTCCCAGCTTTGCCTTACCTTCGTAGCGCAGCAGGTTGTTCATGGTGTAGCTGGACGTAAAGAAGGGTGCAGAAATCAGCAGACAGAAAATATACTGGCCGGCATAGGGTTTAATGGTTGGCGTACAGCCCAGAAGATCCAGAAGCGGGTCAAAAAAGCAGAAACTGAGAATAGCTATCAATAATCCCAGTGAGAAGGAAAAGAAAAGGGCTGTTGAAGCAAACTTTTCGGCCTCTTTCATATCGCCCTTTCCCAGGCGACGGGACATGATTGAACCGCCACCCTGGCCGCACATAAATGCTATGGCCTGCAGAACTGCCATAAATCCTGCCACAATACCGGTGGCGGCACTTTCTGACGTTCCCAGAGTGCCCACAAAGGCCGTATCAACAATGTTATATATCATGGTCACCATCATGGTGATGATGGTAGGGATGGAAAGTTTCAAGAGGAGCGATCCGACAGGGGCTTCTCCCATTTCATTCAGGTTCTGTTTTTTCTCAGCTGCTGCAAGTGACATGCCGTTATGGTACTACACTGCACGCCATGCACTCAAGAACCAGTTTTTGCGGTTAATTGCAAGATTTCTGAGTATGTATTATTATACATGTAATTATACATACATCAGGAGCAGCTATGACTTTTCAAAAAAACGAAATCATTTCTTCTACCACTTTAGTCCGCCAGTTTGCCACCTATCTTTCAAAACTCTCTGAATATTCATTACAGAAAATTGCTGTCATCAGAAATAATGAAATGGAAGCTGTCATGCTCCCTGTTGCTGAATATGAACGATTGCTGGAAATTGAAGAAAAATCCCGGAAAAAGTCAGTACGTGATTATTTTGGTACTCTATCAGAAACAGAGGCTGACGCCATGGAAGCTGCCATCCGTGACTGCAGAAAGGTAGATCAGAATGAATGGTAATCATAACGGATATCTTGTTGATACGAATGTTGTCATCAGATTCTTAAAGGGCGTTACCGAATTGTTCCCCTATTTTGAAGATATGGAAACATTGTTCGTATCGTCAGTCTCTGTTGGGGAATTGATGTATGGAGCCGAGCTGTCTGCAAAGAGTACATTTAACCGGGATATGTATTTCAATTTCTGCGAAAATATGCAGATTCTGACTCCTGATGCAGAAGTCGGTAAAATATACGGCAAAATCAAGGCCTTTCTTAAGAAGAAAGGTCACCCCATTCCTGAAAACGATATCTGGATAGCAGCAACTGCCATGGCCGCCAATCTGGAACTGGTTACCGCCGATTCTGACTTTCTTGGAATCGACGGTTTAGCAGTAAAGATGATTTGAATACATGAAACAAGAAACATCACACCTATGGGGCGATAAACCCTACAAAAGCCTTGATTGGGAACTGAAATCCCTGTTCGGTCAGAAAATTTACAAGATTTCGCTGGATGCCGGATGCACCTGCCCGACCCGTGACGGCACAAAAGGCTACGAGGGCTGTACCTTCTGCAGTGCAGGAGGAAGCGGAGATTTTGCTGAACGTGGCAGCACGGTAGAAACCCAGATGGCAGCAGCAAAGGAGCGGGTTATTTCCAAAATGCCCCGCAAAACCGGCAGTCCGGAACCACGGTTCATTGCCTATTACCAGTCTTTTACCAATACGTATGGGGATGTTGCCGCCCTGCGCTCACAGTTCATGGCTGCCATAACGCAGCCGGACATTGTGGGATTAAGCATAGGTACCCGGCCAGACTGTCTGCCGCCGGAAATGATAGCCATGCTGAAAGAACTGAATGCCATCAAGCCCGTATGGGTAGAGCTGGGCCTGCAGACAATCCATGAACACACGGCAGAACTGATTAACCGCCAGTACCCTCTGGCTGTCTTTGAAGACGCCTACCGACGGCTGAAGGACGCAGGGATCCGGGTAGTGGTGCACGTTATTCTGGGACTACCCGGCGAAACAAAAGCTGATATGGAAGCCACAGTACGCTATCTGGTTACGCTCAGTGGCGGTCTGGGCCCTGACGGCATAAAACTGCAGCTGATGCACATTCTGCGTGGAACCAGACTTGCAGAGCAGGTGGCAGCCGGAGAAGTTGCCGTTCATCCGTGGGAACTTGAAGAATACGTTGATTTTGTTATCGATATGGTGGAACTGCTGCCACCGTCCGTTACCGTTCACCGGCTTACCGGCGACGGCGCCAAACGGGACCTGCTTTCACCACTGTGGAGCGGTGATAAAAAACGGGTTCTGAACACCATCACCCGCCGGTTCAAGGAACGTGAAACCTGGCAGGGACGGCGTATTAGAGAGATCCCGAATCAAGTTCGGGATGACATTTGTATTCAGCTTTCCTGATTACATTTCTATTTAGCTGCTTTAATTACTTTATTCCGCAGGACAAAGTACATGGCAAAGGCCAGCAGGATAGATGCAAAGTCTGCAATAGGCTGGGCATAGATAATACCGTCAAGACCAAACATGGCGTTTGCTGCAATAAGGACTGGCAGGAACACCAGACCCTGGCGGCAGATTGAAAGAACCAGTGCAGGAGTTGCTTTTCCCCAGGCCTGGAAGCAGTTGTTGATAACGAACAGACAGCCAACAACCGGGGCAGAAAGCATCATAGCGCGGAGCATCGGAACACCGTAGCGGATAACTTCCGGATCGTTCATGAAGATTCCGATGATGAAGTTTGATGCCAGGAAGAACACCATGCCCATTACCGTACCGATCACCACGTTGCAGAGCATGGCAAAACGGGTAACCCCGCGCATACGGTCAAAGTTTTTGGCACCAAAGTTGTAGCCGATCAGCGATACAACACCACCGGCAAGACCGATCATACCAAGATGAACGAACATACCGGCTTTTCCGGAAATACCCATGGCAGCAACCGGAATGTCGCCATAACTTGCCAGGTAGTTATTGCTTACCATCTGGCTGGCAGACATAAGCAGGTTGGTGATGCTGGCAGGAAGACCAATGGCCAGTACATTACTCAGGATACCGTCATTGATGGCAAACTTGCGTGGGTTTAACGTCAGCTGTGAACGGTGACTGCGCAGGATGTACCAGATGTAGTACAGGTCAGAAATGATGTTTGCAAGAACGGTTGCAATAGCAGCTCCACCTACGCCCCAGCCGAATCCCAGAATGAAGATCGGGTCAAGGATGATGTTGATGACTGACCCCAGCATCTGGCCGAACATTGATTCTTTTGCAGCACCTTCTGCGCGGCAGATGTTACCGAATACAAACGAAAGAACGGTTGCAGGAGCACCCCAGGCAACAATACTCAGGTAGGTTTCTGCATAGGGCAGGGTTGCTTCACTTGCACCGCAGAGCTTCAGGATAGGATCCAGGAATGCCAGATACAGAACACCCATCAGAATACCCAGAACTACTGCGCTCCATACACAGAAACTGGAAATGTGCTTAACGCGGTCAATTTTCTTTTCGCCCAATGAGCGTGAAAGATAGCTGGAACCACCGATACCGAAAATGTTACCGGCAGCCATAAAGAGCATGAAGGCAGGATGCGCCAGGGAAACGGCTGCAATCTGGTTAGGATCGCCGATTTTTGCTACGAAGAAAGTATCTACCATGTTGTAGATAACTACGACGATCATGCTGAGCATGGTGGGCAGAGCCAGCGTTGCTACAGCTTTAGGAATGGAATAGTTTTCAAAGATTTCAGTCTTATCGTTGTGAGTAGGATTTGCCATGTGACATATACTATCAAATTGTCATGTATTAGGTAATACAATATTACCAATTACTATATGAAAATACTGTTATTCTCCTCCGCTTTTTACTTCCCCAAAGTCCCATAAATCACTACAGTATCTGCCATGAATGAGCATCTTTTTACTTTCCTGAAAATGTTACTCACTTTTATCATGCTGCTGGATCCTATCGGAAACACTCCGTCATTCATGGCGGTTGCCGGCGGATATGACCGCAAGACCCAGCTGCTGATCCTGAAAAAGGCCATCGTCATTTCATTCATCGTACTGATGGTATTTGCCGTTGGCGGCTATTTCATCCTGACCTTTTTCGGCATTACTCCGGGTGCTTTCTATATTGCCGGCGGTATCATCTTCTTTACCATCGCACTTGAAATGATCCAGAGTAAGCCACGGTCAAAACATACGCCAAAATCACTTGATGACCCGCAGGATGCCGCTACCATCGCCGTATTCCCCCTGGCATTTCCCCTCATCGCCGGTCCCGGTATGATCACCACCATCATGCTGCATACTGCCAGCGGTCCTTTTGATCTGGTCAATCTGGGAATGGTTGTCGTTGCCACCTTCATCGGACTGGTTCTTGAGTATTTTGTACTGCGCAGTTCCAGTAAGTTGTTAAGCCGCATCGGTACCACCGGTATGTTCGTAATGGAAAAAATCGTCGGTCTGATTCTGGCAGGCCTTGCCATCCAGATTGTGTATGACGGATTTGAAAAACTTGGCCTGCTGAACATCTTTTTCAACTGATTTACCGTAATTTATGCAAAAACTCCGTAATCCCGTGCAAGAGCCACGGGATTTTTTGTTATATAATCGGTATTGAGGAGAAACCATGACTATTTCCAACATCCGCATCAACCATATGACAAATCCTCTGGGAGTTGAACTTTCCCCAGTAACCGTAAGCTGGACCGTTACCGCTGCCACCGGCAAAAAGCAGACTGCTGCCCGCGTAGCCGTTTATACCGACACACAGTGTACGGCTTCTGTGTATGACACCGGCAAATCTGCGGACCTCTGCAGCACCAGCGTTATCCTTGATTTTGAAACCGCACCCCGCACTACCTATTATGTAGCGGTAGAAGTATGGAGCGATGCAGGTGAACACGCTGTAAGTGAGCCGGTAACCTTTGAAACTGCCAAAAAGGATGAAGAGTGGACCGGTACATGGATTACCCCTGATTTTGCTGCTGACATTCATCCAATCATCAAAAAAGACTTTACCCTGACCGGTGCTGTAGCAAAAGCACGTCTCTACATGACCGGCCTTGGCGTATATGAAACCTGCGTAAACGGAATCAAAGCCGGTAACAGCTATCTGGAACCAGGCTACCACACCTACGATTTTGCCGTTCAGTACCAGACCTATGACGTAACTGACAGCCTGAAAACCGGCGACAACCAGATCAGCGTTATCATGGGTAACGGCTGGTACAAAGGCCGCTTTGGTTTTGACGGCGGCTTTACCGACCTGTACGGCGACAGATTCCGGATGATTGCAGAACTGCACGTTACGTGCGAAGACGGAAGCAAAACCGTCATCAATTCTGATGAAAGCTGGCTGGCTGCAGCAAGCCCGGTAACTGCCAGCGGCATCTACGACGGTGAAATCTGGGACCAGACCAGAACTGCCGGAGACTGGAAGCCCTGTCTGACAGAAGCTTCCGCCCCCCACAAACTCATGGCCAAAAACGGTCCTGCCATTGTTGAAAAACAGACCATGCCGGTCTGCAAAATCTTTACATCGCCCAAAAATGAAACCATCGTTGACCTGGGCCAGAACATGTCAGGCTGGGTAAGCTTTACCTGTACCGCTCCTGCCGGCACTACCATCACCCTGAATTACTTTGAAGAACTGCAGGACGGCTGCTACTACCACGACAACCTGCGCTCTGCAAAAACAGAGTTCGTTTACGTTTCTGACGGTACTACCCGGACCGTACGGCCGCACTTTACCTTCTACGGCTTCCGCTACGTCATGGTAACCGGCATGAGCGATGCTGATCTCAAAACCATTACCGGCCACCATCTGTCATCTGACATTGAAGAAACCGGCTTCATCACCACCGGCAATGAACTGCTGAACAAATTCATCAGCAACACGAAATGGAGCCAGAGCGACAACTTTGTTGATGTTCCTACCGACTGTCCACAGCGTGATGAACGCATGGGCTGGACCGGTGATGCGCAGATTTTCTCCGGTGCTGCTTCATACCACATGTACACTCCGGCTTTCTACACAAAATGGCTTCATGACGTAAACAATGAACAGAGCCAGCTTGAAGGATCTGTTCCAAACGTTGTACCAATGCCAAAACCAAAGCACGGTGGCGGGCTGATCATGGGTAACGGAGCAAGCCCCTGGGCCGATGTGGCTGTCATCATTCCGTGGACCATGTACGTTATGTACGGCGACAAGACCCTGCTTGCACAACAGTATGACGGCATGAAAGCCTGGCTGGAACATCAGATCCGTGAAGACCAGAAAACCGGTAACCGGGGCCTTATCCTGACCGGCTTCCATTTTGCAGACTGGCTGGCCCTTGATAACTTTAAGGAACCATTCTCACCAATGGGTGCTACCGACAACTACTACGTAGCAACTGCCTTCTACTGGTATGCAGCCCATCTGACGGCAAAAGCTGCCCGGGTTCTGGGTAACACTGCTGACGCAGAAAAATACGAAGCACTGGAAGCCAAAATCAACGCTGCTTTTGTTGCTGAGTATTTCTCGCCCACAGGACGTGCTACCATCAACACCCAGACCGCTCTTGTTATTGCTACTTTCTTTAACCTGCTGCCACAAGCCATGCATGACCGTTCGGTTAACCAGCTGGTTACCATGATTCAGGCCAACAACAACCACTTTGATACCGGCTTTGTGGGAACCCCGTATATCTGCCGCACCCTGTCTGCCAACGGAAAACTGCAGACCGCCTATGACCTGCTGCTGAACGAAAAATTCCCCGGCTGGCTGTATGAAGTAAAACTGGGTGCCACCACTGTCTGGGAACGCTGGAATTCCCTTGATGCAGAAGGACATTTCTCAAGTACCGGCATGAACAGCCTGAACCACTATGCATACGGTTCTGTTGTTGAATGGGTATACCGTGAAGTATGCGGTATCAATCCGGTTGAAGAAGCTCCCGGCTTTAAGAAAATCCGCCTGACTCCAAAACCAGACGGACGCCTGGGACATGTAGAATGCACCGTGAACACCGCTGCCGGAGAAGTAACATCAGCATGGAAACTCAATGCTGACGGCAGCCTTACCTTCAGCTTTACCATTCCGTTTGACTGTGAAGCAGAACTGGTACTGCCTGATGCTCCGGCAGACAAAGCTACTTGCACCCTGAGTGCCGGTGAGCATACAATTACCTATACCCCCACCAGAGATTACACCCCGCATCATACCGTTGATGAAAACATGGGCGATCTGATGGCAAATCCTGCTACTGCAAAAGTTCTGGATGAACTTTTGGGCGGATATCTGAATGATCCTGCAAACAACAGTGTTTTTGCCACTGGCGTCGCAGATAAATCAGTACGTAATGCCCTGACCAGCTTCCCGCTGGTAAACATTCTGCCCTGGGGAATGGTAGACAAAGTAGCTGAGGCACTAAGCAAAGCAGACTACTAAGGAGAACTATGCGCCGCACCGGTCACGCCGACCTGCCATTACATCATGGAACAGTACCAAAATGGTTGGCTGACCGCATGCGGGATATGGGCGCCCTGATCATAGAGTCCATCGTCCTGAATTACGGCAACCGGGAAGTTCTGGCCCGCCTGAGCGACCCGCTGTGGTTCCAGAGTTTTGGAGCCGTTATGGGCATGGACTGGCATTCTTCCGGCATTACCACCAGCGTCATGTACGCCTTAAAACGGGGACTGAATCCCCGGGCCCGTGAACTGGGGCTGGTAGTGTGCGGCGGCCGCGGCAAATATTCCCGTGAAACACCTGACCAGCTGCAGTGGCTGGCTGACCACAGCGGACTACCCGGCGACAGTTTAATCAGATCAAGCAAACTGGTGGCAAAAGTAGACAACAACGCCCTGCAGGACGGCTACCAGCTGTATCAGCACAACTTTATCGTTAACACCAACGGTGACTGGGCCGTTGTACAGCAGGGCATGAACGGCGCTGAAAAGACAGCCCGCCGGTATCACTGGTGCAGCCTGACGCTTGACGGCAATGAAGCAGAACCCTACGTAAATGCGCCACACACCGGCATTGTGGGAGAAAACCACGGCCGCATCCTGAACCTGACGGATGTTGGCGCCAAAGATACCCGCAGTACCATCCTTTCCATGACCCACGAAGAACCGGACCGGATCCTGAGGGAAGCAAAACTCATTACGCCAAAAGATATCCAGCAGCTGGAACTGTTTGATGCAGCAGGAAACAATGGCATCGTCAGCATTTCAAAAGGCGCCGTTGATTCCCAGCGCTACGACCTGGCCTCCACCTTTACCGGCGAACTTTCGCACAATTACCACGAACTTACCATGCCGGCCCACCATGAAGTCCTGGCTGAAGACGTAAACGTAAAACGGCTGGGCGCCGTGCTTGCCACTGCCTATGATAATCAGGCTGAGTCTTTTGAAGATCTGATGCTGACACCGGGTCTGGGGCCCCGCACCCTGCAAAGCCTTGCCCTGGTAAGTGAAGTGATTTATGGAAAACCCAGCCGGTTTACAGACCCGGCCCGGTTCAGTTTTGCCCATGGCGGCAAAGACGGCCACCCCTTCCCGGTACCACTTAAAGTCTTTGATGAAAGTATCCGGGTACTGCAGGACAGCATAGAAAAGTCAAAACTGGGCTACACCGATAAAAGCAACGCCATCCGCCGCCTGCATGAAAGTACCATGCAGATAGAAAAACACTGCTCTCCGCAGGCAGATTTTGACGCCCTTATTGAATACGAGAAGTCCCACTCAGCAGAATGGGACGGCCGTACCTGCTGAACATTACTCAGGCATCAGCAATACCGGTACAGATCCTGCATCCGCTGGTCGAGAATCAACAGACGGCGGTGCAACTCTTCTACCTGGCTTAAACTGCTCATGATTTTTGACTGCATGTAGGCATCTGCCAGAACACCGTCAAACATGAAGTCAGCAAAGGTGGCAAAGGTCATGGTATCCATACGGAAATCTGTAGGAATAACGATATCCTTCAGTTCACGCTGCAGATCCATCAGCAGATAGTTGATATTATTCATTACTCCTGCTGCACTGCTCAGCTTGGAATGTTTAATCAGGTCAGTTACGAAACCACCACCCAGAAGATCCAGGAATCCCCAGTTACGGGCACTTCTGAATTTACTTTCTGCTTCGTCAATTAAAGGCAGCAGCTGGGCAATAATACGGCGTACGTCGTCAATTTCGCGACGGGAAAGTTGATTGTTCATACTTTTAAAATAGCCATATCACGCCTCACTGGCAAGGTAATAATCTGTTATACTGAACCTATGGCAGCCAAAGAGTATAAGAAAATAGATGACGCTGTTGCAGCGCAGATTGAAGAAGACCGTGCAAAAGGAACGGTGCATCCATACCGATGCCCTGATGATGCCGTACTCCGGCGGAATCCCAACCGGGATAGAGCAAATCTGTGGCGGCCACCCTTTGTCCGTGACTGTGAGAAAATCCTGCATCTGCCCGTGTACAACCGCTACGCTGATAAAACCCAGGTTTTCAGTTTCTATAAAAACGATGACTTAACCCGACGCATGCTTCATGTGCAGCTGGTATCCCGTATCGCCAGATCCATCGGTTCCGTACTCGGATTAAATACCGATCTGATAGAAGCCATGGCTTTGGGCCACGATATCGGCCACACCCCATTCGGCCATCCGGGAGAACGGTTCCTCAGCAAACTGCTGGAACAGGAAACCGGTCTGCGCTTCAATCACAATGTCCATTCAGTCCGCGTCATCGATACCATTTTCCGCCGCAATGTCAGTCTGCAGACCCTGGACGGCATTATCTGCCACAACGGAGAATTTGAACAGCAGGAATACCGCCCCCGCTTCCTTCCAGCCGACACTACGCCAGAAGAGGCATTCAAAGCCTTTGATGCCACCGTTGATGCCTGCGACCGCACCGGAGACTCTGCCATCAAGCAGCTGGTCCCCATGACCCTTGAAGGCTGTGTAGTCCGCATCTGCGATATGATTGCCTACCTGGGCAAAGACCGGCAGGATGCCGTTACCGCCAAACTCATTTCCCCTGATGAGCCCTTTACCAGCCGCGAAATCGGAACCATTAACGCCAAAATCATCAACAATCTGACCGTCGACATCATCAACAACAGTTACGGGAAAGACTATCTTCTGTTAAGTCCCGAGTATTTTCAGGACCTGAAAACGGCAAAGAAAGAAAATTACGAAAAGATTTACATGACGCCGACCCTGTCTGATACCTATGACAACATCATTCAGCCAATGTTTGCACAGCTTTTCAACAGACTGCGGGATGATCTGGTTGCCGGACGCACAACCTCTCCCATATTTACCCATCATCTGGACTATATGGCCCGGTTCACCAGCTGGTATGACGATGATGAAGCTGGTGGTGCAAAACGGTACGAACAGGAAGATCCCAACCGCATCGTTACCGATTACATTGCCAGCATGACCGACGACTATTTCATCGACCTGCATGCACATCTGTTTCCGGACAGTCCGCTGCACGTTGAGTATAAATCGTATTTTGAGTAATCAGGAATCAGTATTCTGTTTCCTTAAAAATGGCTCCGCGGATCCGCTTGATTTTCTGACACCGTGCTACCGAATAGGTTTTCTCTTCTCCGCCCGGTACCGTCCGTGCCTTCAGCATCGTGTCACCGTCGTCTTTCGTCAGCATAACCGGTTCCACCAGTTCCATAACGCCATCCAGCGTAACCTGTAACAGCGTAGTAGAGGCAAGGGCGTGCTCTATTACGTGCACCTTTCCCAGAAAGTCCATGCCGCTGGCTTCCATCCGCTCTGGCCGCACACTGTCTGCCCGCAGCTGTGATGCAGAAACCACAATACGCCGGTCAATACGTGAAAGCAGTTCATTTTCCTGCTCCGTACTCAGCTGTTTATCAAGTACCGTCTGTTTCAACTCTGCCACAAAGGTTTCGCGCTCTTTTTCAGTAAACGGCGTTACCGCTACACCGGCAGAAACGGTTGTTTCCGGTGCCGGTACTGACATTGGCGGCCGGTATGAAATCCGGACCTGTGCAAAGGGCAGACTTTCCTGTACTCCATGCAGTTCATGTACCTGGCCGATAAAATCAAGTCCGCTTGCTGCAATAACGCCGTTGGCTTCCTGATTACTGGCAAAATTCAGCAGGAAAATTCCCGGCCCGATCTTCATCTGGATATAGGGCGCAAACTCAGGATTCTTTTCCACCAGCAGTTCCTTTTCCGGCAGAATTTTCAGGATATATCCGCGGAACAGGGAAGCGCTGGTATAACTGGTGTACCAGTCTTCAAAACTGAACTGCAGGTTCTGGGGAAGTTCGTGGTTTACCACATTCTGCAGGTCGGACTGCAGCTGCTGGGGCGTACAGCCCGCATCAAAAGCCCGGATAACAGCCTTTTTGCTCAACTCCATCTGCAGGATCGTATCGTACTTTACGGGAACGGCAATCTGAAATACGGGAAGCAGTTCCCGGAAACTCATGCCGGGCAGTACGGTAATACCAAAACCACTGTCAATGCTGACGCTGGGATAACTTTCGTGGGGATCTGCGGCAAATATTCCGCCCGGAACAAAAACGGCTTTCCCTTCTTCAGTTACGCCGTTACAGCGCAGCAGGCCAAAATCTATGGCATGCTGAATAAGCTCTGAAGTTTCCGGAGTAACGTACAGCAGACTGTCTATGGATTTTTCTGTGGTCCGGGCATTGGCCTGACGCAGCAGTGCTGCAAAACGCCCGGTCCGCTGTTCTCCGCCGCTATGTACAGCAGATTCGTTCTGCAGGTAGTAGGCATTACGGAGCATTACTTCCTTGCTGTAACCCCGCTGGGGAATGCTGCAGATAATGTCTGCAATAAGCTGTGCCTGTTTCTGCAGGACATCACGGGGCAACAGACCACTGGCAGAAGCAGCAATATAGGCATACTGCATGGGTTCTGCCAGCTGGGCAAACCGCTGGATCCGCTGGTTCTGCAGGGCATAGCCGGAATCGGTTTTCCACATGAGCCCCAGATTGGTCAGTGACTGTACCAGCAGTTCCAGACCGCGGATGTTCCGCACCTGCGGAAACACCACCGGCAGAATGGTTTCGATTTTTTTCTTGAAGGCACCATCGTTCTTGCACAGGTCCGGATTGTCAGCCACAAAGCTGAGCATGGCCACCAGCAGTTCCGGTGTCAGCTGCAGCATGGCTTCGTTCTGTGCCGGCAGTGTTACTGAATCTGATTCAGCAGAAGCAACAACCTTTGCTTCCGGAAAAATGCTTTCTCTGGTCAGCAGCGGTTCAAGGGTTTCTATCAGATGCGGATTTACGGCAAATTCCATATGGCCGGTAATCGTGTTCTTGTACCGGTAAATAATAAGCCGTTCTTCCAGATTCATCAGTTCTTCAAACAGTTCACCGTAGGACTCTTCTGCAGCAAACAACCGGCTCAGTTTTTCCGGTGTCGGCGCATTGAACAAATGGATGGCCGTAACAATTTCAATTTCATGGGTGGTCATCATGGCCACAATGTTCTGCTTGGTTTCAGGTTTCCGAAGGAATACACTTAAATCTTCAATAAGTTTCTGTTTGTTGTAGGGAGTTTTGATTTCTCCCAGGTACATGCGGATAATGTCAAAAAAATGATGATCGGCCAGAGTACTTAATGCACCCCGCCACTGGAGGATACTTTCAGGCCGGGTCATGGGTTGTCTCCCGTACATTCATCAAGTTCAACCGGCAGCTCTTCCAGACTTTTGATAAGACGGTAGCTGTATCCCTGTTCTGCCAGGAATTTCTGGCGGTTAGCACCAAATTCTTCTTCTACGGTACTTCTGGTGATGACGGTAAAGAACCGTGCCTTCCGGTCCTTTGGCCGCAGGATTCTGCCAAGACGCTGGGCTTCTTCCTGCCGGCTGCCAAAAGTACCGCTGATTTCGATGGCAAGTGAGGCATCAGGCAGGTCAATGGCAAAGTTTGCAACTTTCGATACAACCAGCACCCGGATTTCTCCCTTACGGAACTGGTTATAGATTACATCACGGTCAGCATTTTTCGTTTTGCCGGTAATAATCGGCACACCCAGCAGCTTACTGATTTCTGCCAGCTGGTCCAGATACTGGCCGATAATCAGGATTTTATCCTGGGAGAACCGTTCTACAATAGACTGGACAACCTGCACTTTGGCAGGATTTTCACTGGCTATACGGTGCTTGATGCGCGGTCCGGCCACGGCGTATTTCAATTCCGTTTCCGGGTCCATATCAATGCGGTATTCAATACATTCAGCATCTGCAATCCAGCCGCTGGTTTCCAGTTCCTTCCACGGCACATCGTACCGCTTTGGACCTACCAGACTGAATACGTGGCCTTCGCAGCCGTCTTCACGCACCAGCGTTGCGGTAAGGCCAACGCGGCGCACTGCCTGCAGCTCAGCCGTTACACGGAACACCGGTGCCGGCAGCATGTGTACTTCGTCATAAATAATGAGTCCCCAGGCCCGCTGGGTAAACAGGTTAAAGTGGGGATACGGTCCTTCTTTTTCCGGCCGCCAGGTAAGAATCTGATAGGTTGCTACCGTAACCTGCTTGATTTCTTTATGCTCGCCGGTGTATTCGCTGATCTGGTCGGCAGTCAGGTTGGTTTTATCCAGAAGCTCATCAATCCACTGGTGAACGGCAGAAACATTGGTAGTCACAATCAGGGTACTGGTTTTCAGCATGTCCATGATGGTCATGCCGACAATAGTCTTTCCGGCGCCACAGGGCAGCACGATGGTTCCAAAGCCGGTACCCGGTCCTTTGTTTCCTACCAGGGCATTGGCAGCACCCCGCTGGTAATCACGGATTTTCAGCGGCTTTCCGCTGCTGCAGGTTTCACGCAGACTTACATCCAGAGGTTCACCGTCACGGAGCGGAATTTCATCCTTAACCGGCCAACCCAGTTTTAAAAGTTCCTGCTTAACGGTTCCCCGGTCTACCAGGTTCAAGAGAAACCCAAAACGGTGCTCCGGAACTTTCGTCATCACCTGCAGGTATTTCTGCATGGAACGGGTGTTTTCAATTTCTTTTGCCACAATGGCACTGTCGGTTACCAGAAGAATTGTCTGTGGCAGTAACCCTTCTTCCTGGGGTACGTCATCAGGATTGGGAATAAGGATAAGACGCCCAAAGCGGTCTGCAGTTTCCTGAATCCAGGCAGATACCACCTGTGGAACATCATAACGGGCATACTTTTTTAAAACCTCAATGGCGTCCTGCGCAGTAAAACCGGCACTGGCAGCATTCCACAACGAAAGGGGAGAAAGCCGGTATGTATGCAGGTGTTCAGGTGAACGTTCCAGTTCTGCAAAGGGAATCAGCTCATTGCGGCAATCTTCTGCAGCAGGATCATGAATGTCCAGAAGAAGTGTTTTGTCACTTTGTACAATAAGAGGCTTAGAATCCATAAACTGATATTTTATCGATTCAGAAGCCATTCTGCAATGAAAAAAGCGTTAGTCGGAGAACCGGTATTTGCTCAGTTTTCCCAATGGTTTGATGCTGTCGATAACGGCAAAGAAATCAATTTCCTTTGGAGCTTTTACCGTCAGGGTAACCTGCAGGTTTTTCTCACCCATAGTACGGCTGATTTCAGTATTCTTTACTTTCATGCCATGCTGTTTCAGGGCATCACTCAACCCGTTCATATCAATCCGTTTGTTCTCAAATTCCAGCACAATCTGCCGGGAATATTCAGCAGGGAAAAACCGCTCTTCAAAAATTTCAAAAAATACCAGAGCCAGAAAAAGCAGGATGACTACGATAAAAGACTGCACTACCAGTCCGGCTCCCACTGCCAGCCCCAATGCAGCTGATGCCCAGATGATACCGGAACTGGTAAGGCCCGTAATATTAAGACCGGTACGGAGTATGGCTCCGGCACCCAGAAAACCGATGCCTGATACAACCTGGGCTGCAATACGGGCACCATCACCGTTACCGCCATTCAGCTGCGGAACATACAGGGACAGTTCCATAAGGAGTGTTGACGAAACACAGATAAGAATAAGGGTACGCATACCCAGAATGTGCTGGCGCATACGGCGCTCAATGCCCAGAATGGCACCAATACAGAAACTGACCAGAATACGGGCAATACAGGCGGTAAGGGTTAATTCAGGACCAAAAAGCGCATTCCAGGTCAGCATATACATTCCTTTGTCAGCGGTTCAGCAGACTGAGCACACCAGGCACTTTTGACAGCGGTTTTATCCAGTGGGCTGCGTGTTTCGGATTCCGTGCATTTTTCTGTACGGCATCATTCTGCAGGTACTGGAACAGCCACTGGGCAGCATCCCCGTTTAATGGCTGTTCAGCCTTAACCAGCACTACCCCAAAGTTTTTCCCGGCATACAGTTCGGCAGTTTTTTCGGCAAGGGCTGTAAACGCAGCTTCTGCAACAGCTGTCATCATACCGTGTTCACGTTCAGCATCAGACTGCAGGTAGAATACCAGGTTAGCATCATGCCCGGCCTGAATGCGGCTGATGGCCTCATTCACCAGATACTGGTATCCGAGAATCATTTCATCAGTGCCCCGGGTAATGGTTTCCAGAGTATACGAACTGAACGCACTGGCGTAATCAGCAGCATCAAAGAACAGAATGGTCTGGGCAGGAATACCGAAGGTATTCTGAGCCTGCAGCAACACCGTGCGTGCAGAAATAGGCGAAGACCTGGTCCAGCTTACTGTTTTTACATCATTTGATTTTTTGTCTGCAGCAGCAGTGGTCATAATCTGGTTTCCTGCAGCCACCGCTGAATCTATAAAAAAAGACTGCACTGCATCAGGGCAGCCGGTTAAGAGAACGGTTTGATTCATAACCCCAGTATATCACCAAAACTTGACTTTACTCTATGGCCCACTTAGACTTTATAGATATGGCTAATAGTACAATATCTCCAAAAACACTTGCCGGATTTCTGGAACCGATCATCAAGACTTCTCCCCTTTTTAAGGGGCAGAACCTGTACGTTCATATTATTGCCAATCCCCATGCCGGCGGTTTTGCCCAGTATAAAGTGGCCCAGCACAATTACACCGTCCTTGAAAAAGCTGCCCGTGAAGCAAAACTGAAGCCGGAACAGGTTGAAAAGATAACCGTCACCCTGCATGCAACCCAGAAACCAGGGCATGCAACCATTATTGCCAATGACCTTATCAACGACCTGCTTTCCCTTCCCCTGCATGACAGACACCGCTCCCATACACTGATTGTTACTGCTGGCGGTGACGGTACCCACCTTGAAGCCCAGACAGCATTACTGAAGGAAGGCCTTTCCAGTGATTCAGACCGTGATCTGATTACCACCCATGTAACCCTGCTCCGTATGCCCTTTGGTACCGGAAACGACGGCTCTGACGGCCGCACCGTAGAAGAATCATTACTCCGTCTGACCAGTCCTGCTCACTTTGCCCTGCAGCGGGCAATCAAAGTCTGGTATTCAGGTCTGCTGCCGGATACAGCGAACAGCCACCGGAAAATCGACCATTACGAAAGCCTTTCTGCAAATCCACCGTGGTATGCCTTCAACATTGCCAGCATTGGTATTGATGCCTTCATTACCTATATGACCAACAAAACCAAGCGGGTTATGCCCGGTGATACGTATCAGCTGTGGGTAGACCTGGCATGTCTTTTCTATGGCATTAATTTTCCCTTCAGCAACATGGTTATTGATACCTTCCGAGAAAACGGCAAACTGATAAAAACCTACAACACACCTATTGAATTCTGTCTGCTGGGCGTTTCCGGACACCGGACCTATGGCAGTAACCACAAAATCCTGCCGAATACTGATAACTTCTGCATGGCACCCCATATCAACATGGTAAAGAAAATGCTTATCAAAAACCTGTTTGATAACGGTGACCATGTTGATAGTCCCTATGTTTCCATGCACCAGGCGCACAAGATAACAATCAATGGATCCCAGGATATTCTGGTTCAGATGGATGGAGAAGTGCACCTGATTACACCGTCCTGCTATCCGCTGCACATGGAACGGACCAAGCCTATCATCAGGATTATTGAACTTGATTCAGAGAAAGAGGATAGAGGAACGGTCCGCTGTTAAAATTGCCGGGTGCGGGGACCACACACTGAACTGCGCTCGATGAAATCAGCAGGAATCCGTTTGATTTCAGGAATCGGGGCACCGATAATCTGATTCATCAGAATGATGTTCGATACTTCTGCAATCAGCTCACGGTTCTGGCGGAAACTGGTCAGCTGGGGCTGATAGAATTCTGAGAACGATTCATCATCAAATCCGATGACAGACATATCTTCCGGAATTTTCATGCCCTGGTCTTTACAGTAGTTCATGGCGCCAATGGCAATATCATCGTTGGCTGCAAAAATTGCAGTGATGTCAGGATTCTGCTTCAGCAGGTATCCCATGGCATTATAACCTTCTTCACGGCTCCAGTAACTGCGGATGGCAACATTGGTATCCGGAATATCGATGCCGGCTTCCTCATACGCTTTCCGCAAACCCACAAGACGTTCCGAACCTGCCTTACTGTTTTCGTTGGTATATCCGGAAATATAGCCTACTTTAGTGTGTCCTTTTCCCAGAAGATATTTTCCAGCCTGGTATCCGGCGGCTACGTTATCGGTAATAACAGTCGGGATGCCGGGAATAATATCGTTACAGGAAACACAGGGAAGTCCGGTTGCTGCCAGTTCTGAAAGCTGCTGATAATCTTCATACGGGTTGATGATGACAACAGCATCTACATCACGCAACTGACAGTGTTCAATGTATGAGTTTACTGAATGCTCATTGATGGTATGTGAAAGGAAGATTGAATCGTAGCCGTTGGCTTCCAGATTATTACGGATATGGGTCAGCACACCACCAAACAACGGGTGTTCAAAGCCACGGGCCATATATTTATCTTCAAAGATGATGCCGATAAGGTATGATTTTTTGGTACTCAATGCCCGGGCTGCAAAATTCGGCTTATATCCCATGGATTCTGCAGCTTCAAGAATTTTCTGCCGGGTTGTCTGGCTTAACCCACCGGTGCCATTTAATGCTTTAGAGACAGTAGGTGCACTGAAACCAGTTTCTTTTGCAATATCATAAATAGTAATCATGCTGCACCTGCCTGAAACAGCTCTTACACTGTTCCTTTGTAAGAGAAGAATTCAAAATCTGCATAATGCTGATACTGAATCAGGTCAGCACAATACATACCAACAAAAGCACCGGTAAATCCCTGGTGGTCAAATTCGTCAGAAATACGGGACGGATCAAGCAGCGGACGGAGTTTCCGCCAGGTTTCACCATCTTCAGACCAGAAGAACCAGCCCTGTTTGCCGGTTACCTCCAGTTTTATCCACACCGGAGAAGCATCCTGGTGAGTCATGGGAACTTCCATTTCACGGGTAAAGCCGTCCGGCATAATAGAGAGTACCTGTATTACTTTGCCCAGGGTTTCATGGTGGGTCAAAACACACAGATACTGCTTTTTCTCATCATAGCGATAGGTCATACCGGCCATATGCTGGAATGAGGTAGGATTATATTCCAATTTGGTAACGGCAGTAAAGGTAAACTCAGTCTGCCGGCGGGCCAGAAGGCTCTGGCCAAAGTTACAGACCGGCGACATACCGCCGTGCATACGCAGATATCCGGGCCGTTCTGTCAGGCTGTAGCGCTCATCGTCGTAGGGTTCACGCAGCAGTTTAAAATCAGCCAGAAACTTTTTGTCAGTAAAAGTGTATGTTTCTGCAGCATGCACTGCACCCTGGCCGGGAAGAATATCCGGCTCATTGCCGGGCAGTTCAATATAGGCCGGAGGAATGTTATCAAGGCTGCCATCAGGCTGTTTAACCCATGGCCAGCCGTCTTTCCATTCCAGCTCTGCAATGCCGGTTTCACGGCCCAGGACGCACCGTTCCGTTCCAGGCAGCGGACGGCCGCACAGGTATACAAACCATGTTTTTTTACCGTCCGGTGAATGGCACCAGGCCCCGTGTCCGGTACGTTTTACCGGTGCATCATCACGACCCCAGGCAGAGATAAGCGGGTTATTCGGATGAACCTCATAAGGGCCGAATATATGTTCTGACCGTGCAACAGTTTCTGCATGCTCATAGCAGGTTCCACCTTCTGCACAAGCCAGATAGTAATACTTGTCTTTCTTGAAAATATGCGGGCCTTCAACCAGCCCTATATCAGTACCCAGGAATACTTTATGACATTCGCCAACCAGTTTTCCCAGTTTCGTATCAAATTCCTGTACCAGAATACCGCTGAACTGGCGGGGTCCGGTAAAACGGTAATCCCATTCCATGTTGATAAACCAGTGCTTACCGTTTTCATGGAACAGAGAAGCGTCAAACCCGGAAGCGTTGACAAACCAGGGGTCTGACCAGGGGCCCTCAATGCTGGGGGCAGTAGTAATGTAGTTTGGAGTGTCCTTAAAAGGACGGTCGTTCCAACTACGGACATTGGTATACACCAGATAGAAGAGTTTTTCCTCTTCGCAGTACGTTAAGCAGGGAGCCCAGATACCACAGGAAGCTTTATTTCCTGCCATATCAAGCAAAGTAGTTGTAGAAAGGGGAGAAGGAACAGAATCCCAGGTTTTTAAATCCTTGGAACGATGCAGTTCTACACCGGGGAACCATTCAAAAGTGGAGTTTGCAATGTAATACTCACCGTTTGCACAGCAAATAGAAGGATCTGCGTGGAAGCCACTCAGAATAGGATTAAAAACTTTCATACATTTCTAACAGTTGTGGAAAAAACCCACTCTGCAGGAGGAACTGCAGAGTGGGACAAAACACAAAGGAGGAGAACCTTTGATATTTACTCTTTAACACCACCCATGGTTACACCGGCGATAATGAACCGTGACATAACAGCATAGAATACCAGAATTGGAATCAGGGATACTGCAACACCAAGGTAGATTGAACCGTATTCGGTGCGGTAGATATCACCACGCAGGGTCTGAACCAACATTGGCAGGGTGTATTTATCCTGATTTGACAGCAATACGAATGGAGTCATGAAGTTGTTCCATGAACCAACGAATGAGAAGATACTCTGGGTAGCAATTGCAGGTGACAGGATTGGAAGCATAATCGTATTGAAAATCCTCCATTCACCGGCACCGTCAATACGGCCAGCGTCAATCAGTTCAAATGACAGGATTGATTCCATGTATTGCTTCATGAACAGTACGGTACCGGCAGCAGCAATACTAGGAATAATCAGTGGAATGTAACTGTCAGTCAGGTGCAGTCTTGCCATGAACTGGTAGAAACCGATGAATGACAGTGATCCAGGGATCATGATTACCAGGAGGATAAATCCCCACAGTAAGTTTCTGAATTTGAAACGGTATACGTGAATACCGTATGCAGTCAGAGATGAGAAGTAAACACCCAGAATAGTACACCAGAATGAAATGAATGCACTGTTACCGAAACCACGGAAAATCTTGAAACCACGGTTGGTCAGGTTTTTCCAGTTCTGAATGGTATTTCCACCCGGCAGGAACGAAATACCTTCATTGATCTGTGCGTTAGTACGGGTTGCGTTAACCAACATCAGGTAAATTGGAATGACTGCAAGGAGCGCAAAAAATACCATCAGTACATAGATGATGATTCGTTTTACGTTAAGTCCGACATTATATTTATTAGTTGCCATATTCCATTACCCCTTACGCCTTAACGTGCTTCTTTCTTGGTTCACGTTCTTTAATAAGACTGTTGATACCAACTGCAAGCACAATAGTAATAATGAAGATACCAATTGCAATGGCTGCTGCATAAGAGTAGTCATTAGCGCCCTGGAAGCCCATGTTATACATGTACAGAGCCATAGAGCGGATCTTGAAGTCTGGCTCACCATGCATACCGGTTAACAGGAATGGAATTTCAAAGAGCTGCATACCACCAATCATTGAGGTAACCAGCAGGTACAGCATCATTGGACGCAGCAGTGGCAGTGTTACATACCGGGTCTGCTGACTGGTGTTGGCACCGTCTACTACGGCTGCTTCATACAGGGTTGGGTTAATGGAAGTAATACCTGCCATCAGCATGATCAGGGTATGTCCACACCACATCCACCACTGGATGAATGATACGATTCCACGTGACATCCATACGCTGCGGAAGAAGTTAAATGCTTCCTTTACCATAACGCCGTCCAGTTCAACTTCATGCCAGATATCAAGTTTCTGGGTCAGGAACTGGTTTACCGGACCGATAGGATAAGCAAACAGACTGCGGAACAGAATTGCAATTGATGCAGTTGTCAGCAGGTTTGGCATATAGAAAAGTGCTCTGAATAAACCTTTACCCTGAATCTTCAAGCGGATATCGGTGAACCAGATAGCAAACAGAAGTGCAATTCCAAGCTGAGGAGCAAAGTTGATACCCCACATAATGAAGGTATTACCTACAGAACCCCAGAAAAATTTATCGTGAATAAGTCTTTTGAAATTAACAAGACCAACAAGGTCAAAATCTGCGCGAAGACCTTTCAGGTTACCAAAAGCCAGCAGGAATGTGTAAATTACCGGCCACAACTGAAAGGCTGCATAAACAATAATAAATGGCAGTACAAATGCAATACCGGCACGGTTGGTGCGGGCTTCAATACTGCTTTGTTTTTTCTTCATATTACCCCCAGGCAAGAAGTACTACAAAAAGAGGGCAACCAACCGAAATTGGTTGCCCTTTTTATTCAGCTAACGCTAATCAGTTTTTTATATCTGATTAGTAAGCAATTCCGAGCTGTGAGCTAACCTGTTCTTTGAAGTCCTGGATAGCCTGAGCTTTTGATTTTTCACCGTTTACGTAAGCAGTAGTAGCTTCACCCCACAGTGATTCGATAGCCTGGTCAGTTCCCTGAGTCAGTTTACCGTTTACGTTAGCAGCCATTGATGCAAATTCTGCATAGTGGTTCTGTCCAGCCAGGTATGGTTCAGAGAAGGTGTCTTTGATTTCAGCAACTACGTTTTTGTTGATGATAACGTCACCGGTGTCCAGTGCATACTGTTTCAGGAAGGTGTCATCTGAAGACAGGTATTTGATCAGCTCTTTAGCAGCATTTGGGTTCTTGGTTTTTGCCCATGCACCAACCCAGGTACCACCCCAGCGGTAACCGATAGGACCAGCACACATAGCCCATTTACCAGCAGCTTCAGGAGCGTTGGTTTTCAGTACGTAGTGGAGACCCCAAGTAGGCAGGAAGTAGCAGAGTACTTCTTTTGGATTACCGTTTTCATCACGGAGGTCACCTTTCATACCAGCATACCAGCCTTCTGCCCACTGAGAAGCACGGCCTTCGTATCCTTTGTCTTTCAGGGTTTTACACATATCCATGTATTCTTCCATCAGAGGATCAACAACCAGTTTGTCGTTTACTACCCATGGATCTTTACGAGAAGCTGCATATGGTTTGAACAGGTCACCGGTGGTAGATACGATGTAACAGTCACCGTTTGATTTTTCCTTCAGCATAGCTGCAGTTTCAAGGAAGGTGTTCCAGTCTTTCAGGTATTTCTGAACTTCTTTAGGATCGTCAGTTCCGAAGTATTTCTTTGCAACGTCGCGGTTGTAGAATACTGCACCAGGGGTTACCTGCCATGACATACCGTATACTTTACCATTGTAGGTACCTACTTCAGCTGGGTAAGCGTAGAGTTTGTCTTTAACTTCGTTGTAAACGTCAGTCAGGTCCAGCAGCAGACCAGATTCTACGTATTTGCGAACGAATGCATCTTCCAGAGCGAATACGTCTGGACAACCGTTTCCAGAAGCCAGTACTGGGTCCAGTTTGTTAGGGAACTGGTCAGTTGGGGTCATAGAGTATTCGAGGTCGTATTTTCCAGCAAAGCGTGGATCTTTTACGAAGTAGTCTTCGATCATACCCTGAAGTTCGTCGGTGAATGACCAAACTACCAGTTTGTTGTTGGCATCTGCGCCTTTAGCAGCAGGTGCATCTTTCTTTGAGCATCCGGTGAATGCCAGTACCATAGCCAGAGCCAGTACTACAGAAACGATTTTTTTCATAAGTGCCTCCTTATTAGCATATGAAAACTTTATGATATGGTTCCAGATTTCGGTTTACTTGAACCGAAACCGAACAGCCATTTCATGTGTGCACTTTGGCAACACGTTTGGCAACCGGTTTCCGGCAACCGGTTGCCATATACTCACAATATAAGCGGTTAGTTGATTTGTCAAACAAATTTTCCAAAAATCTGTAAATTTTCGGTTTTTTTTGAGCAGAAAAGGCTTTTGGTGGAATTATTTCGGGTGATTTATTGAAGTTATTTTAAATTTGCTGCAACGCGGGCAACACCTGCTGCCCCACTACGGCAGAGGGCCGTGATGAACGGACGGCCAACCAGTACCTGGCTGACACCAAAGCTGGAAGCAGTCTGAATATCCTGACGGGTACGGATACCGCCGTCTACCCACAGTTCGCCACAGCAGTTCTTCAACTCTGCAGCATGTTCCTGCAGAAAACGGGCGGTGCTGCCGATGCGGTTTTCTACCCGTCCGCCATGATTGGATACCACAATGACATCAGGATGTACTTCACGGGCAAGTTCCAGATCCTGACGGGTAAAGACACCCTTCATGATAAATGGAACTCCTGCGGCTTTTTTCAGGGCTTTCAGTGCACTGGCAGTCTTCCGTTCCAGATGCACCAGATTCCGCATAGTCACGATGTTGTAGGAATCAATATCGATACCGATGGCTTCAGCAATGTCTGAGGCCCAGGACATCCGTTCCAGGAATACGTCATCGGGATAGGGTTTGATGAATACGGCAGCCTTTGGCCCCTGCAGGTCCTTTACCGCCTGGATGCCGGCCTGCAGCTTGATGTCGGGACAGCCATCCCCGATGGACAGCAGTACGCCGGCGTTGTGACAGGCCGAAATCATATCCCTATAGTATTGGATTTCATCACCGTATCCGATGTTCTCTACGGCTCCGGTTATGGGAGCCAGCCGGATCCGGGCCAGCGGTCCGTCATAGTCAGTAGAGAGTTCATTCCAGGCAGCACAGTTCAGCTGGAAATTGATGCTGTCATTAAAGCCACCCATTCCGGGCATTTCGCCAATGCAGCCGGTACCGTTACACTGGTCACAGAAGTGGCATTTATACGTCTGGCTGGCCAATTCAGTCTCCAAAACAGGTTCCAACCTGGCGTGCTGCTACCAGCAGCGGATGGTCCAGCGGTACTTTCTTGATTTTTCCGGCAATGTCAGAAAGGGGAACAGAAACAGTAACACCGTTCTGAATGGCTACCATTTTGCCAAAATCGCCTTCTGCCAGCATCTGGGCGGCTTTTGTCCCCACCTGGGTTGCAATGACACGGTCATAGGAAACCGGAGTACCTCCGCGCTGCAGGTAGCCCAATACGGTTACCCGGCTTTCAATATCGGTGGCCTTTTCAATTTCCTTGGCAACACGGTACGCAATGGAATACGGCATATCGGCACGGCTTTTCTTGAACTCTTTTTTGTCCATCTGTGCTTCTTTTACGCTGCGGGCGCCTTCTGCCACAACTACGATGGAAAAAGGATGTCCGCCTTCTGCACGGGCCTTGATATGTTTTGCAATCGGTTCAATTTCGTAGGGGATTTCCGGAATCAGGATAACGTCTCCGCCTCCGGCAGTTCCGGCATACAGGCCAAGCCAGCCGGCCTTGTGGCCCATAACTTCAATGACCATGACGCGGCTGTGGCTGTGGGCAGTGGTATGCAGCCGGTCTATGGCTTCCGTTGCTACGGTTACGGCAGAATGGAACCCAAAGGTTACGTCCGTTAAGGGAAGATCGTTGTCGATGGTTTTAGGAAGGCCGATGACGTTCAGCCCCTCCTGAGCCAGCAGCGATGCAGTGGTGTTGGTTCCGTTGCCGCCCAGCACAACCAGGGCGTCCAGTCCCCATTTCTGGTAGTGGTATTTGATGGAATCTACCGGCAGCCGTCCGGTTTCCGGGTCAGGTTCCGGATGCTTGAAAGGTTTTTCACGGCTGGTGCCCAGTATGGTACCGCCACGGGTCAGAATGCCTGAAAGGTCACTGGCGTTCAGTTTACGGCAGTTGCCTTCAATAAGACCGCGATAGCCGCCTTCAATACCGATTACTTCCATGCCGTATACGTCCATTGCCGTACGGGCAACGCCGCGGATTGCAGCGTTCAGGCCGGGAGCATCGCCACCGGAGGTTAAAATACCGAATCTTTTTACCACAGAGTTGTGCATGTCTCTAGTATACCATGAAGCCCTGTGGTACTATCAAGCCATGTCAATTCTTAAAGTGTTTCTGTTAGGTATCCTGCAGGGCGTTGCTGAGTTCCTGCCCATTTCTTCCAGCGGACATCTTGCCATTGCAAAAGAACTGTTCGGTCTGGGTGATGTTCCACTGATTTTTGATGTCATGCTGCACCTGGCCACTCTGGCTGCTGTCTGCCTGTTTTTCTGGAAACAGATCTGGGAACTGCTGCAGGTATTCTGGCGCTGGCTTACCCGCACTGCCGGTGAAGAAGACCGTCCGCAGCTGCATACCATTCTGGCCATCATTCTGGGCACCATCGTTACCGGCGTAATCGGCGTTTTTACCAGCAAAATGATTCCTGACCTTTCTGCCCGCTGGGTTTGCGGTGGATTCCTGGTTACCGCCGTTCTGCTGCTGGCTTCAGGCTGGTACGGTAATTACCGGCAGGAACACACCGGCACTGACCTGTACGTATCTCCGTTAAAAGGCCTGTTCATCGGGCTGGTGCAGGGTCTGGGAACACTGCCGGGTATTTCACGCAGCGGCAGCACCATTGCAGCCTGCCTTTTTGCCGGCATTGACCGGAGCACCGCCGGAGAATTCAGTTTTATCCTTTCCATTCCTGCCGTTCTGGGAGCCTTTATCCTTGAAGCGAAGGATCTGGGAAGTGTCAGTGAATCCATGGGTGCCGGAGCCATTATCGTGGGTATGATTGCCGCCTTTATCAGCGGTCTTTTTGCCCTGAAAATCCTGATGAAGCTGATTAAAAACGGCAGCTTCCGTCACTTTGCCTGGTACCTGGTTGTGGTAGCCGTGCTTGGCTTTATTTTCCTGTAATTTTCAAACAAACCTGGTATTTTTGTCTGTTTCCATACGGTCATGGTGAGCCTACAATGGCAGTATGGAACACATTTGGACAATGCCCGAAATTCAGGGCAAAAATAGATTACCCATGGCTAGCCAGATTCTTGGCTGGCCTTCTGCTGATGTTGCGGCTCAGGATGCTGCCAATGGCCCTGAACTGCGTGACCTTTCTGCCAATCCCTGGTACCGGTGCCTGAACGGCATCTGGAAATTTACCCTGTTACCCACACCCACGGCTGTTGAAACCGATGCCGCTGTTGCAGGTTTTACTGATCCTGCCTTTAACGATACCGGCTGGGCAGACCTGAAAGTACCCGGCACCTGGACCCGCCAGGGCTTTGACAAACCCCACTACACCAACGTGCAGATGCCGTTTGAAGACATTCCGCCCTATCCGCCGGAAAACGACAACCCTACCGGTCTGTACCGCATGCACTTTACCCTGCCGGCAGACTGGAAGGGCCGGCGCATTGTACTGCACTTTGGCTCCGTTGAAAGCTGCTACACCTTCTGGATTGACGGCAAGGAAGCCGGCAGTGCAAAAGATACCCGCCTGCCCAGCGAATTTGACATTACTCCGTTCCTGGACCCGGCTGCAGAAGAACACACCCTGGCGCTCATGTGCGTACGCTACAGCGATGCCAGCTTTATCGAAGACCAGGACCAGTGGTGGTTTGGCGGCATCCACCGGGACGTGTACCTGTTTGCCACAGAGAACACCTGGATTCAGGACATTGAAGCCATGGGCATGGTTGAGTCTGCCGGT
>JAKSTT010000159.1 GCA_024413635.1 Treponemataceae bacterium | reverse complement strand
TTCTGCCGCTTGGCATTCTTTACCATGGCTTTCCAGACAGTACCGTCTGCGGCTCCGGGAGCTCCCACCTGGTCTCCCACCAGCTGCTGCAGGAACAGAAACTCAGCTTCACGGCCGGTGTCAGTGGTATGACCGTAACAGCGGCTTCTGCGTACCCGGCTGTTGTTGAAAATCATCAGGGTATTGGCAGGAATCAGGTCTGCCAGGTCTTCCATCCTGCAGTGGGTAACAGTGGCGTCTCCATCAGTACCGTTGACGGTAAAGCTGTTCCGGTCAAGCACCATCAGCTTGTCCTGACCGCGGATGCCGCTGGGATGCTGGGCAATCAGTTCTGCCGGAAGGTCAAAATAAAAGTCTTTGGTCTGCATCATTTTTCTTGTACTCCAATCCCAAGTGCTGGTACGCTTTTTCCGTTACCATGCGTCCCCGCGGGGTGCGCTGAATCAAACCGCACTGGATCAAATAAGGTTCGTAATAATCTTCCAGAGTGTCTATGGATTCCCCTATGGAAATAGCCAGGGTTTCTGCCCCAACAGGACCGCCGCCATAGTTCTGGATGATAGAAAGTAATATTTCCCGGTCATATTTTTCAAGCCCCAGACTGTCAATTTCAAGCTTTTCAAGGCCAATGCGTACAATCCGGAGGGTTATCCGCTCACTGCCGGCAACCTGGGCAAAGTCACGCATACGCCGGAGAATACGGTTGGCAACACGGGGTGTTCCCCGGCTGCAGCTTGCCATCAGCAGGGCGGCATCATCGTCTACGGCTACTCCAAGAATGCCGGCAGAGCGTTTGATGATGTCTGCCAGTTCTTCTTTAGTATAAAAACTGAACCGCTGCACAATACCAAAACGGCTGATTAGCGGGCTTGAAACCATACCTGCCTTGGTCGTGGCTCCTACCAGGGTGAACTTTGGAATGGGAATCCGGACAGTTCTGGCTGCAGCCCCCTGACCGATAATCCAGTCCAGTTCATAGTCTTCCATGGCGATGTAGAGCATTTCTTCAATGGCCGGCTTTAAGCGGTGGATTTCGTCTATAAAGAATACGGTCCGTTCAGTAATGGTGCTCAGGATACCGGCAAGATCCTTCGGCTTATCAAGGGCCGGTGCGCTGGTTACCTTAAAGTCAACGCCCAGCTCCCGGGCCGTAATCTGAGCAAGGGTTGTCTTACCAAGACCGGGCGGCCCGATAAGGAACAGGTGGTCCATACTTTCACCACGGTTCCGGGCAGCCTCAATAAACACTGCAAGGTTATCCTTTACCTTTGTCTGCCCCTGAAAATCAGTGAGCATCTGGGGACGCAGGGTATTGTCGTTATCGCCGGTATATACTTCATCAGCACGAACGATGGACATATCGCCAGCCATGCCGTATCCGCAATCATCTCTCATACACTCATCTCCACAATGCACAGGCGGAACAGCTCGCCTTCAATCTGGCTTTCGGTCTTACCGGTTTCCATCAGCTGAGAAGCTACCCGCTCCACCACTTCTTCACACCGGCGCCGGTCATATCCCATTTCAACAAGGGCTACAATCACATCGTTCCACTTGGAAACCTTTTCTGCTTTCTTACCACCACGGCCACTGTCATCAATCAGCGTCAGCTTACCCTTTAAGGTCAGCATCATTTTCTGGGCTGCTTTTTTGCTGATACCGGGAAGGGCTTCCAGCATGCCTACTTCGCCTGATTCCAAAGCACTGGCAAAAGATTCAACACTGCTGCCGGAAAGGATTTTCATGGCTCCCTTCGGCCCGATGCCGTCAACCTTCAAAAGATCAAGAAACAGGTTGCGCTCTTCCTGCGTTGCAAAACCGTACAGCTTCATCTGGTCTTCTTTATGAATCAGATACGTAAAAATACGGCATTCGGTACCGATTACCGGCAGTGCATCAAGGCTTACATCAGACACTGTCAGGTTCCATTCTATTCCGTGTACATCAAGGCATACCTTCTGGGGAAGTTTTTCCGTCAGTATGCCGGTTAAGCTGTTAAACATACGGACAGTATAGCAAATTTTGGGTCTTATTGTAAGTTTTTGGGTCTTGTTACGGAACATTGCAACGTGGTACTTTTACACCTATGAAAGCAACTCTTGACTGGAATATCTATAGTGAAACCGCCCGCGCCATTGCCCGGGAAGGTTCGGTTCTCTTAAAGAATGATAACAATGCCCTGCCGCTGAAACAGGGTGAAAAAGTAGCCGTATTCGGCCGCATTCAGGATACCTACTACAAAAGTGGTACCGGTTCCGGCGGTATGGTTAACGTTGAAAAAGTGTACGGTGTTAAGGATGCCCTGCGTGAACTGAACACTGTTGTTATTGATACTGAACTGGAAAGCATCTATGCAGATTGGGAAAAAGAAAATCCCTTTGAAGTAGGCATGGGATGGGGTCAGGAACCATGGAACCAGAAGGAAATGCCGCTGGAAGATGCTGTAGTAGCTGCCGCTGCTTCCCGCAATGACAGCGCCATTGTCATCATCGGCCGTACTGCCGGCGAAGACAAAGACAACGCCGCCACCGAAGGTTCATACCTCCTGACTGCTGCAGAACTGGATATGCTCAATGCTGTCCGCAAACACTTCAAGAAAATGACGGTGCTCCTGAACGTGGGAAACACCATTGACATGCAGTGGGTAGAAACCGTTAATCCAGATGCCGTTATGTACATCTGGCAGGGCGGTATGGTAGGCACTCTGGGAACTGCCGATGTCCTGTGCGGAAAGGCATCTCCAAGCGGAAAGCTTGCTGATACCATTGCAAGAACCATTGATGACTATCCCAGCACCAGAAACTTCGGAAACCCGCAGGAAGCCCGTTACGAAGAAGATATTTACGTCGGCTACCGCTACTTTGAAACCGGTGCCAAGGACGCTGTCCTGTATCCTTTTGGCTTTGGTCTTTCCTACACCACCTTTGCACAGAAGGTTACTTCCTGCACTTGGTCAGGCACCGGAAAAGATGCCGTCCTGACCGTTTCTGTAACCGTTACCAATACCGGTGCTGTTGCCGGTAAGGAAGTTGTACAGCTGTATATTGGCGCTCCAGAGGGAAAACTTGATAAACCGGCCCGTGTTCTTGCAGGCTTTGCAAAAACTGCAGAACTGGCCCCAAAAGCAGCAGAAACCGTTACCATTACGGTACCGGCTGCCGTTTTTGCCAGCTTTGATGATACCGGAGCCACCGGCAACGCTGACGCCTGGGTTCTGGAAGCCGGTACCTACACCGTATTTACCGGTTCTGACGTTCGTTCTGCCGCTGCTGCAGGCACCTTTACCGTTGCAGACCTTACCGTCATTGAACAGCTGCATGACTGCCTGCACCCGGTTGTGGACCTGAACCGCCTCTGTGCAAAAGCTGACGGCACCTTTGGCAACACTACCCTGAAGGCCTATCCGCCACGCCAGATTGCCCGCCGGAACGAAAACCTGGGCCGCATCAAGGCCCAGCTTGACGCATCTCCCAACAAGGCACTGCTGGAAAGCCTTACTGATGAAGAACTTTCCATCATCATCCGCGGTGAAGGTATGGGATCTCCAAAAGTAACCCCCGGAACTGCTGCTGCCTTTGGTGGTGTATCAGACAGCCTGAAAGCAAAAGGTATTCCCGTTGGATGCTGTACCGATGGTCCTTCCGGAATCCGTCTGGACTCTGGTGTCCAGGCATTCAGCATGCCTATCGGCACCATGCAGGCCTGTTCATTTAACCCTGAACTGGTAGAAAAACTGTATGCCTGCTGCGGTCTTGAAATGCGCTACAACAACGTAGACATTCTGCTGGGCCCCGGCATCAACATTCACCGTTCCCCACTGAACGGCCGTAACTTTGAATACTTCTCTGAAGACCCCTTCATCACCGGAAAATTTGCCGCTGCCACCATCCGTGGTTTCCATGCATCCGGTGTATCAGGATCACTGAAACACTATGCCGGCAATAACCAGGAACTGGGACGCCGCACCATCAACGATATTGTTTCTGCCCGTGCCATGCGCGAAATCTACCTGAAAGGATACGAAATGGCCGTTAAGGAAGCCGGTGCTGATGTCATCATGACTACCTATGGCGGTATCAACGGCACCTGGACTGCTTCCAGCTATGACCTGAACACCACCATCCTCCGCGACGAATGGGGATTCAAAGGTATTGTCATGACTGACTGGTGGGCAGAACTGAAGGATGAAGAGGACGAAAAACCGCTGACATCCCAGACTGACGCCATGATCCGCGCCCAGAACGACCTGTGGATGGTATCAAGCGATGCCCATGTAAACAGCATGAACGACAACACCCTGACAGCTCTTGCTGCCGGTGACATTACCCGTGAAGAACTGCTGCGCAACGCAGACAACATCATTACCTGGGTTAAGAAATATCCCTGTGGTAAACGTGCTGAAGGTTGTGCAGAACCGGTAGAAATCATTAACCGGCCTGAAACAGACGCCAGCGAGCCACTGACTGACATGCCATGGTTCACCTTTACGGAAAATGGCGGCACCGTAGACCTGACAGGCCTTTCTTCAAGCAAAGGCGGCACCTATGTATTCGGTATTGACGCCGTTGATACCGGTATGTACGAACTGACCTGGACGGCAAAATCAGAATCTTCTGAAATTGCCCAGATGCCGGTTTCTGTCATGACCGGTGGTGTTATTGCCGCAAGCCTTACCTGGAACGGAACCAATGGCGCCTGGAAGCCACAGAGCCACCAGATGATGTTCTTCAGCAAGTACAGCATCTGCAAACTGTTCTTTGCCCAGGCCGGTCTTGACTTTAAGGATCTGCAGTTCAAACTGATTAAGCAGTTCGGCATGGAAGAATTCAGAGCCATGATGGCCGAGAACGACGCCAAAAACAAAGAAAAGGATAACTGATCCGAAAAAAACGCCTGCTATGGTAACCGTAGCAGGCGTTTTTT
>JAKSTT010000158.1 GCA_024413635.1 Treponemataceae bacterium | reverse complement strand
CCGGCAAGGACGTACACAACAACAAGAATCAGTCCCGGCAGGTAATTGGCAGTCTTGATTTTCTTCAGGTTCAGGAGATTCAGACCGATCATGACGATCATGGCACCACCACAGGCAGTCAGTTCAGTCAGCATCAGTTCAGATACATAGGGGGCAATGAACTGTCCCAGGATAGTCAGGGCACCCTGATAGACAAAAATGGAAATGGCAGAGAAGATACTGCCAATACCCATGGTACCGGCAAATACAATGGCCATGAAACCATCCAGAATCGATTTGGTAAAGGTGATGGTGTAATCGTGATCGATACCGGCTTTGAAAGATCCTAAGATTGCCATGGCGCCAACACAGAACAGAACGGAAGCATTAAGGAATGCAAAAGCAAAGTTTTTCTGGTCAGCGGCATCATCGGCCTTCTTTTTTGATGGCACCAGTCGCTCAATCCGCTCTCCCAGCTTCAGGATGGCACCATCAATATCAATCCACTCTCCCAGAAGTCCGCCAAGGATAAGACACAATACCAGACAGATAATGCTGTTGTAGGAAAAAGCCATCTGCAGGCCCATAACCAGGGTTACAACGCCAGCCCCTGTCTGTACGATTTCTGAAAAACTGGGAGTAATTTTCTTTGTCAGCAGACATCCCAGAAGTCCACCGAGAATAACGGTAAAACAATTAACAAATACGGCTAACATAATAAGAATATTTTTACAGACAATTGCCTTTAAAAGCAAGAAAAGATAGAGTAGTTTTACAGTATAGTTATACCTTTTTAAGTATAATTAAATTATTAAAGGAGAAACGAAAAATGAAAAAGTTTCGCATGGTGCTGGCACTGCTGCTGATTTTCAGCATTGCTCTGCCACTTGCAGCTCAAGAAACCTCCATTAAGGGTCTGTACCACTACACCCTTGATAACGGTCTTGAACTGTACGTAATGGAAAACAGTATGGCTCCTCTTGCGTACATCGAAATCGCCGTACGTGCCGGTGGTATCGGACAGACAAAAGAAACAGCCGGTCTGTTTCATCTGTACGAACACATGATGTTCAAGGGAAACAGCAAATACAAGACCGCTGCTGCCGTTCAGCGTGCCATCAATGACCTGGGCTGTGCCAGCTGGAACGGTACTACCGGTGCAGAATATGTAAACTACTTCTTCACCGTTCCTGCAGACCGTCTTGAAGATGGTATGGAATTCTGGTCAGCTGCAATCCGTGATCCGCTGATGGACCCCAAAGAGCTGGAAAACGAAAAACCGGTTGTTCTTTCTGAAATTACCGGCGACCTGAATGACCCAAGCCAGATCATGTACTCAGGTTACAGCAAGCGTCTGTTCCCACAGTTCCCGGAACGCCTGGATGCAGGTGGAACTCCTGAACTGGTACAGAACTGTACCGTTGAACAGATTATTGAAATCAAGAACCGCTTCTATGTACCGAACAACGCCGCCCTCTTCATCGGCGGTGATGTACACCACAAAGAAGTTAAGAAACTGGCTGATAAAATCTTTGGTGACTGGAAACGTGCCGCAGACCCGTGGGCCGGTGAACGCGAATACCAGGATCCGGAACCATTCCTGAGTCCAGCATTTGCCGTAGTTCCATACGACCAGCTGCCGGAACAGATGGCTCAGGTAATCACCATGTATCGTGGTCCTGATACTGCCCTTGATACGGAAAGTACCTATGCCGCTGACCTGTGGGGAACCATCGCCGGTAACCCGGCCGGTTCATATGCCCAGACCCTGTGCAGCAACCCTGAATTCATGATTCCAAACCCTGCCTATGTCGCCTGCGGATATGCAACCATGAAGGAAACCGGATATATCCAGTTCCAGGCTGTCATGATGAATCCACAGGAATCCATGGCCCAGCGGGCAAAAGATTTCCAGCAGGTAATTGCAGAAGATATCGTTACCCCACTGGCAAATGACCCCAACATGTTTACTGAAGAAGAATTTGCCCTGGCAAAACAGTCACTTTCTGACAGCCAGATCCTCAACGAAGAAACGGCTAAAGGACTCCTTTCAAACCTGCGTTTCTGGTGGGCTGCAACTTCAACTGACTACTACTTCAGTTACCTTGATAACGTGAAGGCTGCTACCGGTGAAGACATTACCGCCTTTGCTTCCAAGTACCTGTTTGAAAAAAATCCATTAACACTGGTTCTGGTTAACCCTGCCGTATACGAAGCTCAGAAAGCAGATTTTGACGCCCTGGGCTTTGAACTGATTACTGCAGAGAACGCTTACTGGTGGAAGGACGCTGAATAATGAAAACAATGAACCGTATCCTTACCATTGCACTGCTGGTTGCTTCAGTTGCAGCACTGGCAGGCTGTGCTTCTACCCCAAAAGCAGAAGCAAAAGCAGAAGATTTACACACCTATACCCTTTCCAACGGTATTCCGGTGTACATCATGAAAAATGACGTTAACCGCGTTCAGGCACTGTCCATCGTAGTAAAGGGTGGAGCCGCCGCCCAGCCAAGCCGCTTTGCCGGTCTTGAAAGTGCAACCATGAACATGATCTGCCGTGGTTCAGAAGCCTATGACTATGATACCCTGCAATTCATCGGATATCAGTACTCAAGCGGCATCGGTTTTGATTCTGACCGTCTGTACAGTACCTACAGCATGAGCTGCATCGATTACTATCTTGATGACCTCCTGCCGGTATACCTGGACGTATTCATGAACCCGGCCATGAAGGAAGACCAGTATGAACTGGTGATGACCGATATGGTTGCTTCCATGCAGCAGACACTCAATGATCCATGGAGCCTGATGCAGTACCGCAGTATCCAGACCATGTATACCGATACCAGCCTGAATACAAACATCGGACTGACTGAAGAATCAGCCAACTTTGTAACTCTGGACGCCATCAAGGAAAACTATCAGTCCATGATGAACGCCGACCGTCTGGCCATTGTTGCCGTAGGTAATTTTGATGAAAAGGCCCTGGTTGCAAGTTTTGATTCAGCCCTGGGAACCCTGCCGGCAAACGGATTTACTCCGGTATCGGTTGAACCGCTGAAAATGCCTGCCGGTATTCCTGAAGCCCTGGTTGAAACCCATGATTCTGCAGCAGGAACCGCTTACATGGCAGAAATTTTCGTTACTCCGGCAGCTGCAACTCCTGAATACATGAACTATGCCGTAGCAACTGATGTATTTGCTGAAATCCTGTTCAACGTAGTACGTGAAAAACATGGAGACTGCTACTCCATCGGTATGACCGGCGCCGGAAATGCAAAAGCTCCGGTTGGTCTGATGTACGTATACCGCGCTACAGACATTGAAAACATCTATGATGACATTCAGGAAGCAAAAGCTATTCTTGCCGCAGGTAACGTTATCAGTGACAAAGATGAAAACGGTGACTATATCCTGATTCCACTGGCAGAACGTCTTGAAGGCTACAAAAACAGCTACATCAACAGCAGTTTTGAAAACCAGGTAACCAATGCCGACGTTGCAGCTAAAATCATCGGAGGTCTCATTAACTACGATAATCCGCTGTACTACACCAGTGCACTGTCAAGAATCCGTGCCGTAACGGAAGAAGGCGTTATTGACGCATTCAACACCTATTACGTAAACGGAGACACTTTCTGGTACATTGTTACCGGACCAGATGTAGAACCTGCCTTTGCAGGATTTGCTGCAAACTAATGTTTCAGTAACCGCCGTGTTGCAAGATACACGGCGACAGCTGCGAGGGGTATCAGGCCAAAACTGAAAAAGAGGGTCTGATACCCTGAGTGGTCAATGACTACCCCACCTACGGCATTTCCCAGAATGCTGGCAATTCCCACCGCAAAAATCGAATACAGCGACATACTCAGTACCTTTTTGTCAGCAGGTGCATATTCACTGGCAAAGAGCACTGCAGCCGGATGGAACAGTCCATAGGTAAAGGCGTTCAGCAGCTGACCCAGCACACATCCGGCCATATTCGGCATGGCAACATAACAGAGCACCCGTACTCCGCTGATGAATGCACAGAAGATGATGACTTTCAGGGCACCAAAGCGCTTCAGGAATTTGTAGCTGAAAAACATGAAGGGAACTTCTGCGGCAGCACTGATGGCCCACATAAGGCTGGTAGTGTTTGAATGCAGTTCTTCCTTGATGTACATGGAAAGAAAGCGGTTTGCCGGAGTCAGGCCGAAAAAAGCAAAGAAAATAAGGGCAAGCCCAGCCCAGTATGCCGGCGGAAAACCAGACAGATCAAAGGTTTTCTGATGGGGCTCTGCCTCCGTTTCTGCAGGAAGGGCGGCAGCAAACTGCTCTCCATGGAAAATGCGGGGTACAGCCAGGATGGTTACCCCATAGGCCACGGCCGGTGCAATAATCCACCACAGCAGCGTTTCAACGCCATCACGCTCAATGTTGTAAAACGCCTGCATTATCAGGTTCATGACAACAAAACTGAAGGAACCGGAAGCACGGATCATGCCGTATTTTTCCTGATGTTCCCCCAGAAGGGCATTGGTCATAGTATCAGAAACCGGTACGGAAGCCTTATAGCCGACGGCAAAAAAGCAGAGACAGAGGGCAGTAATGACAGGATTCCATACCTTCAGGAGCGGTATCGGAATAACAATCATGATAATGGCGGTAATGACAAGAAAGGGACCAAACCACTTCTTTTTTTCTACCAGGGGGCAGACCACCAGCGGAACAATGACACCGGCAATTTCAAAAACCGACATGAGGATGCCGACTACAGTAGCTGAATATCCCATACTGCGGAGCATGAGGGAAAGATGGGAATTGATTACGGCATATATGGTAAACAGGGTAAAAATGACACCGGTCATCTGCATGGAGGGCCTCGTTTATTCTGTGATATATACTGACTTGTAACACTTCGCCCTACTTTTTGCAATTACCCTATTGACCAAAGTGTAGGGTTTCTATATAGTCTAATCATCACGCGGGGATGGTGGAATTGGTAGACACGCCAGCTTGAGGTGCTGGTGGCCTAACAGCTGTGCCTGTTCAAGTCAGGTTCTCCGCAACAAAGCTTCAGACTTAGTTCTGAAGCTTTTTTTTTATTTTTTTGCAATTTTTCCTTCCAAAAGTCACTTTTTTTTCCTGAAAAAACCAAATAACTGTTTCAAAGAAATTTTATCCACAAGGAAGGTTTATGAAACAGA
>JAKSTT010000157.1 GCA_024413635.1 Treponemataceae bacterium | reverse complement strand
ATTTTTCGTGCAGACAAGGCAGACGGGTAGCTGAGAGCGCAGGCGGCCTGACGGCCGTTGAGCATCGAAGCAGCCCGTCTAACGCAGTATGCGCGGAAAAGCACAAGCCTTATCTCATTGCGAGTTTGCGGATAGACTCCAGAATGCGTCCTGCGCAAACCTGCAGTTCAGCGCGGGTCAGGGAACCGTTGGCAAGAGAATCCAGAACAGATTTCTTGTCGTGTGGTCCACCGGGCTGGGTCATGTCGTTTCCGGCCTTTACGTTGTTGGCACAGGTTGCACTGCCGTATTTGGTGGTACTTTCCTGAAGACCACCGGTAACGGTCCAGTCGGTCATGACGATACCTTTGAATCCCCATTCATCGCGCAGACAGTGGGTCTGAACATCGCGGATTTCACAGGCATGGGTTCCGTTTACCAGATTGTAGCTTGACATGAGGAACTCTGGCTGGGCTTCACGTACACAGATTTCAAATCCCTTCAGATAGATTTCGCGCAGGGCACGTTCACTCAGTACAGAGTTGCTGTACAGACGGTTGGTTTCCTGGTTGTTACAGAAGAAGTGCTTGATGGTAACACCACATTTGTCGTGGGCCTGAACACCGGCTGTCATGGCAGCTGCAATTTTTCCGGCTACCAGCGGATCTTCTGAGTAGTATTCAAAGTTACGGCCGCACAGTGGGCTGCGGTAAATGTTCATGGCAGGAGCCAGCCAGCTTTCGGTACCGAACAGTTCCATTTCTTCACCGATAATGTCACCACAGGCTTTATTTACCTCAATGCTCCAGCTCTGAGCCAGTGCGGTACCAATCGGAATTGCAACGCAGTACTGATAATAGGTAGTAGAAGTATCCAGGTCGGCTACTGGCGGTGGAGCCATCATTTTCATTTCTTCCGGTGTAAAGATCAGTGACAGAAGGCCGTCAAATGCACTGCCTTTAGGAACCGGACCTCTGGTAGGAGATATCTGGTATTCCTGGTTCAGGCGGAGACCGGCAGGACCATCAGTCAGGACAAGTGCTGGAAGTCCCAGATTTTTCAGGGCAGAGGTTGTTTCACCGGCAGCACCAGGCAGTTCGTGACCAGACTGTCCCAGGAACAGACCATCACCTACATTCTCTTCAAAACGGCCGATACAGATATATGCCAGCTGTTCATCAGTAAGACCGGCAATAAAGTCCTTAACCGATTTCTTTCCGCTGGTAACTTCTGACCACTGGATGGTTTCTCCGTGAGGAATTTCGGCAGGGATTTTCTGATATTCATAGGTAACACGGGGAATGTCAGAAGATTTCAGCTCTACACGGGTTGCCCCTGCAACACATTTCGGACAGTCTTCGTGGAAGGGTTTGTAGGCAGGTTTTTCTTCTTTCATATCGCATTTTGGTGCGATATTCTTCACTTTCTCTACTACGGTCCGTTCATCAAGAGTAATGATACCGGCAATGGTAGTATCACGAGAGCAGTTACCTACGCGGATTTTATACTCACCGGCTTCCAGTACGTAAGAGGCACAGGTGTCACAGAACGATGCCATGGATCCGGTGGCAAAAGATACTTCAACGGTCTCTGATGCGCCCGGAGCCAGTTCTGCAGTTTTTGCAAAGCCTTTCAGTTCCTGATATGGCTTATCAAGTCCACCCTGAGGAGCAGAAACGTATACCTGAACAACTTCCTTACCGGCGCAGGAACCGGTATTGGTAACTTTTGCAGAAACGGTCACCTTTTTGCCGTCTGCAGTAAAACCGCAGGGTTCAACGGTAAAGGTGGTATATCCCAGACCATAGCCGAATGGGAATGTGGGTTCATATCCGATGGTGTCAAAATAGCGGTATCCAACGTAGATGCCTTCCTTATAGTAGGTATCGTTGGGATCACCAAAGCCTTCAGTTGAAGGATAATCGTTGATGGGAGCCCAGGTCATGGTCAGTTTTCCAGACGGATATGCTTTACCCAAAAGGACATCTGCCAGTGCATTACCGGTTTCAATACCCAGCTGGCCCATCAGCAGGATAGTACCAACTTCTTCTACCGGTTTCAGGTCAATAAGGCCACCAACATTCAGAACCAGTGCAAAGTTCTTGTACTTTTTGTTACAGGCCAGAATATCGCGGATTTCAGTTTTGGTCAGGTTAATGTCACCTTCTACCGGATGACGGTCTGCACCTTCACCGGAGTTACGTGCCAGAACATAAATTGCGGTATCGCCTTCTCCGTCCAGCGGCAGTTCATAATCAGGTTCCGGACATTCCTGTCCAAAGAACGAGAATACCAGCTGAAAGCCGGAAAGTCCCTGTGCTTCACCAGCTTTGCGCAGTTTAGCAAAGTGGTTCTTTTTGTTGTCGTATACCAGCTGGGTGTAATCATCAAGCCATTTTTTGGTGGTGATTTCAAAACCGGCGTTTTCAAGACCTTCTTCAACGGTTACAAATTTGCGGACGTTAACGTCACCGGAACCCGTACCACCCTTAATGGTAGAACGGGCACCACTACCGTATACGGCGATTTTCCCCGGTTTTGCCAATGGCAGTGAACCATTATTTTTCAACAGAACCATACATTCAGGTGCAACCCGGCGTACAACTGCAGCATGGGCAGTTTCAAACGGCTGAACGTCTGGTGTGGTAATTTTCTTCATGATGAATTCTCCTTTCCCCTACAGTATAGTATTCCGCAATACAAACCGCGTACCCGAAAATGAGAAAATCTACACGATTTTGGGGATTCGCAGCAGAAAAATATATTATGAAATGAAATACGTTACTATCACTGCCGTTGTTTCAGTATCTTCCTTTTCAAAATAAATGATATACTTTATCGTTAATGTACGAATCCGTACGTGTTTAGCTAGAAAGGGGACTTTTACAATGGATGAGATGAAACTCTACGAAGAGTGGCCGGCAAATCACAAAAATGAGAAAAATCCAAGCAAGAATATTCTGAAGCTTGGACACAGAATTACTGATGTTGCTGCACATATGATTGGTGGCGTAAAAGCCAGCGACCCGGAATACTGGGGACTGGCAGAAATTATTACCGAAGACATGGCAGAAATCGGTCTGACCATGAAAAGACGTCATCACTACACATACAAAGAACTGTGTGACCTGAATAAAAAGAAAATCGCTGAAATCGGCGAAGAAAAATTCGAGAAAACCCTGTGGGATATGGCAAACCTGGGTCTTCTGGAATACGACTACGGTGACCACCACGACCACAACGGACGTACTGCTCCACTGGGAGAACGCCGCTGGTGTCTGCCAATGTTCGTTCCGGGATCAGCAGAACTGTTCAATATGGAAGAACACTATGAAAACGGTGACACTTCCAACAAACGCCTGGAAGAACATCCTGATGTTGCTTCCTTCTTTGAACGCATGACCTACATTCCTCTGGCAGGAATCACCCAGCTGGTACCTCCGGGAGGCGCTGGTATCGGTATGCACGTTATTCCTGTTGAAAAAGCCATTGAAGCCGAAAACACTTCAATTGATGTAGAACACATTTCTTACTGGCTGAAAAAATACGAAGGCCACATCGGTGTTGGACGCTGTTCATGCCGTGCCTCCCGCAAAGCCATTGGTGACGGTTGTGCCGATGACGAATTCGGCTGGTGTATCGGTGTAGGCGACTTTGCTGACTACTGCCGCGAAACCGGTAAAGGTCACGACATTACCTACGAAGAAGCCATGGCCATCATCAAACGCGCTGATGAAAACGGCTTTGTTCACCAGATTACCAACATTGACGGTGACAACAAGATTTTCGGTATCTGTAACTGTAACGTAGAAATCTGTAACGCACTGCGTACCTCACAGCTGTTCAATACTCCGAACATGTCACGTTCTGCTTACGTTGCCCACGTTGATGCAGAAAAATGTGTTGCCTGTGGACGCTGTGTTGAATACTGCCCGGCAGGAGCTACCCGCCTTGGCCAGAAACTGTGCGACAAAGAAGGCAAACAGATTCAGTACCCACGTCAGGAACTGCCGACCAGCCGCAAATGGGGACAGGACAAATGGGACTTCAACTACCGTGACAATAACCGCATCAACACCCATAAAACCGGTACCGCTCCCTGTAAAACTGCCTGTCCTGCACACATTGCAGTACAGGGTTACCTGAAAAAAGCAGCACAGGGCAAATACGATGAAGCTCTGGCCCTGATTAAGAAACAGAACCCGTTCCCAGCCGTTTGTGGACGCATCTGTAACAAACGCTGTGAAGACGCCTGTACCCGCGGAACCATCGACCAGGCTGTTTCCATTGATGCCGTTAAGAAATTCATTGCCCAGCGCGATCTTGATGCAGCTACCCGGTACGTTCCACCGGTTGTAATTCCGGCATCTATCCACATGACCGAATTCAAGGAAAAAATCGCCATTATCGGTGGAGGTCCAGCAGGTCTTACTGCTGCATTCTACCTGGCAGAAAAAGGCTACAAACCAACCGTATTCGAAAAGAATGCAGAAGCTGGTGGTATGCTCCGCTACGGTATTCCTTCATACAAACTGGAAAAAGACGTTCTTGCAGCTGAAATTGACGTAATGAAAGAAATGGGTGTAACCATCAAGACCGGCGTTGAAGTTGGTAAGGATGTTACCATCGATGACCTGCGTAAAGAAGGCTACAAGGCATTCTATATTGCCATCGGTTGCTCTGCCGGCCGCCGTCCTGGAGTTCCAGGCGATGACGCTGAAGGAACCTTTACTGCCATTGAATACCTGAAAGACAACAACTGCGGCGGCGAAAAATACGAAGGCCGCGTAGTAGTAGTTGGTGGTGGTAACGTTGCCATTGACGCTTCCCGCGTTTCAATCCGTAACGGTGCTGCTTCCGTTACCCAGCTGTGTCTGGAATCTGAAGCTGAAATGCCTGCTTCAAAAGAAGAACAGACCGAAGCTGCAGAAGACGGTGTAGTAATCAAATGCGGTTGGGGACCAAAAGAAGTTAAGGTTGCCGACGGAAAAGTTACCGGCATCGTATTCAAAAAATGTACTTCCGTTAAGAATGCAGAAGGACGTTTTGCTCCTACCTACGACGAAAACGAAACCATCGAACTGGAATGTGACCGCGTAATCTTTGCTGTTGGTCAGGCTTCCGTATGGGGCGACCTGGTAAAGAACGAAAAAGTAGAATTCAAGGGACCTGCTATTGTTGCAGACCGCGAAACCTACCAGACTAC
>JAKSTT010000156.1 GCA_024413635.1 Treponemataceae bacterium | reverse complement strand
AGCCAATTCCCGGACTTGAACCGAGCACCTACGCGTTACGAGTGCGTTGCTCTACCAGATGAGCTAAATTGGCACGTGGTTTAAAGAGTACTGAAAAAGTGGGGTTGCGTCAATGCGCACCGCTTATACTTTGCGGACTGCAGATCTGGTATCTACCATACGCTTCATGTCCACCATATTGGCAACGATGATGTATGAGTCATATACCTCAATCTTGTGCTTGTCTACCAGATGTTCTATTTCTTCACGGACATCGTCAATCGGAAGACCTGCCCAGTGGGAAATATCCTGAACCGTCAGGTTAAAGCGGCGGCTCCGTTCCGAAGGATTCTGCATCGGATTCAGTTCGTCAAACATGACGAATACTTCGCCGACACGGGCAGAGGTATCCTGAATGGTCAGAATCTTGAAGCGGCGCTTCTGGTCATAAATACGCTTGCAGAACAGTTTCAGCAGAATAAGAGCCATCTGCGGGTTACCGCCGATAAGCTGTTCAAAGTTTTCTTTATTGAATTCAAGACACTTAACGGTATCAAGTGCCATACAGGTGGCAGACCGCGGCGTGTTGTCCAGAATTGCCATTTCACCGAAAATTTCTGACGGCATCAGAATATCCAGGTTTTTGTTGGAACCATTGACGGTTTTTACCAGCTGCACCTGACCGGCCTGAATAAGATAAAAACAGTCTCCCGGTTCATATTCTGAAATAATGACCTGTCCCGGATGATATATTTTTGCAAAGCGGGCAAAAGCAGGCAGTTCAAACTGTTTCAGCAGATTGTTGTTTGCCGGCGGCAGTACCGGCTGACTGTCTGAATGGTCAATCTTATCAGCCATCAGATCCCTGCGGTGCTTTGCATCCTGCAGTAATGTGGCAGCCTCCTGCTTAACGGGAGAATTGGGGAACCGCTGCAGCAGTTTTACCAGAACATCGACACAGGAATTATATTTTTCATCATCAAAAAAAGCTTGGGCAACAGCCATCATACCGTCCGGCTGACTTACTTTTGCAGCACTGTTCAGAACCGATTCCGTTTTTTTATGGATGGCACGAAGCTGGTTTGAAAATACCCGGAGCATCTTGAAAATCAGCGCCTTGTTATGGCTGAACATCTGCTCAAATTCCTGCACCGTCATACAGATAACCGTACTGTCGGCAAGAACGCGGGCTTCTTCTTCACGGGGATAATGACCAAAGGCAGATTTTACACCGAAGAATTCACCCTGTCCGATGGATTCCGTAATTCTGGAGCCGGTTTCTATATCCAGACTGTTCAGAGTAACGGCGCCTTTCTGAAGGATAAAAATCCGTTCATCCTGATCACCAGTAAAGTAAATGATGGAACCTTTTGTATATGGTATAACCCGTGGCAATGGAAATTCCTCTTATTACAGTTTCGCTCCATATATTTTAGCACAAGAAGTTAAAATGTGCTAATTTATAGGTATATGATTGATCTGCATACCCACTCCACTGCCTCAGATGGCAACCTGACACCATCCCAGCTGGTAGCACTGGCTGTCCAAAAGAAAATCAGCATACTGGCACTGACAGACCACGATACTACTGCCGGTCTTGCTGAAGCAGAAGATGCTGCCAATACACTGGGCATTCACCTGGTCAGAGGGATTGAACTGAACATTGACTGGCCACGGGGAGAATTCCATCTTTTGGGATTAGGGTTGCAGCAGGAATCAAAAAGCCTGACCGATATCTGCACCAGCCTGCAGGAAGGCCGTGTTACCCGGAACCGTGAAATCATGCAGAAAATGAAGGACGACGGCTTTGCTGTAAGCTACGAAGAACTGCTGGAATTTTCCGGCGAAACCACGTGCATCGGCCGCCCCCATGTGGCAGCCTACATGATTGAAAAGAAAATCTGCAAGCACCGGCAGCAGGCCTTTGATAAATATCTGGGAAAGGGACGCCCCTATTACGTAGAGCGCACCGCAGCCGACCTGCACGACGCTATTTTTGCCATTCAGGACAGTGGCGGTATCCCTGTTCTGGCACATCCGCTTTCACTGTATGTCAGCTGGGGCAAAATGAACGAAACACTTTCTGACCTGCAGCTGGCCGGTATAGAAGGACTTGAAGCCTGGCACAGCGGTGTACGGGTAGGAGAAGCCATGCGCCTTGAAGAATATGCGCGGAAACTGGGATTTTTTGTCACTGCCGGCAGCGATTTTCACGGAGAGCACATCCGGAGCGACCGGAAACTGGGCCACACCGCCGGCATGCGTGAAATTGAAGACCGCTTCTGGGAAGAAGAACTGCGCCCCGCACTGGAACGCAAAAAAGCATAGGACCTTACCGGGACGGGCGGGTTACCGAACCGCGTTCAACAACGTGGCTTTCAAGCACAACGCTTTCTGCAGCAGAACCTTCAAGCTGATTGAACAGCAGGCTTGCTGCCGTATATCCCTTTTCATATCCGCTTTGATGTGCTGTAGTAACAGCCGGTGTCAGAACATCCATCATCGGCATATCGTCAAAAGAAACTACCGAAAGACCGTCGGGAATAGATATACCCAGATCACGGGCAGCCCGGTAAAATCCCAAAGCCTGAATATCTGCCATACAGAAAACAGCCGTGGACTGATGTTCCGACTGCAGGAATGTCTTGGCTTTTTCACAGGATTCTTCCAGATTGGTTCCGATGATGATGTAATTGAGGAATACGGTCTGGTTTTCCTTTAATCCATGTTTTTCAATACTGCGGAGGATTCCCTGCCGGCGGACATCACTGGTGGTTGAATGTTCAAGATCTCCGGCGGTTTCATCAAGTTCGCTTGAAATAGGGTTCAGGGGACATACGGTAATATGGCGGTGTCCGTTGTCCAGCAGATTATCCATCAGGTGTTCCGAAAGCAGACCGTCATCAACACCAACATTCACAAATCCATCTGCCTTTCCGGCATCAATGGTCACATACGGCATATTCCGCTGCCTGAAACTGGAATGAACTTCACTGTTTTTATCAACACCCAGGATTATCATGCCGTCTACCGCAGCACTCTGAATGGTGTGATTGATGATGCCTTTTAACGGCGAAAGCAATGCCAGGGAATATCCTTTACTGTCGCAGACTGCCCCGGCACCCCGGATGATTTCTGCAATGTAGGGGTTGGTAAGGATTTCTGCTACCGGTTGAGGAAACAGCATTCCGACAGTCTGTGTAGTCTTGGTCGCCAGAATACGGGCAACCGGATCTGGAAAGTAACCGATTTCTTCCGCAATAGCCATGATGCGGTTGTAGGTTTCTTTTGAAATTCTGGAAGGATTATTAAATGCAAAAGAAACGGCCGTCTTGGAAACGCCGGCACGCTCTGCCAGTTCTTTAATGGTTACTTTCATATCCAATGATTATAGGTATGCCCCAGTTTTTCGTCAATAAAACGGTTTAGTAAACATTTTTCCTGTCCAAAAGTCAATTTTTTTTCCTGAAAAAACCAAATATACCTCTGAACAAAAAATGATTTCTGGAGGTACTGATGTACATAGCAAGTTTTTCGCCCTTTGGATACGAAGGCGCGCTGGTTACGGTAGAAGTTGATTTACGGCGGGGCATCCCGGCCATTGATGTGGTAGGGCTGGCCGATAACGCGGTCCGGGAAGCTCGGGAAAGGATGCGGGCAGCCATACGGAACAGCGGGTTTGAGTTTCCCCAGGAGCGGGTGCTGATTTCCCTGAGTCCTGCTGATGTAAAGAAAGAAGGAGCCGGATTTGACCTTGCCATAGCACTGGCAGTTCTGGACGCAGCCGGCAGTGATGACAGGACCACTGATGATATTGCAGCGGGCGCAGGTGTCCTGGTCATGGGAGAACTGGAACTGAGCGGAAAAGTGCGGCCTGTCCGGGGCATCAATGCAGCTGTCAGTACAGCGGCAGAAAACGGCATCCGCTGGTGCATCGTGCCGCGGGAAAACGCAGCAGAAGCGCAGAGTCTTGGGAAACTCCAGGTCTTTGCCGTAGAGAGCCTGCAGGAAGCGCAGAAAGCCTGGTGCGCACTGTCGAGCGGATTATCATCTCCCGTCGGCGGGGTACAGACGCCGGGACAACAGGCAGCATATGATGAACAGGTTGCGTTTCCGCCGGCAGACCCGAACCTGGATTTTTCCGCCATTGCCGGGCAGAAGCAGCTGGTCCGCGCCCTGCAGATTGCAGCCGCCGGCGGACACAATGTACTCTGCTATGGTCCGCCAGGATGCGGAAAGACCCTGGCCATGCAGCGGTTCGGCCAGTTACTGCCCTACATGACCCTTGACGAACAGCGCCAGGTTACCCGCATTTACAGTCTGGCAGGATTTCTGCCGGAAAACACAGCACTGATCCAGATTCCACCATTCCGCAGCCCGCATCAGAGTTCCTCACTTGAAGGTATGGTAGGCGGCGGACCGCACTGTATGCCGGGTGAAGTTTCCCTGGCCCACGGAGGCGTCCTCTTTCTGGATGAAGCGGCAGAATTCCGTACCAGTGTGCTGCAGACCCTGCGGGTTCCGCTGGAAGGCCGGAGCATTACCTTAAGCCGGGCGGGCAGACATACCACTTTTCCGGCAGACTTTCAGCTTTTGATTGCCACCAATCCCTGCCCCTGCGGTAACTTTGGCAGCACAGACCGGATCTGCGTCTGCAGCGCCCGCAGTGTTGAATCCTACTGGAAAAAGTTCAGCGGGCCCCTTCTAGACCGCATTGATCTCCGGGTAAGCGCCATGCAGGACGCCGCTGCCATGACTGCGGCGGACAAAGACCAGAAGTCCCTCAGTACCGCCGAACTCCGCAAGGGTATCGGGCGGGCTTTGGCCATCCAGCGGAAACGGCAGCACAAAAAAAATGCCATCCTGACGCCCCAGGAAATTGACTACTACTGCAAGTTGAATGATGGATGCCACGCAGTGCTGAACGCAGCCGTCATGACGGAGAACTTTTCCAGCCGTGCTATCCACAGCATTATCCGGGTGGCCCGCACCATTGCGGATATGGACGGCGTTTACAACATTCGGGTAGCAGACCTGAAAGAAGCCATAGACCTGCGCCGGGTAAACGGACCAGTAGATTTATAACAGCAAAGTTCCTTCAATCTGGAGAAGAGCGGCTTTACGGGAGAGGCCGCCGGCGTAACCGGTAAGGCTGCCGTCTGAGCCGATGATGCGGTGGCAGGGGATGATGATGGCGATGGGGTTGTTGTGAAT
>JAKSTT010000155.1 GCA_024413635.1 Treponemataceae bacterium | reverse complement strand
AGGATAGAACGGTACCGTTCCTTCAGCACCTCTGGAGTACAGGCAGGTTCATTCAGGTCATTGGTACCGATGTTGATGAAGATATAGGCAGGATCCAGGTCATATACACAAGGGCCCATAACCGGTTCCATTTCGGCTGTGGTAAAACCGCCGACACCGCGGTTGTAAATTGCCAGGGGGATATCAAGTCCCTGCATCATCTCATTGATGGGGAACTGTTCCATCAGGCTGGAACCGGCAAACAGAATCTGTTTTTTCTGCACGAATCTGTTCAGCCGGCGGAACTGCTCAACTTTCTGCTTTTTTTCAGCCTGGGCCTGTTCCATATAGTTTGCCCCCATAGCCTGCTGTATTTTCTGCTGCTGTTCAGGAGTAAATTCTGCAAATATTTCCTGTACGCTCATGATATATCTCCTTGAGTTTTATTTCTTTGGAAACCAGACTTTCATCTGGGTAATACCCCGGTTAGACCAGGTGTAGTACGGAATCATGGTGATGCTGTTGGGTTCTGTTTCCGGAGCATCCATGGTGTAAAGACGTTCCGTCACCTTCTCCCGCAGGCCATGAACGTTCAGGTTTCGCCCCTGAACTTCCGGCAGTCTGGAAGTGTCAATGGACAGAGCCAGAACATCGTCTCCGTTATCAATTCCTTCTGCGCAGTATACCAGTGGTCCGCGGCATACCGCAACCTGTCCGGAAAGATCCGGAATACGCGGTGAGGGATACACAAAATACGGCCGGTCATCAAGGGTCAGCATCACCACGTCCCCGGCTGCAACGTTCAGGTACAGGTATCCTTTCTGCACTGCAGTTTCAACCTCAGCAGGTTTACCGCCACGGGAAACCTGTACAGCATAGGTGCGGCTCCATGCGGGAATACGGACCGCCAGCTGCTGCCCTTTCTTGGCTGACTCAACAGTAAACTCAATGGAAAAACCATATGGGTATTCAGTCCTGCAGGTAAGCTTCATACCGTTGGAAAAAGTAACGGTACCGGCAGTATACAGATGGCAGTATGCCGTGGTTTCGTTTTCTCCCCAGGCATATTTTCCCAGGGAAGACACGGTACGTGCCACATTGGGGGGACAGCAGGCACAGGCATACCAGGTGGGACGCTGGGGAAGATCGTGCATATGGGTAACAGCGGTGCCTGCGATGCCGGGAACAACTTCCAGCGGGTTTACGTAGAAAAAGCGTTTACCGTCGGACTGCATACCGCCCAGCACCGTGTTGTAAAAAGCCTTTTCCATAACATCGCCATATTCGCCGTCTGGCTCGATTTCCAGCAGGCGGGATGCAAAATACATGAGGCCGATGGAAGCACAGGTTTCGCAGTATGCCGTATCAGAAGGCAGGTCGTAATCGGCAGAAAAAGCTTCGCCCAATACGGTAGAACCGATGCCGCCGGTGATGTACATCTGGCGCCGGGTAATGCTGTTCCACAGGTTTTTACAGGCTGCCAGCAGGGTATCATCTCCGGTAGCCTGGGTCAGATGGGCCATGGCAGTATACAGATATACGGCACGTACTGCATGCCCTACGGCGTCTTTCTGTTCCCGTACCGGCGCGTGGGCCTGATTATACCGGGGATTTTTTCCGTCAGAGCCCCAGACAGTCCATCCGCGCCCTGCACATTCCTTTTCAAAAAAAAGTGGATCAACACCACGTACTTCAATAAAATGATGGGCCAAATCAAAACAGTGCCGGTTTCCAGTCAGCTGGTACATTTTCATCAGTGCCAGTTCTACTTCCGGATGTCCCGGATAGGCAGAAAACGCCTGGTCACCATTATGCAGAAACTGACGGTACATGCACTCCACATTCCGGGTCATGACATCAAGCAGCTTCTTTTTTCCGGTCGATTCATAGTAGGCACAGGCGGCTTCAATCATGTGGCCGGCACAGTACAATTCATGGCCTTCACACAGGTTTGTCCACCGCTTATCCTGATCCTTGATGGTAAAATAGGTATCCAGATATCCGTCAGAATCCTGGGCCGCTGCAATAATATCAACCAGATCATCAACTTTCTGTTCCAGTTCTGCATCAGGAAACAGTGACAGGGAAAAAGCTGCGGCTTCCAGCCACTTTGCCGCATCACTATCCTGAAAAACCATGCCGTAAAAACCATCCCCCGGACCGTTTCCTGCCAGTACGGAACCGGCGTTAATGAAATTCCGGATAACATGGCTCTTTTCTCCGTTATCACTTGCTGCATCATTCAATACGTCATATTGATATGGCAATACTACATTTTTAATTAGTTTTTGAAAATCTTTGATAAATCCATCAGAAGGTACATAGGCTTTCTGTGAAACCTGACGTTGTGTAACCATTTTTACTCCTTTCGGGTACCCTTTCATTTTATCATAACAATGCGGTACTATAGCGGTATGGAGCGAACTTTTATTACCACCATGCCCGACCAGTTCGGTGCTTTCCTGAAAGCTTGCAACTGCCTTTCATCTCTTGGCCTGAACATTACCCGTGTCAATTACAATAAAGCCGTTGACCTGCATACCCTGTTCATTACGGCAGAAGGTCATGCAGAACTGCTGGATGAAGCCGAGGAACGGCTGAAGGAGATCGGCTATATTCAGGAAAATCCCAAGGAAAGTCAGATTTATCTGGTTGTCTTTACCCTGCAGGATGTTCCGGGAACCGTGGCAAAAGTGCTGGAACTGATCCAGAAATACCGCTTCAATATTTCATACATCAACAGTCAGCAGGATTATTCCGGTTACCAGCAGTTCAAAATGGGAATTTTTGCCGATGATCCCAACGCCATGGCCAGTTTTATGACGGAAGTCCGCCAGTTGTGCCCGGCAGAACTGCTGCCCTACAATACCAGCGAAAAATACTTTGACAACTCTATTTTCTACACCAGCTATATCAAAGGCCTGGGCCAGATGCTGTCCATTGATGAAAAAGAACAGAAAGACCTGATGGTATACACCAACTGTGCCATGCAGACCCTTGATGACCAGAACAAAACGCCGTTTCAGACCTTTGATGCCATATACGGATTTGCCCGCATCATTTCTGAGACTCATGGAGAAGGCTTTAAACCACGGATTACTGAACATCAGATTGATACCGACAACAGTATCCTGCTGATAGAACCGGACTGCGGATCCAATATTTCAGTGCTGAAAAGCCATGGCAAATACCTGTGCATAGACACCGGATACGCCTGCTATAAAGACGAAATGCTGTCCCTTTTTGAAACCCTGATTCCAAATTTCCGCAGCCTGGAAAAAACAGCCATCATTACCCATCCTGACCTGGACCATACGGGGCTGTTACCCTGGTTTGACCATATTATCTGTACAAAAAAAAGTGCGGAGCAGTTTGTCCTTGAACAGATGGGAGAACCGGGCCCCCGGGAACTGAATCCCCTGCACCGGTCGTATATGGATATCTGTAAGGTTCTGACCCGATACAGAAGCCCTGATATTTCAAAGGTAGAAATGCCCTGGAAAAAAGAAAACGATGGTTCAGAGCTGCTGATGAAGGTAGGCACCTACGATTTTGGTGACTTTCATTTTGCGGTATACGAAGGCGCCGGCGGTCACGTACCCGGCGAAATCATCCTGATTGATGAAGGCCACCATATTGCCTTCAGCGGTGATATTTACGTAAACATCAAGGGAATGACGCCTATCCAGCGGGAATACAACCGGTATGCGCCAATCCTCATGTCCTCAGTTGATATGGACGCAAAAAAAAGCACTGCAGAACGCAATGCTTTTCTTGAGCTGTTAACCATGATTGATACGGGTAAAGTATATGATCCGGACCACAGTCCCCGCTGGAAAGTGTTCTGTGGTCACGGTGCCGTCAAAGAGCTTTAGGTTTACGGCCGCAGGATTTCTTTTCCTTACAGAAGCCGGCAATTTCACATTTTGGCTTCATCAGGTTATCAACAACCCATTTCCACTCTTCTGAGTATTCAGAAAGTGCCTTGCAGATGTCTGTCATCAGCTGGCGGTATTCCCAGTATGCGCGGGTACACAGTCTCTGGTGTGACATTTCTACCAGGTTACGCATATTGCGTTTGTCAACGATACGGGTGGTCATTCCCAGGGGATAATACATGGCAATGTCTTCCCGGGGAACACCGGCAGCTTCTCCGGCTTTCACCAGTGCAATAAAGGCGGCATCATAGTCAGCTTTTGCCGCAGCAAAGGCTGCAGCCTCTGGAGTACCGGCTGCAGCAGCTTTTGTCACACTGGGTGGCGTAACAAAGGTATGGTCCGTCATGCCGTCTTCTGACCATTTTACGTACCGGGTAGATGACTGCAGCCGGGTTGGTCCGCCACCGATATGGGTATACCATTCGCGGATACACCGTGCAGAGTAACCGTCAATGATCATTTCTACAGAAGGATATTCAAAGGTACGGCCGTGTTCTGAAAGAATGCAGTCCATACCGCGCTTATAGTTCTTTTCAGGATCTTCGATATTTCCGCCCCAGCAGACACCGGCCATCATGCCGATTTTGGTAATGGGGTTCTTTGTTGTTTCGTCTAAAATCGTAATCATAGGCACTCATCATACTGAAGCAAAGTCAATCTGTCCATTATACACCAGTTTCATGAACACATCGGTAATGTCAGGATCAAACTGGGAGCCTCTGCCGTTTTCAATGTTTTCAAGGATTTCATTCCTGCTCATGGCTTTACGGTACGCACGGTCGCTGTTCATGGCATCAAAGGCATCAGCAAGGGAAATAATCCGGCTGGTCAGCGGAATGTCATCGCCGGCAAGACCCAGCGGATACCCGGTGCCGTCAAACCGTTCATGATGGTAATATACCCCATCCTGAATTCCCTTTATGCCGTCAAAAGATTTGATGATTTCATATCCCTTAACCGTATGGGACATGATTTCCAAATATTCTTCCGATGTCAGTGGTGACGGCTTGGAAAGAATGGAATCGGGGATACCGATTTTGCCGATATCATGAACCAGAGCCGAAGCTTTTACGGTTTCAATCTGCACCGTAGAAAGATGCATTTCTTCTGCAATTTTTCCGGCAAGTTCAGAAACCCGGATGGAATGCTGATTGGTATACCGGTCTTTTGCATCAACACTGTTACTGATAACCTTTATGGCCTGCAGCACCAGTTCACTGTTCCGTTCACGTTCATCACGGACAATGCTGTTCAACTGATTGATCAGTCCCCGCCGCTCCTTATCCAGTGACTGCATCTGAAATCCCAGACGGATGG
>JAKSTT010000154.1 GCA_024413635.1 Treponemataceae bacterium | reverse complement strand
ACGCTATGTTTGAAGAAGTATTTAACAACGCACTTCCGCTTGGGTTCGGAATGATGCGGCTTCCCTCTGTTGCCGGCAGTGATGACATTGACATCGAACTGACAAAAAAGCTGGTAGACACTTTTATTGAAAACGGATTCACCTATTTTGATACTGCCTGGATGTACTGTGGATTCAAGAGCGAAAATGCCGTAAAAGAAGTGCTGGTTGACCGGTACCCCAGAGACGCCTTTACTCTGGCCACAAAACTGCATTCCGGTTTCATCAAAGAAAAAGAAGACTGTGACAAGGTGTTCAACGCCCAGCGCGAAAAAACCGGTGTTGATTTTTTTGATTATTACCTGATTCACGACATCAACGTACACAGCATTGAAGTATATGACAGACTTGATGTATACAGCTGGATTAAGGACAAGAAAGCAAAAGGACTGGCAAAGCATATCGGGTTCTCGTTCCACGATACACCGGAACTGCTGGACAAAGTGCTGACTGAACATCCTGAGTTTGAGTTCGTGCAGCTGCAGATCAACTACCTTGATTACGAAAGCCCTGCCGTTCAGTCCAGACGGTGCTACGAAGTTGCAGAAAAGCACAACAAGCCGGTTATCGTTATGGAACCGGTAAAAGGCGGCACCCTGATCAACATCGGGCCGGAAGCAGAAGCCATCTACAAAAAGCTTAATCCGGCTGCCAGCGTTGCATCCTACGCAATCCGCTTTGCCAAGAGCCACAAAAACGTACGGATGGTACTTTCCGGCATGAACTCCATGGCTCAGGTTACTGACAACACCAGCTTCATGAAGGATTTCAAGCCGCTGACAGACGAAGAACGCGCCGCCGTAAACCAGGTTCGCGCCATTCTGGCAAGCACTTCATCAATTCCCTGTACCGGCTGTTCATACTGTACCGACGGCTGCCCCAGCAAGATTGCCATCCCGAAATACTTTGCCCTGTACAATGCAGATGTAAAGGAAGATCCGGAAGGAAAACGGGGCTGGACTCCACAGCGCGAATACTACGACAACGTGGCAAAGAACTTTGGCAAAGCCAGCGACTGTATCGGCTGCGGCCAGTGTGAAGGTATCTGTCCACAGCATCTGCCGGTCATCAAACATCTGCAGACCGTAAAAGAACGCTTTGAATAAGCGCAGAACACGCAATACACAGGACGATGCTGCTGCCGGTATCGTCCTTTTTTTGTATACAGCACTACACAAAAAAATCACGCATTCTTTAATTATACTGCAGTAACTTTATTGACACTAAAGTTTACCGGTGATAGTATCACATCAGGACTTCCCCTATGGCAGCTGATACTGTTTTATCAAAAGTGCTCTCCTCTTTTGAGCGCTACTACACCATAAACTCCGACTCTGCAGCAGTTCCCTTTGATGCAGAGGCCGTTTTTCATTCCCACGGAGAGCAGTACGTACTGGTCCGTGCGGCAAAAGTAGCTGACATAGATTCCCACGACTACGCATTCTTCAAGCAGGTTGAAAACCTGACCTCTGCTGACCTGGAACAGTATGTACAGGCTGCCTGGAAGGTCGGCCTTTCGCGGGTTACCCCCTGCAGCGGACACCGTAATTCTGATGTTACGCTGGTTATCCTGGCAGATCATGTCGATCCTGACACCATTAAACCCATCAAAAAAGCCAGATTGTATACATCATATAAGTTCAGCCTGTGGGGCTGGAGCAATTTCCGTCTGATTGTAAAGGACCTTTCATCGGGCAGCGTGTACCATAACCGTTTTGCCGAAAGCCTGAAGAAAGTTCTTGAACATATAAGCTGAAAAATCCTGAGGAGGATAGAAAAAAAATGACTGCATTACTAATCGTTCTTGCTGCAGTTGCCCTGCTTTTCTGTGGATATGTTTTCTACGGATCATGGCTTGCAAAGCAGTGGGGAGTAGACCCCACCCGGACCACCCCGGCAAAATCAATGCCCGACGGTGTAGACTATGTTGAAGCAAAACCTGCTGTTCTGATGGGACACCACTTCTCATCAATTGCCGGTGCCGGACCTATTAACGGCCCTATTCAGGCTGCCGTTTTCGGTTGGGTTCCCGTATTCCTGTGGTGTGTTATCGGCGGTATCTTCTTTGGTGGACTTCAGGACTTTGGTTCTCTGTTTGCTTCCCTCCGCCACGACGGCAAAACCATCGGTGAAATCATCCAGTCGTCAATGGGCAAACGATCAAAGAAACTGTTCATTATTTTTGCCCTCCTCGTTCTTATTCTGGTAATTGCATCGTTTGTTAACGTAGTTGCCGGAACCTTCTTCTCATCTGCCCAGGATCTGGCAAATGCCGGTACCGCTTTCGGTTTCACAACCAATCCTACCAATAATCAGACAACCGCCATGGTTTCTGTTCTGTTCATCCTGCTTGCCGTATTGTATGGTGTTCTGACCAACAGATGCGGTATGAAAGTTCTGCCTGCTACCATCATCGGTGTTGTGGGCGTTGTCCTCATCACCGTACTGGGTCTTAATGTCGGTCTGGTTATGGGAAGAACCGGCTGGATTATTTTCGTAGCACTGTATATCGCTGTTGCATCCCTGATTCCTGTCTGGATCATGCTGCAGCCACGCGACTACCTGTCATCATTCCTGCTGTATGCCATGATGCTCATTGCGGTATTTGGTGTTGTCGTCACTGCATTCAGCGGAAGCGTTACTTTTACCATTCCTGCTTTTACCGGCTGGAAAGTAAACGGAAACTTCCTGTTCCCAACCCTGTTCATCACCGTTGCCTGTGGTGCCTGTTCAGGTTTCCACTCACTGATTGCATCAGGTACCACTTCTAAACAGCTGGATACCGAAGCCAACGCCAAAATCATCAGTTACGGTTCAATGCTTATTGAATCTGCACTGGGTGTTATCTCCCTGGTTGCCGTTGGTGTAGTATGGGCAGGCTGGAAATCAGGAAAATACGGTTCTCCATCAGCTGCATTCGGTGCCGGTATTGCTACCATGTTTGCTGCAGAAGGAACCGGACTGTACAACGTTATTTCTGCCCTTCTGACTCTTGCCGTATCAGTTTTTGCCCTGACTTCTCTTGATACCGCTACCCGTCTGAGCCGCTTCATGTTCTCTGAACTGTTCCTGAAAGAAGGAGAAGAAACCTGGAAAGATGCCACCGGTGTGCGCAAAGTACTTGCCAACCCGCTGTTCGGTACTGCTTCCATGGTTATCATTGGTTCAACCCTGGGATTCCTGCAGCTGTCTGCAATCTGGGGCCTCTTTGGTGCCGCAAACCAGCTGCTGGGTGGTATCGCTCTGCTGGCTGTAGCTGCATGGCTGGGTGAAGTTGGAAAGAACAACAAGATGTTCTTCTTCCCCATGGTATTCATGCTTGCCGTAACCTTAACCAGTCTTGTTCTGACCGTTGTCGGAAAAGTACAGGCTATGGTTGCAGGTGCTGCAGGTGCCTTCTTCTGGGGTAACTGGTTCCAGCTGTGTTTTGCAACCGCCATGTGTGTTCTGGCTGTTATTCTGGTAATTGAAGGTGTTCAGACCTTTGTAAAACAGACTAAAAAAGCTGCTTAAGTACTGTTCAGTCAGTAAAAAAGCCTGCCGGTTTGAAGTACACTTCAGTTACCGGCAGTTTTTTTTTACCTCCAGGGCCGGTTTCCGTCCAGCCATCCGTGTTCTTTCCAGTACGCGTTGTCAGCCTTGTTCCAGCCACCGCCTTTCTGCATCATGCGCATAATCATAAAAAAGCCTTTTGTCTTGAGTCCCGGCTTAACTTTGCCGTGGCCCCGCACAATCTTCCGTGCAACCGCAGCAACCTGCCGCTCAATGTTCTGCATGTGTTTAGGCGTAATGGCATCCCATTTAATGGCTCGAACGGCAATACCAATGCGGTAAGTCTTTGGCACCCCCCAGAAAAACAGACTGTCTGCCATGTCCCTGCAGGTGCTTTTCATGCCGGAACCAGCCGCAGTAGAGATTACCACGGCCTGTTTTTTAAACATGGCGGGAACCGGGCGGTGAACCATCCAGCGGTAGCCAAAGTGGTCAAGGAAATTCTTCATGGGGCCTGACGCATGATATACGTACACCGGACTGGTTAAGATCAGCAGGTCGGCTTCATCCATAACCTGTACAATGGGCTGCAGGCTTGCATACCCGGGACACTTTTTCTCGGAATCCATAAAACACTGGCTGCATCCACAGCACCAGGTAGAAAAATCCCTTGGCAAAAAGAATTCGGTAATTTCCCCGCCTACCTTTTCTGCCAGCATGCGGCCAATATGCTCCGTTGAACCTTTATGATTCTGTCCATTGATGATGACGATTTTCACTTTGAAGCTCCCCTAAGAATGTCCTTTCAGTATCATAGCGCATTATACCTTGTATGCACACAGTACCCAGTTGCACTACTATGGAGATATGAACAGAAAATCGCAGGCACTTGCTGCCGTTATTGCCGGCAACGGCATCTTTGGGTTCAGCTTTCTCTTTTCCAAACTTGCACTGCAGATAACCATACCCAGCGTACTGATAGCAACACGCTTTACCGTTGCCTTTCTGGTCCTTAACCTGATCGTTCTTGCCGGCCGCCTGATAAAAAAGAGCGATGGCTCACCGCTTGTTTCCTTTTCCCTTAAGGGAAAGCCGTTAAAGCAGATTCTGCTTCTGGCCCTGTTTCAGCCGGTGGTGTACTTTATTGCCGAAAACTACGGCATCGTGTATACGTCATCTGCTTTTGCCGGAATCATCATTGCAGTAATTCCTATTGCGGGCATTGTACTGGACGTGCTTTTCATGCATGCACGGGTTACAGTGCGGCAGATACTGTGTGCCGTTGCGTCCGTTGCCGGCGTTGCCGTTACCACCCTGGGGGCTGCCGGCATGAACTCGTCTGCGAAAGGACTGGCGCTGCTGCTGGTAGCCGTTGCTGCCGGAGCCCTGTTCTACGTGTTCAGCAAAAAATCTGCCACCTGGTACAGTCCTTTGGAGCGAACCTACGTCATGTTTGGTGTGGGAACCGTTGCATATCTGATTCTGGCTGCCGTACAGTGCTACGGCCACTATGATGAACTGGTAGGTGCCGCCTTTGCCCAGCCGGTATTCTGGGGTGCCATTCTGTATCTTGCGGTAGTGTCATCGGTCATTGCATTCCTGCTGCTCAATTTTGGCAGCAATTACGTATCTGTTTCGCAGGCCACCATCTTTGCAAACTTTACGACGGTCATTTCCATTCTTGCAGGCGTTCTGGTACTGCATGAAGCCTTTACCTGGCAGCAGGCCGCCGGCGCCGTCATCATTCTGACCAGTGTATATCTGGC
>JAKSTT010000153.1 GCA_024413635.1 Treponemataceae bacterium | reverse complement strand
ATTATTACAGAAAGCGGTATTTATGTCATTCAAGCAGCACTTTATCCCTGCCGAAACTATACACATGACTCCCATTCTTGAAATCAAATCATTGAGTAAATCCTATAACGACGATACAAACGCCGTAAACAATATTTCCCTTTCTGTCCACCCTGGAGAAATCTATGGATTCATCGGACACAATGGTGCCGGAAAATCAACTACCATAAAATCGGTGGTGGGAATTCTCCCGGTTACCCAGGGTGACATTCTTATCAACGGCGTATCTGTAAAACAAAATCTGACTGAAGTTCAGAAACACTTAGCCTACATACCTGACAGTCCTGAAATCTTTGGCTTTATGACAGGCATTTCCTATCTGAATTTTATTGCAGATATCTATGGCATGGGCGATGAAGAGCGAACCCGTCAGATTAAGAAATACGCAGATCTTTTCTCCATTACCCCACATTTGGGAAATATCATCCAGTCATATTCCCACGGCATGAAGCAGAAGATTGTCCTTATCAGCGCCTTTATGCATAATCCCCAGCTGCTTGTCCTGGACGAGCCCTTTGTAGGACTTGATACAAAAGCCAGCAGCGTTCTGAAAAGCTGCATGAAAGAACTGTGCAGTAACGGCAGTGCCATATTTTTTTCAACCCATGTACTTGAAGTAGCAGAAAAACTGTGTACCCGCGTGGGCATCATGAACCACGGAAATCTGGTGGTTTCAGATACCATGGAGCATATTCTTGCAGAAAAATCTCTGGAACAGTTGTTTATAGAACAGATTCGGGACGAAAACGAATAATGAGCACCTTTTCCATTCTGCTTAAAATGAACCTGCAGAAAAACTTCCGTCTGCAGTCTGCCGCAGCCGAAAAAAGTCCGGCTGCCAGATGTTCCCTGTTCATTAACGGATTAATTTCTGCCGTCATTCCTGCAGCAGCGGCAGCTGCCTTTTACCTTGCTTTTGCAGCCATAGCTCAACAGGGCTTTGCAGAAATACTGCCTATTCTTGCATACCTGGTCAGCAGCATTGCAACCCTGATTTTTACCATCCTCAAGATACACGCCCTTCTTTCTGACAGTAATGAATCAGAATTCCTTCTGGCATTGCCGGTGCCTTCCATCCTGCATGTTGCCATGATTTTTCTCCTGCTGTATCTGCAGAATCTCTTTCTTACCGCCCTTATCGAAATTCCAGCCGTGCTGGTCTACGCCAGGGCTCAGACCGTTACCTCATCATTCTGGGGATACTGGACATTCGGGCTGTTCATCTCCTGTCTGCCAGCCAGTGGCATTGCCTGCCTGATTGGTGTCATAGCCATTCTCTGCCTGGTAACCAATCCAAACAACAACCAGATACATTCAGGTCTTTCACTGGCTTTTCTTCTGGGCTTTACCATTCTGCTCTGCGGCATTGTCTGTTCCCTTATCAATCAGGGAGCTGCAGGGGCAGAAAATGTTGCTTCCATGATTACCACCATGGTACAGAATTACAAACTGGCACGGTTTTACCAGATTGGCATTTTTGCCCAGGATGGTGGCTGGACCTTCATGTTCTTCTTCATATCGATTATCTGGTATGCGTTTTTCTTTCTGATTCTGGGCATCGGATATCCCATCATCATTTCATCGCTCCGCACCCCTAAAAGCTATTCGGTGTACCGATGGCAGCCGCAGAAAAGTACACCGCTTGCCAAAACGCTGTTTCACCGGGAACTGGAACTGTATTTCCGGTCAAAATCCTATTTCAAGCGGTCTTTTTATTTTCTTATGCTGCCGGTAATCATCAGTACCTGTCTGGTCATTGAATCGCCGGAAAAAATCGGGGCTTTTTTTGGCATGCCACAGACTGCAGAAGCCATGAGTCACATTGCCCGGTGCATTCCATTCCTGCTGTGCACCTTCATATCGCTGGGCAACACTACCTACTGTTCACTATCCATGGAAGGCAAGCGGTATTGGATTCTGGCATCCACCCCTTTCAACAGAAATCTGGTGTACGCTCAGAAGATAAAGCTGAACCTGCTGCTCACCCTGCCGGTTTCACTTGTTTCAAGCGTTCTGCTCATTGCAGCCTTCCGGCCGGGCATTGCAGGCTCCCTTCTTTACATTCTCATTCCCTGTGCCTGGTGCTTTGTTTCCAGCTGGTGGGGAATGAAGGCAGATGCACACCATCCGGACTTTACCCTTGATGAAGAAGAGCTTGTCATGCGCCGGACGGTGTCCTACCTGTCATCGTATATGCTGCAGATTATGTTCTGCCTGTTACTTGCGGTGCTGGTATTCCTTACGTACCCACAGCCAGCATAACAAGGCCGGAACCGCATACAAAGCACAGCAGGCGAGCGTTGCAGCTTCTGTTCCGGCACGCAGGCCCAGAACAACGGAGAGTACACACAATCCCATGGTAATGAACATGTTGGGCAGCATATAGATGGCAACAGCACTACCCTGCTTGATAACTTCCATCTCGTTTTCCCATTCAAGCTTTATGTGCCGGATACCGCACACAAGGCCCCAGGTTGTGTTGTACAGGCTCTGAATGATACCGCAAAGGGCAAACAGCAGAAGCTGCACAAAAGTACCGCCACAGGCAATGCCAATGACTACATTTCCCAGAACCGCAAAAGGAACGGTGGTGTACAGGTTAAACAGCATCTTGCCGTTGTAAAAAGCTTTCTTTGTCAAAGGCAGGCTTTCAATAAGCCACATCTGATTACCTTCAAGGGAAGGAGATACCGTACAGGTAGAAGTCATGCCGACAAAAAAGAACACAATCATGGGTACTGCCGGAAGAAGCATTTCCTTGGTAACCGGGGCTCCCTGGGTTATGGCCGCAATTACTTTATCCATATCAAGGAACAGAACAGCTATACAGAAAATCACTGTCAGGATCATGCCTAAGCCATTGTTTACAAAGTAGTTGGTAGAACTGAGGAACCGCTTCCACTCCTTAAACGCAATGGTCTGTGCCACACTCCGCTGTTTACTCTTTTTCATGTCAGTTTTTGTGTGGGCACCGCCAGTCATAAGGCGGCCGTTTATGCCCTTGTAGAACACACTGATACTGGTAAAGGCAACTTCAAAGACGGCAACAGAAACCAGCACATACAGCAGCAGGTCCACCAGATTCAGATTGCAGACAGCACCTTCAAACCATGCCAGCGGGAAGTACCATGCAGTAACGCCGTCAAGCACATCGGCAATGTTTTCAAGGGTCGTTTCCGCATTACCGTTCTTAAAGATTGCCTCAATAATAAACCGCAGGGAAAAACAGAACAGCACAAAAATAATGGTCAGGAAAGTCTGAATCATCTTTTTGTACTTGAATTCGGAGCTGATACCCGCAATCAAAGCGCCAAGTACCGAAGCCACAACCATGGGAATCAGCGGAAGCAGCATGGCAAGTACAAACCAAACGATGTACACAATGAACGCCGGCTTTGCAAAAATTCCGTAGCCAATTTCCATGGCAAGAGTAATAATCACTACCCATGGCAGATTCTTTACGTACATGTACAGAAATTTTGAGGACACAATCTGCTTTGTAGAAAAAGGCAGCGACATCAGCATGTCGTAATCGCGGAAGGCAAACAGATATCCGTTGGTCTTGAGGAACGTAAAGATGAATTCGATGGCGATAACCGCAATGCCGCCCAATACGGGAATATGTTTTTCAATTCCCAGAAGACCATAGCCAACAGCCATCAGAACAAGGAACCCCATGAGCAACACATACAGAAGACCAAGTCCAATGGCCTGGCCCACCATCTTGCCTTTCTTTTTCTTATCAGTTTCATGACGCCAGATATTCAGGGAACTGGATGACAGCAGAAGATTCCGTAACAGTACATTACTTTTCATCTTCCACAACCTCCATGAATACGTCTTCCAGCGATTTTCCGCCGGTCAATTCCCGGGTTGTGCCAGAGGTGATGATTTTTCCACCCTTAATGATGGCAATCTTGTTACAGAGCTTTTCTGCAACCTCAAGCACATGGGTACTGAAGAATACGGCGCCGCCACGGGAACACAGATCTTTCATCAGGTTTTTCAGAATCAGGGCAGCTTTTGGATCAAGGCCGACAAAAGGTTCATCAAGAACCAGCAGTTTAGGCTCATGAATCAGGGCACCGATAATGGCAACTTTCTGCTTCATACCGTGACTATACGATGAAATCAGGTCGCCTAAAGCTCCGGTAATTTCAAACAGACCGGCATATTTTTCAATACGCTCAGTACGCACTTCCTTAGAAATGCCGAACACGTCTGCAATGAAATCAAAGTACTGAAGACCGGTAAGATGCTCGTACAAATCAGGATTATCCGGGATATAGGCGGTTACTTTTTTGCAGGCAATAGGGTCATCTTTAACACTGTGACCATCAATAGTAATTTCGCCTTCTTCAAAATCAAGTACCCCAACAACCGCTTTGATGGTAGTACTTTTACCGGCGCCATTGTGTCCGATAAAACCAAAAATATCACCGGATTCTACGTTCAGCGAAATATCATCGCAGGCCTTTTTATCCTTTCCGTAGCTTTTTGAATAATGAGAAATACTAAGCATGCCACTCTCCAGTTTATGGTTATATTTTTTACTGTAACACTGAACCATAATTTTTCAACAGCGAACTGCTAAAGCAATGCTATAATGGAACATATACAGGAGTTTGCAATGTCAGATTTAGTAAAGATTGATGATACCACCTACGTACTGGAAGACCAGTTTGTCCGCTGTTTCCTCTTAATCGGAAACGACAGCGCCCTTTGGATAGACAGCGGAGTAAGTAACCCGGATCTTGAAGAACTGGCAGACGAAGTAACCTCACTGCCCTTAAGCGTTGTGTACACCCACGCAGACGGCGACCATATTTCCGGCACCGCTCAGTTCAGCCAGTTCATGATGACAAAAGAAGACTATGAAGGCTGCAAGGTAGCCGAAAAATTTCCGGGCAGCCAGTGGATTGAAATCTGCGATGGCGATGTCATTGATTTAGGCGGAAGAACCCTGGAAGTTATTGCGGTACCGGGCCACACGGCAGGCAGCATTGTCCTTCTGGACAGGGAACGCCGCATGCTGTTTGCCGGAGATACCCTGCAGAAAGAACATATCTATCTCTTTGGCGACCACCGCTGTCCTAAGTTGTTTGCAGACGCCCTGAAAAAACTCATGGCCCGGAAAGGTGACTACGACACCGTCCTGGCATCTCACGGAGAACTGAAACTGGGCTCCGATGCAGCAGAAAAGATTCTTGCCGACTGGGAGAATGTTCAGTCTGGCAGCGTTACCCCGCAGGAAGTAGACATGTGGGGCAACAAAGTAAAAAGCTACGACG
>JAKSTT010000152.1 GCA_024413635.1 Treponemataceae bacterium | reverse complement strand
TCTTCTTCTTCCAGGGATTCGATAATGGCCTTTTCAGAAGAACGGTCAACAAGGTTGAGGATTTCAACGATGGATTCAACACCACCGGCAGCGGTATAGTCTTCGCTGGACAGGGTTGAAAGCTTCTTTTCAAGTACGCGTTCAACTTCACGGAGTACATCAGGTGAGGTCCGGTCCATCAGCGCAATACGGCGGGCTACTTCACTCTGGGTTTCTTCCTGCAGGTTCTGCAGGATGACTGATGCTTTATTCGGTTCCAGGTATGACAGAATCAGCGCAATGGTCTGCGGATGTTCCTGCTGGATAAAGTTCAAAAGATGTGCAGGGTCCGTACGGCGGATAAAGTCAAAAGGACGAACCTGCAGGCTGGAAGTCAGGCGGTTGATGATGTCGATGGCTTTCTGTGAACCAACTGATTTTTCAAGCAGTTCGCGGGCAAAGTCGATACCACCACTGGTAATGAAGTTCTGGGCCTTCATCAGGTCCTGGAATTCACGGAGTACCTGCTCCTTAAAGTCTGAATCTACAGTTTCCAGACGGGCAATTTCAAATGTTAAGGTTTCTACTTCATCTTCACGCATGTGCTTGAAGATTTCAGAAGAAATTTCTGAACCCAATGATACCAGGAAGATAGCTGCCTTCTGACGGCCATTCAAGCTGCGGTAGTCTTTTGGTTTCTTATTGCCGGCGGCTGCTGGCTTTGGAACCGGTTTTGCTTTTTCTGGCATACTATTCCTCCATCAACCAGGTACGCAGGAGCATTGCAACGTCTTCCGGATGTTCCTTTGCCAGTGCAATGGCATTTTCCTGAAGTTCTGCCCGCTCACGCTCTTCAACAGACATGGTAACTTCCATACCAGCCTGCTCTGCTTCCCACAGGGTCTTTTCGCGCTCCATCTGATGCTGGCGCAGGATTTCTTCTTCCTTCTGGCGGCGTTTGCGTTCAAGCTCACGGCTGATCATACGGAAGATGATGAATGCCAGAAGGACAGCGGCAATACCGGTTGCGGCATAAATAATGGTGCGCTGGGTCTGGCTCTTGCGCAGTTCAAGAGCGTCTTCTTCTTCAAACTGGACAGTGCGGTCAAACCGGATGTTTTCAATGGTAACTGAGTCACCACGATTCCGGTTATAGCCGATGGCATTCTGAATCAACCGTTCTGCCTTAGCTAAATCTTCGGCACTTACTTCGTGGTACTCGCGCTGAATTTCACCTTTCTGGATATCAAGTTCACCATTATCCTTGCGTTTTTTTGTCCAGGTACCGTCTACGGCAACTGAAACGGTAACACGGTCAATGGTAGGAGCCTTAATTTCCTGCGTGTGGCTTTCATTCATTACATTGTTTACCTTTTCGCCACGTTCTTCCGTTACGGTGTACGCATTGGACATATCGCTGTATACCGGAGGATTCTGACCTTCAACGCCGGCAGGGCCTTCCGGATTATACACGGTACCTTTGGTAACCTTGGTAACGGTTTCTGATGAAATAGGCAGGTATTCACGCTTGAGGGAGTCATCATACGGGGTATCTGGGTTATCCTCATTGATGATGATTGGAGAATACTCGGTAGACTGAACGGTTTTTTCAGACATGTCCATTTCAATCTTGATATCAAGGTCGCGAACGCGGTCGCTGGTAAAAATCTGCTGCAGGGAGTTGAGGATTTTGATGCGGTATTCATTCTGCAGGTTGGTTATGAACTTCTGCTGACGGGTATAAATATCGACTTTTTCAATATCCCGCATATCGTCAAAGTTGTTCAGCTGCACACCGGTAGTTGAATCAAGGATGGCAATGTTTTCATCGGTCAGGCTGGAATAGGCAAACCGGACCAGTTTCTGGATACCTTCAATTTTCTTGCGGTTCTTGGCAAGGTCACTGCCCGGTTTAGTGGTCAGGACAACGGTTGCAGTGGGAACACGCTGGTCACTGACAAACAGGGTCTGCTCAGGAATATCAATGCTTACTTTTGCATCGTCTACGTCATCAAAGGCTTTGATAGCCTGTTCAACTTCTCCGATGATGGCGCGGCGTTTGTTTACATCGTTAAGGAAGTCGCTGGTGGTCCAGCGGTCTACGTCAAAAATTGCCCAGGGGTCTGTAGTAGTCGGAATAATATCTTCACGGACCAGAATAGACTTCATGCGGCGTGCAGTGGCCTTATTCTTTACGTAAATGATACCGTTTACCGTGCGGTACTCTACGCCTTCTGTATCAAGGCGTACCTGAATATTGGTGAGAACTGATTCTTCAAAGGTTGTGTTGAAAAGCGGTTCTTCATCCGGTCCGGACGAAACACGGCCGACCATGACAAGGGCACCGATAACGACAACGACGATACCCACCAGAATCGCTTTCTGGATATTAGACCATTTTGCCCACAGGGTTTTCGCCTGCGACATAACTTTTTGGATCCATTCGTTCATTTATCCCTCCCGTGAACGAATAAAACTGCTGTAAGGGCGCTGCATCCAGTTTCCCAGAAGGATACAATGCGCCTGTATATACAGTAATTGTACCACACAATTATACATTTACCATAGCACAGAGCCTCTCAAAGCCCTGTTTTCATGCGGAAATTACTGTTTTTATCACGATTTGTGATTATCTGGTTGTTGAAATTTCAGACCATGCCTTGGTAATGCGGTCAATGACTGTCTGAGCAATATTCAAGGACATGCTGGCCTGTGCCATGGCGATGGTAACGTCATGAACATCAACAGAATCAGGATCAGTGATCAGCTGTTCTACCAGCGCGGTGCTCTGATACTGGGTATCATTAACGTAGTTGGCAGCCTGAAGCAGATACTGTTCAAAAGTAGAGGCAGTTTTTTTAGCTTCTGTGTTGATGCTTTTTGCAAAGGAATGTGATGCAGTTGCAGCATCAGATGCCAGTGGTGCACTGCCGATGTGAGCAGGATTTGTCCTGGTCATCTGAAAAGTAGATACGATATTCATTATTAGATAACTCCCAAAGGGTTCAATTCAGGAGAAAAGAACCCAACCCGCTATCTATTTTACCTTGCTTACTGGCCGATAGCAAGGGCCTGCTGGAACATTTCTTTAGAACCCTGGATTACCGACGAGTTGGCTTCATAGGCACGGCTGGCTGCAATCAGGTCTACCATTTCTGATACGATGTTGATGTTGGGGTATTCCACGTATCCAACGTTAGGGCCGCTCATGATGGCATCAGGATGGGTCGGATCATACACCAGACGTCCCTGGGATTCATCTTTTTCGATGGCGGCAACACGGACCCCCTGCCCCGCACCGGCATCAAATTCTTCAGGAGTAAAGATTCCGCGGAACTGGGCGCCGGCAACCGGTTCTACGATGATGCGGCTGCGTTTGTAGGCTCCACCTTCTGCAGTACGGGTAGAGTTTGCGTTGGCAATGTTATCGGCAATAACGTCTGAACGGAGGCGTTCAACGCTCATGCCGGAAGCTGCAATATTAATTGTTGAAAAAAGTCCCATAATTATTCTCCTTCCTGCTTACAGACTATTTGAGGGCCATTTTGATCTGGCTGAACTGGAAGTTTTCCATGGCAGTCAGCAGCTGATAGTTCATCTGGGTTTTGAGGATCAGCATTGCTTCTTCTTCAGCATCTACGTTGTTGCCGTTGGCCTTGCTGGTAGAATGCCAGTCGGTTACGCGGCGGGGCTGAACGGTCGTATAGTCGGTAACACCAGATGACTGGATATGGCGGGGATCAGTAGTACGGAGGACAAAAGATTCTCCGGAAGCAGCAGATTTTTCGCTGGCAAGAGCCCGTGAAAGCTGGCTTTCAAAGTTTACTTCTGAGCGTTTGAAATTAGGAACTTCAGAGTTAGCAAGGTTATTGGCGCTAACCTGATAGCGGAGGGTTGTTACATCCAGTGCCCGGTGAAGCATATCCACAGAGCGTGAGAAACTGTTCATAAAAAAACCACCTTAGGGAGGAACGTCCGTGTACCTCTCTAAGATGGTTATCGGTATCTGAAAAACCGACTTTAGGGGTTTTTACGCTTTGTGTTGAAAAAGCGGGTCCCAGTGAAAAAACTTCCGGCGTGCTGGGAAATTACAAAACCGCTCGCTAGCGTCGCTATTGGCTGAGCCTGGCAAGGAAACTATCATTCCAGACTCAGACAATTTTTGTAATTTCCCATCCCACCTCACGTTTTTGCCTGCATCCCGCTTTTTCAACACAGACTTTGTAAGCGGGAGATGGCAGTTTGCGGGCGGTTATGAAAATACTACCAGTCAGCCAAAGTCTGCCAAAACCGCTCGCTAGCGTCGCTACAGGTGCAGGCCGGAAAGGAAACTATACGGTATGGTCAAGGCACGTTACACTTAAAGCCTTGACTCATCCGTGTTCACGGTGTCAGCAACAGCTTACACCGTGAATCGAACCGGCCTGCAACAGTTTTTGTCAGACTTTGTCTTCCTTCCCGTATTTTCAGAGACCGTTACAGAATGTACTTGGAGAGATCCTGGTTCTGGACTACTCCGGTCAGTTTTTCGTCTACGTAGTCGGCGGTGATGGTGATGGTTTCACCGGCATGCTCGTCGGCTTCAAAGCTCAGGTCTTCCAGCAGGGTTTCCATGATGGTATGCAGACGGCGGGCCCCGATGTTTTCTACCCGGTTGTTTACGTCTTCTGCCAGCTGACTCATCTTGTCGATGGCTTCTTCTGCAAACTGGATGGTAACGTTTTCCGTAGAAAGCAGTGCCGTATACTGGCGGGTAAGTGAGTTTTTCGGCTCTGTCAGGATACGCTTGAATTCTTCTGCATGCAGTGAATCAAGTTCAACCCGGAGCGGGAACCGTCCCTGCAGTTCAGGAATCAGGTCACTGGGTTTTGACACGTTGAAGGCGCCGGCAGCGATGAACAGAATATGGGTAGTATCAATAACACCCCATTTTGTGTTTACGTTTGAACCTTCTACGATGGGCAGAATATCACGCTGTACGCCTTCACGGCTTACATCGTGGCTTGAATGGCTTGAGCCGCCGGCAATCTTATCGATCTCATCAATGAAGATGATTCCCATGTTTTCTACACGGCGTTTGGCTTCATCGGTTACCTTGTCAGGATCAACCATGCGGTCCAGCTGTTCTTCCATCAGGATATTGCGGGCTTCTGCAACGGTTACGGTCTTTTTGCGGGTCCGGTTGCCGTTAAGCATGCTGGTAATGTTCTGCATTGCCTGTTCCATGTCTTCCATGTTGCCCATCATTTCAATGGAAGGCCCCTGCACTTTCCGCTGGATGGCAATTTCAACCTCACGGGTTTCCAGTTTGCCTTCACGCAGCATGGTACGGAATTTCTCCCGGGTAGCTGCCATGGAAGGATCAGATTCTTTCGGAG
>JAKSTT010000151.1 GCA_024413635.1 Treponemataceae bacterium | reverse complement strand
GCGAGGGTTCGTGATAACGAGGCGGAAGCCCATCCCAGGAGCGGAGGCGGCCTTTTAGGCCGTTGAGCACCGCAGATGGGCTTCCAACGAAGTTAGCGCGGACCCTCGCACCGAGCTAGTCCGTGATGTTGTCCCGCGTAATATTCCTTACCCAGATATATTTGCGGTAGCGCACAAAAACTGCCCAGAGTTTGACGATTTCATCCAGATTGACGATGCAGTAGACGATAACGGGAGGCAGCTTGAAGAGGAAGGCGGCAAGGAAGCCGACGGGCACGGTAAAGCACCACATGGCCCAGATGTTGGTGGTCATGTCGAACTTGCTGTCGCCGCCGGCGCCAAAGATACCGTCAAGAATGGTGGTATTCAGTGACTGAGCCATGATGTTGAGGCCGCAGAACAGGAGCATCCACTGCAGGTAGTTTTTGGCCGTTTCTGAGAGGGGCGCAATGTGCACGATAAAGGGTGAAGCAATCCAGAGGACAAGGGCAGTAATAAAGCCGGTAAGGGCTGCCATTTTTACCAGACGGGCGCCGTAGCGTTTTGCCTTGGCAAGTTCATTGGCACCAAGCAGGTTTCCTACCAGAATGCCGGCACCGGATGAAACGCCGCGGATAAAGCAGCTGACCATGCTTTTGGCAATGCTGGTGATACTGTTGGCGGCAACGGCATCGGAACCCATGTGCCCCATGATGACGCTGTACAGTGAGAACGCGATGCCCCAGACAAGAGCGGCACCCAGCATGGGGATGGTGTAGCGCCAGAAGTCTGACTGCAGGTCTTTGTTTACTTTTTTCAGCAGGCGGTTCCAGCTGATGCGGACCCGTTCCGGGCGCAGGTTTTCAATAACGGCCCAGCACAGTTCAAAAAGGCGGGCACAGACGGTGGCAATGGCAGCACCCACGATTCCCAGTTTTGGAGCCCCGAACAGACCGAAAATGAGGATGGCGTTCAGGATGATGTTCACCACAACGGCGCTGGAAGCAATACGGCTGGCCTGTTTGGCATGTCCGGTGTTACGGAGGATAACTTCATAAATCTGGGAGATACCGAAAATAAAATAGCTGAGGCTGACGGTGCGGAGATAACTGCTGCCGGCAGCTACCAGTTCCGGGGCATCGGTAAAGCAGAGCATGAGAAGCCGTGGCGTAAAGGCTGCCAGCAGGGTGCAGATGGCACCGCCCAGCAGGCTCCAGCGAAGGGGCACGGGAATAACGCGCTGTATGTTTTCGGCGTCTTTTTTACCCCAGTACTGGGCGGTCATAATGCCGGTACCGGCTGAAAGCCCCAGTACGAACATACTGAACACAAACTGAATCTGTCCGGCAAGGGACACTGACGAAAGTGATGTCTGATCCAGAAGCCCCAGCATCAGGGCATCAGTGGCCGAAACCAGAGAGGTCATGAAAGTCTGGATGGCAATAGGAAATACCAGACTGCGTAACTGCTGATGAAATTCCTTGCGTTCTGCAGCAAGGGCTGTTTTATCTAATTCAATAACTTCTTCCATATTCTATAGCATACCACAGACAGGCTGCCTTTGCAGTCATTTCCGGCAAAGTAAACACCTCACGGTTTTTTTTTAAGTATTACCGGACACCCGGCAGGGACGCTCTAACATTGATTTTTTTTTTTGCTTTCTTTACCCTAACTTAAAGGAACAAATGGAGGAAATGCTATGAAAAAATTAGCAGTTTGCGCACTGGTGCTCTTAGTTGCTGCCAGTATGGTATGGGCAGAAGAAATGCCGGCTAAAATAACGGTTGAGAACACACTGTCTTCAACAGTGCTCAGGAAAGTAGAGAACAGTTATTTTTATAATTCCACAACCGGGAAATATGAATACCGGGACGTGACATCCTTTGGTGGAATGTACGAAAACATCAGCCTGAAGCTTGAAAGTGACCTTCTGGATATTACATGGTTTGCAGGGCATTCAGTATACAATACGTCCGGCATCAACAGTAAAGGGGAAATATATAACTATGTAAGTACATCCTCTAACTACCTCTACTATGCTGTGTATGAGTTCAAGCCATTCAGCCTGGTACACTTTTCCAAAAACTACTATAAAACTGCCGGTGCCTACCTGCCGGCAACCGACAGCTATGTTTCTAACGGTATTCTTGATACCGGCAATTTCAACGTTGATATCCTTGCAGCAGAGAATCTGGTCTTTACGGTAAGTAATGATTCTGCCACACTGTACAACAAGGGATATGAAAACTATACCAACGCAGATGGTACCAAGGACTCAAAAATTTCCATGAACCTTCGTTTTGGCTTTGAATGGACCCCTGCAGAAGCCGTAACCCTTAGCGGTACCATTGATCAGCTTCTGAATCCAAAACCGTACTACACAAAAAATGGTTCCAGAGTAGAATACAATCCGTCATGCTTTGGACTGTTTGCCTCTGTTGATGCAAACAGTCTGATCGGGCAGGATCTGGTAGTAGGCGGTGGCTATGTCTTCTTCCTGAATGATTACAGCACTATGTATCATGTTGTAAATAACTCGTTAGATTATTACTATAATACCGGTAAACTGCTGCTGCTTACGGCACAGTATACCTATGATGCCCTTTCTGTAGCAGCCCAGGGCCGGTATGCCGTGGGAGAACAGGCAGAATACTGGAAAGTAAGTACAAATACATCCAACACCAACCGTGCCAGCAGCCATATTGAAGCAAAAGCCAGTTATCAGTTGAATGAACAGTTTGCCGTTGGCATTTTCGCAGAATCTAAACACCTTAACCCGGACATGCTTTCTGAGCACAGAGCAACTACTGTACGTCCAGGCGTAACCTACACCCCCACCAGCCAGGATACCGTTACGGTAGAAGTTTCCTTCTACTCAGAAAAATATGAAAGCGAACCCCTGCAGAAAACCGCAGTTAAGAGATTTGAAATTCCAGTCAGCTGGAAGCATACATTCTAATCACCTTTACCCTCGCACCGTTACCATTTGATGCGAGGGTGATCTCACTCAAAGCCAGATGTGCGGCGATGTAGTGTGACATTTCTGCCGATTTTCATCAATTTATGGGCACTTTTCTGCACTTCTGTCACACCACACAACAGTTGCAGCCGACTGAGTGAGAAACCCCCACGAAAAATATCACACTTTTCCCCTCTTCCCAGCAAGTTGGTGTGACAACAGCAGCAATCCTACCCATCCTTTTGTGCTACAATATCACCATGATCATCTTAATCGGCGGGTCATCCCACGTGGGGAAAACCCTTATTGCACAGAAACTGATAGAAAAATACCACTACCCCTGCACCAGTCTGGACCACCTGAAAATGGGATTTATCCGCACCGGCCGCACAGAACTGACGGTGAACGACGATTACGACATGCGGTTCTTTCTGTGGCCCTTTGCTGCAGAGATGGTAAAAACGGCCATTGAGAATAACCAGAATATGATTCTTGAAGGCTGCTACATTCCCGGCAGCTGGAAGGAAAGTTTTACTGCAGAGTACCTGAAGCACATACGCTGCGTGTTCATTGTCATGAGTGAGCATTACCTGCGCTGTCACTTTGATCATGTGGTGGAATACGCCAACGTCATTGAACAGCGTCTTGATGACCAGCCGGACCTGGAGCGGCTGATTCAGTGCAGTAAGGACTTTACGGCCGACTGTATCCGGAACGATATTCCGTATATCGAAATCGATGAGGACTTCGATTCAGACGCCATACTCGATGCCATCAGCAGGCTGGTAGAGGGCAGCCGCTGAACTACCAGACCTTTTTTTACTTTCATTTTTTCTCCTGCAGCCAAGCATAGCAGGTTGCCGGCAGACGCACAGCAATCACGTAACCAAGTTCAGAAATGTATTCTACAAACACTGCATATGAACTGCCGGAAAAAATCAGCATCAGCGAGTCTCTGGAACTTTTCAAAGAACTCGCAGAACCAATGAAAGAGTACATTGGGTTGCTGGATGACATCTGCTGTGGCCCAACGGGGAACTTTGTGATACCATGGCGGCATGAACGCACGCGAAAAATTCTATTCAGACATTGAACGCATTAAGAAACACGACCGGGCAGACAACGCCGGCCAGTATGACGGTATCCGCGCCAGCCGTGCCGTTGCCGAACTTTTTGAAAAACAGGACCGCACCCTGCAGTCGTTAAGCAATTCCATCGCCAGCTACTGGCTTTCTACCTATATCCTCAACGGCGATCCTCAGACAGAGCCCACCGAAGAACACGTTACCTGGATCTGCGATGCCCTGGATCTTATCCTGAACCAGCTGGACGGTGATCCCTGCTTTACCCGGGAAGACTGGGAAGAACTGCGGGACATGATTAACGATGAAGCCGGCGACCTGGACCTGGATCTTCTGACCAGCCTTCTTGGCGCAGTTATGGACCACGGAGCACTGTGACCATGCCAGAAGCCGGCAGCGATCTGAACGAACTCTATATATCCTGTACCCAGTGCCCCCGCAACTGTAAGGCAGACCGTACTGTAGGCGCCCCATCGTTCTGCGGCGAACCTGCTGCTATCCGGGCTGCCGTTGCCTGCCTGCACTTTGGCGAAGAACCGCCCATTACCGTGCATAACGGCAGCGGCACCATCTTCATTACCGGCTGCAACCTGCGCTGTGCCTTCTGCCAGAACTACCAGATCAGTCAGTACGGCATGGGTGCAGCCCTTACTCCAAAAGCCTTTGCTGACCTGTGCCTCCGCTTACAGACCATCGGAGCCGAAAACATCAATATCGTTACCGGCAGCCACCATATTCCCGCCATTGCAGCAGGACTCCGTCTGGCAAAAGACAGGGGCCTCACCATTCCCGTATGCTGGAACTCATCAGCCTACGAAACCATTGAATCGCTGGAACTGCTCCGCGGTCTGGTAGACATATGGCTGCCTGACCTGAAAACCCTGAACCCCATGATTTCACAAAGTGTATTCAAGGCACCGGACTATCCCCAGGTGGCAAAAAAGGCTATCCGCTGGATGATCCAGAACACACCGGAGCGCTTTGTGGACGTAAACGGAAAAGAAAAAATGCTTTCCGGCGTCATTATCCGGCACCTTGTTCTGCCGGGCCGCCTGAATGACACCAAACTGGTGCTTGACTGGCTGAAGCAGCACGCTGACCGGAGCGACGACCACTGCGCCTGCATCAGCCTCATGAGCCAGTACACGCCCGTTACCGTAGACACTGCAAAACTGCAGGAAGCCGGCATAGCCGTAAGCCCGGAAAAACTTGCCTCCCGCGAGCAGTCCCTGACCAGCTTCAACAACCGGCTTCTGAACCAGAGCGAATTTGCTGACATTCAGGACCTGATTGCCGGCTACGACTTCCAGTACCTGTTCTATCAGGAACTGGAAGAAGACACTGAGTGGCTTCCGGACTTTACCCGGCAGCAGCCTTTCAGCTATGAACTGGCAAAACC
>JAKSTT010000150.1 GCA_024413635.1 Treponemataceae bacterium | reverse complement strand
TTTGTGCTAAGATGAACGGCGTAATTTTTGGAGACACTACGATGAAAAACGGCTTTGATAACGACAAATACTTACGCATTCAGTCAGAACACATTAAAGAACGCATTGGCAAATTCGGTGACAAACTGTACCTGGAATTTGGTGGAAAACTGTTTGATGACTTCCACGCCAGCCGTGTACTGCCTGGATTTGAGCCCGACAGTAAGCTGAAAATGCTTATGCAGCTTTCAGAAGTTGCAGAAATCGTCATCGTTATCAGTGCTGCTGATATTGAAAAAAACAAGGTACGCGGTGACCTTGGTATTACCTACGACATGGACGTTCTCCGTCTGCGCGATGAATTCCAGCAGCGCGGCCTTATGGTAGGCAGTGTCTGCATCACCCATTACGCAAACCAGGCTTCTGCCGATGTATTCCGCAGCAAGCTGGATAAAATGGGCATCAAGACCTACCTCCATTATCCTATCGCCGGCTATCCCCACAATGTTTCCCTCATCAACAGTGACGACGGTTTCGGTAAGAACGACTACATTGAAACAAGCCGTCCCCTGGTGGTTATTACCGCTCCCGGCCCGGGAAGCGGGAAAATGGCAACCTGTTTAAGCCAGCTGTACCACGACAATAAACGTGGTATTAAAGCCGGTTATGCCAAATTTGAAACATTCCCTATCTGGAACCTGCCGCTGAAGCACCCGGTAAACGTTGCCTATGAAGCAGCTACCGTTGACCTGAACGACGTCAACATGATTGACCCCTTCCATCTGGAAGCCTACGGAAAAACCACCGTCAACTACAACCGGGATATTGAAATCTTCCCGGTTCTCAATGCCATTTTTGAAGGCATCTACGGCGAGAACCCCTATAAATCACCAACTGATATGGGCGTTAACATGGCCGGCCTGAGCATCTTTGATGATGAAGCCTGCTGTTATGCCTCAAAACAGGAAATCATCCGCCGCTACTACCAGACTTTGAACCTGCTGGCAGAAGATAAAGCTACGGAAGACCAGGTTGATAAGCTGGAACTGCTGATGAATCAGATGGGTATCACCACTGATGACCGCAAAGTTACCGTAGCTGCAAAGGAACGCCGCGCCCGTGACGGTGGAACCTGTGCTGCCATTGAACTGAATGACGGCACCATCATTACTGCCGGTACTTCAGACCTGTTCGGTGCCTGTGCCGCCCTGCTGCTGAATGCCCTGAAACACCTTGCCGGCATTGAACACAGCGAACATATCATTCCAAAAGAAGTTATCGAACCTATCCAGCGTCTTAAAGTAGACTTCCTGCTGGGCCGGAATCCGCGGCTGCACAGTGATGAACTGCTTATTGCCCTTGCCATGATGGGAACCACCGATAAACGTGCAAAAGCTGCCCTTGATATGCTGCCGGAACTGAAAGGAACCCAGGTACATACCACCGTCATGCTCAGCGAAGTTGACCGGAAAATCCTGAAGAAACTGGGCATCGACTTTACGTCTGAACCTGTTAAGAAAGAGAAGACTCTGTAATCATGGCAAAAAAGAAACGCCTTGGTATTGAGTATAATGCGCCGGTTACCCTGACGTTCTCGCTGCTGTGCGTAGCAGTGCTGCTGTTTCATCAGATGGTGATACAGAACGGCATGCTGCTGCTCTTTATTGCACCGGGAAGTCAGTCCGGTCCCTTTCCCTTTGACTATAAAGATCCGCTCCATTACGTCAGATTATTTACCCATGTCCTTGGCCACCGGGACTGGTCCCATCTGATGGGTAACCTGTCATTACTGCTGCTTCTGGGCCCCATTCTGGAAGACCGGTTTGGCAGTAAGATGCTGCTGGTCATGATTATGGCTACGGCGTTTGTTACCGGTGTCATCAATGCCTGTTTCATTCCACAGGGCCTGATGGGAGCCAGTGGCGTAGTATTCATGATGATTCTGCTGTCGTCTTACAGCACCATTGACCGGAGCCGTATTCCGCTGACCTTCATTCTGGTGGCGCTGGTATACCTGGGATCAGAATTCCTTTCCCTGGGAACCTCTGAGCAGACTGGTATTTCAAACATTGCCCATCTGATTGGTGGTGGCTGCGGCAGCATCTTTGGCTATCTGGCAGTACCGTCTCAGAAGAAACAGACGGCAAAAAAAGCTAAAAATGACGGTTGTGAAATAATTCACAACTAAATCCCTTCTCCCCCTTGAAACTGTTTCTGTAAAAAAGTACACTTTTATTGTGGTTGTTGTGAAAAAGTTCACAGCAACAGTGTATAAGACGAGGTGTTCAATGGCGAGCGCATGTTCAAAACCGACAAGAGAACGGCTGATCAGGCTTGTCCGTATGCTGGATACCTATGAAAAAAACGGTAAGGAAACGGTTTCAAGTCAGGAGCTGCAGAATCGTACCGGTTGGACAAGCGACACAATCCGCCGCGATATCAGTGTTCTTCCGGAGAGCTGCTCATCACCTCAGGGCTACAACGTTTCCCGGCTGAAAATCATTATTTCAAACTTCCTGAATCTCTCTGCTGATGAAAAGCGCTGTTGCATCATCGGTATGGGGCGTCTGGGTGCCGCACTGGCTGATTACAATGGGTTCGCAGGATCAGCATTTAAAATTGTGGCCGGCTTTGATTCAAGTGTTAACCGGGTAGATACCCTGGTAACTGATTTTCCGCTGTACACCGTCAGTAAATTAGAAACCATAATCAAACAGGAACGCATAGAATACGCCATTCTGGCCGTGCCTGAAGATGCTGCCCAGGGAGTTGCAAACCGACTGGCACAGTGCGGCATCAAAGGTATCGTGAACTATACGGCGGCTTTGCTCAGGGTAGCAGAACCTACCCGGGTCTATGACCTGTCTGTTATGCAGGCACTGCTCCAGTTGAGCAGCTATTAATGTAACCAATAAGGAATATAACTATGAATCGTGTATACAATTTCAGTGCCGGCCCATCACAGCTGCCGGAAGAAGTATTGAAAGAAGCTGCAGCAGAAATGCTTGACTGCAATGGAACCGGACAGAGCGTAATGGAAATGAGCCACCGCTCAAAGGCATATGAACCTATTATTGCTGAATGTGAAGCCCTGGTCCGTGAGCTGATGAATGTTCCGGAAAACTATAAAGTACTGTTCCTCCAGGGCGGTGCTTCTACCCAGTTTGCCATGATCCCCATGAACCTTAAAAAGAAGGGAAAGGCTGCGTATGTAAATACCGGTGTATGGTCTAAAAAAGCCATTGCCGAAGCAAAAAAATATCTTGATGTAGATGTAATCGCTTCAAGCGATGACAAAAACTTCTGCTACATTCCAAAAGTAGAAAAAGTTACCGGTGACTATGACTACGTTCATATCACCCTGAACAACACCATTATGGGAACCCACTGGGAATACCTGCCTGATACCGGTGATATTCCACTGGTAACCGATGCTTCAAGCTGCATTCTTTCTGAACCTCTTGATGTAAGCAAATTCGGCGTAATCTATGCCGGTGCCCAGAAAAACCTGGCTCCTGCCGGTGTTACCCTGGTAATCATCCGTGAAGACCTGATTCCTGAAACCATGCCGGTAGAAAACGCTCCTACCATGCTGCAGTACAAAATCCATGCAGAAGGCGGCTCAATGTACAATACTCCGCCATGCTACACCATCTACATGATGGGCAAAGTACTTAAATGGATTAAAGCCAATGGTGGTGCTGAAGGTATGGCTAAACGGAACTACGAAAAAGCTGAATACCTGTACAACTACCTGGATAATTCAGACTACTACCACGCAACTGCAGAAAAAGGCAGCCGTTCCATCATGAACGTACCGTTCCTGACCAAGGAAACCGATCCTGATGCTGCTTCTGCCATCAACAAGAAATTTGTTGCTGCCGCTGCTGCAGAAGGTCTGGTGAACCTGGCCGGACACCGTCTGGTTGGTGGTATGCGTGCTTCCATCTACAACGCCATGGATCTGGAAGGTGTTAAGAAACTGGTAGCATTCATGGACAAGTTTGCCGCAGAAAACAAGTAACGGAGAACCGATAATGTACAAAATTCAGACCTTAAATAAAATCTCAAGCACCGGGCTTTCTAATTTCCCGCGTGATGACTACGAATGTGCTTCTGAAATCCTGAATCCGGATGCAATCCTCCTGCGCTCAGCAGATATGCATTCCATGGAAATTCCTGCTTCCGTTAAAGCAGTAGCCCGTGCTGGTGCCGGTGTCAATAACATTCCGATTCCAGCCATGACTGAAAAAGGTATCGTTGTTTTCAATACTCCCGGTGCCAATGCCAATGCCGTAAAAGAACTGGTTGTAGCAGCCCTGCTGTTTTCAAGCCGTCCGGTACACAAAGCAGCTGACTGGGCAAAAACACTGGCAGGAAACGGAGACCAGATTCCTGATATGGCTGAAAAAGGAAAAGGCCAGTTTGTAGGGCCGGAAATCATGGGTAAAACCCTTGGTGTAATCGGTCTGGGTGCCATTGGTGCACAGGTTGCAAACACCGCCATCAGTCTGGGAATGAATGTAATCGGTTACGACCCCTACATTTCCGTTGATGCTGCATGGAGCATGAGCCGCGCTGTAGTAAAAGCAGAAAGCCTTGAAAGCCTGCTGTCTAAATCAGACTACGTTACCATTCATATTCCACAGACCAACGATACCAAAGGCTTTATCAACGAAGACCGCATCCGCATGATGAAAAAAGGTGCCCGCCTTCTGAACTTTGCCCGCGGTGGACTGGTAGTTAACAAAGACGTGCTTGCTGCCCTTGAAAACGGTACCCTCGCCCAGTACGTAACTGACTTTACTGATGAAGACCTGCTGAAATGCGATAAAGTAATCTGTCTGCCACACCTGGGTGCTTCTACTCCGGAAGCAGAAGAAAACTGTGCCGTTATGGCAGTTAACCAGCTGCGTGATTTCCTTGAAAACGGAAACATCAAGAACAGCGTTAACTTCCCCAAATGCAAAATGGATGAACCGATTCCAACCGGTGGTTCACGCCTCTGCGTATCCATCAAGAACATCCCGACCATGGTTGGTCAGATTACCTCTGTTCTTGCAGATGCCAAACTGAACATTGCAGCCGTTGTAAACCAGAGCCGCGGCGACGTAGCATACAACCTGATTGATGTTGAAGGCGACGTATCCGAAGATGCAGCAGATAAGATCCGCGCTATTGACGGGGTTATTAACGTTCGTGTAATTAAAGGGTAGTTCGGCTGCCTGAGCGGCAGGCCTGCTTTTCCGCGCATACGGCGTTGCCTCGCAGTTTCGTCACTGCGACGTACGCCAGTACGCCTCCGTTCCGAAACTGCTCGTCGCCTTGTCTGCACGAAAAATCAGACCTGCCGGATGAGTGGTCAAGGGACTGTGCATCCGCTGAGCGACTGCTGAAAAAGCCTGCGGTGCTTCACTTTATGGTGGAGTACCACAGGCTTTTTTTGTTATTATGAACATGAAAGGAGCCCCCATGATCCAGGATATTGCACCATATAAACTT